>JBDLKA010000260.1:0-1006 GCA_039714075.1 Candidatus Krumholzibacteriota bacterium | reverse complement strand
GGCATTCTGGCCAACGTGGTCAACCGGATGTCGTGGTCCGGCAACCAGGGCTACAACGTGGCCGCGCTCAATGCCCACGAGCAGAAGATGGGCGGTGTGCTGGGCATGTGGCGCGCCGGGTTCACGACGATGGTGATCGTGCTGCTGGCCGTTTCCGGATACACCTTCCTGAACAATGCCCGGTTTGCCGACGGCGCGGATGCGTGCCGCCGGGATCTGGCGGCCAAGGTGGTGGCGGATGTGGTGCCCGATGATGCCGGATCGGATTTTAAACCGGAGTGTATCGGCTACATCCAAACCGGCGAAGCCACCGAAACGTTTCTTTCCCATATTGACGAACCGGCGGCGGAGGATTCCGGGGAACCGTTGCCTGATTCCGTCAGGCAGGCCATTGCGTCGGAAGATGTGGGCGCCGCCCAAAGCTTCAAAACAATCTTTGGCCAGATGCGGCTTCCCGTGGCGCTGCGCCACATGTTCCCGGTGGGCATCATGGGGATTTTCTGCGCGCTGTGCATCTTCCTGCTGATCAGTACCGATACGACCTACCTGCATTCCTGGGGCAGCATCATTGTGCAGGATCTTGTGCTTCCCATCCGCGGAAATCCGCTGACCCCGCACCAGCAGCTGCGGCTGCTCCGCTGGACGATTGCCGGGGTGGCCGTGTTCGCCTTCCTCTTTTCCTTCTACTTTGCCCAGATCGATTTCATCATGATGTTCTTTGCCATTACCGGCGCCATCTGGGCCGGCGGCTCCGGCCCCTGCATCGTCGGCGGGCTATACTGGAAGCGCGGTACCACCGCCGGCGCCTTCACCTCGCTGATCGTCGGCTCTTCCATGGCCGTCACAGGGATCATTCTCCAGAAAATCTGGGTTCCGACCCTCTATCCATGGCTGGTCTCCAGCGGTGGGCTCGACGGCGTGACGAAGGTGGTGGAGAGCCTCTCCAGACCCTTTGAGCCCTTTATCGTCTGGCGGGTCACCCCCGATGCCTTTCCGGTCAACTCCA
>JBDLKA010000259.1:0-1025 GCA_039714075.1 Candidatus Krumholzibacteriota bacterium | reverse complement strand
CTGCGACGCCCAGACGACCGCTTGCCCGATCGTCCTGCCGAGGAAGTTCTCCCAGCCAACGGTCTCCATGTGCGGATGCTGGAAGGCCTCCTTCGTTACCATGCGGATCGGGCCTCTGCCGGCCTTGACCTCCTCCAGAAGGGCATGGTTCCGCAGGCAGGTCGGCACCGGGTGCCGATCGACGTAATCCCCGACCAATTCCTTGGTGTGATCGTACCAGGTGGACTCGTACTCTTCGCCATACGCGTTTTCGGTGTACGTTTTGAGATGCAGGAAGTAGGCGCCGACCGGACCATAGCCGTCCTTGAAACGGGTCAGGACGATCCGGTTCTCCATCTGCGTCATCTTGGCGCCGGCTAGGATCGGCAGCCCGTAGGCAGAGGCGCTGCTCCAGGGGGCATACCAGGTTCGTCCCATGCCTTCACCCACCGCACGGGGCTTGAAGATGTGCGACGCACCACCGGCGGATACGATGACGGCCTTCGCGCGGAATACGTAGAATTTCCCGTCACGGACGCTGAAGCCAACGGCCCCGGCGACTCGGTTGGGCTTCGTCTTGTCCATCAGCAGGTGGGTCACCATGATCCGGTTGTAGACCTCGGAGGCGGCCTTGCGGGCGGCCTCGGCGACGATCGGCTTGTAGCTCTCGCCGTGGATCATGATCTGCCATTGGCCCTCGCGCTGGTACCTACCCGTTTCCGGGTCCTTCATGATGGGCAGGCCCCACTCCTCGAACTTGTGCACCGTGGAGTCGACGTGCCGAGCGATATCGTAGCCCAGATCCTCCCGCACCAGACCCATAAGGTCGTTCCGGGCGTAGCGGACATGGTCCTCGGGCTGGTTCTCGTCCCACTGCATGCCCATGTAGCAGTTGATCGCATACAGGCCTTGAGCGACGGCGCCGCTGCGCTCGATGTTCGCCTTCTCGACGCAGACTACCTTGAGGTCGCGCCCCCAGTACCTGGATTCGTACGTGGCCCCGCAGCCAGCCATGCCGCCGCCGATGACGAGGATATCCGAATCCA
>JBDLKA010000258.1:0-1030 GCA_039714075.1 Candidatus Krumholzibacteriota bacterium | reverse complement strand
CGCGTGCCCGGGTCACGCCTGGACGAGCGCAAGCGATGCGCCGCGCCGCCGCAACGACCAGCTGTAATCTCTAATGTCCGCGTTGGGTCTACCATCGGATTTTGTGAGGAGAGGCCGTAACTGTTGCTGCGGTGATTTTCCTTGAATCGCAGGTGGCGTGTGCTGTGAACGGCGGTTAGCCTGAGGCGGACGGCGGTGTGGCCGTTTGGGTCAGTGGTCCGGGCTTCCGGGCTCACCCGTGTTGAAGTGCCGCCCCCGTCACCTGCATCATCCGAGGGGTCAACCGGGATGGTGCCGGTCGCTGTGGCGATCGTGGCTCTGTAGGTAGACGAGACCCGAAGGATGAAGGGACGGTCTTGTTTGCTGAAGGAGCGATCCATGCTGAGCCCCGTATCTCTGCAACTTCGTGTCGGCGTTGATGTCGGCTCGCGTTGTCACACTGTTGCCATCGGACTGTCGGACGGCAGCCTGTTGGAGGAATTCGAGATCCCGCATACGGCGGACGGGTTCCGGGAGTTCTTCGCCCGGGTCGAGGCCTGCGGTCGGCGCCATGCGGTGCCGATTGCGGTGGCCATGGAAGGCTACAACGGCCACGTCAGGCCGCTGGACAGCCTGGTCAGGGCCAGGGGCTGGCGGCTGTTCAATGTCAACAATCTGAAGCTCGCCCGCTTCAAGGAGATCTTTCCGGCCGCGGCCAAGAGCGACCGCATCGATACCCGCAAGACCCTGGAGCTGTTCCAGCTCCGCGATCACCTGCCGATGGCCGGCGCGGTGCTGCAGGAAGTCATGGCAACGCCGGAGGAGAACAACGTCCTCAAGCGCCTGTCGCGACGCCGACGCCGGCTGGTGAACGAACGGGGGCGGGTTGCCAACGCCCTGCAGGCCGACCTTCAGGCCGTCTGCCCAGGGCTTCTGGAGATCACCCGGGACGTCGGCAACCTGTGGTTCCTGAACTTTCTGACCTGTCGCAAGGGACTGCTCAAGCTGGCCCGGGTGCGCCGCGCCAGCCTGCTCAAAGTGCCCGGCATCG
>JBDLKA010000257.1:0-1072 GCA_039714075.1 Candidatus Krumholzibacteriota bacterium | reverse complement strand
CCCGCACCTCGTCGACCGTCACGTCACGCGACATGATCGTCACCAGATCCACCACCGAACCGTTGGGCACCGGCACGCGCATGGCCATGCCGTCGAGTTTCCCCGCCATCCTGGGCAGGACCTTGCCCACCGCCTTGGCGGCGCCGGTAGTGGTGGGAATGGTGTTCTCGGCCGCGGCCCGCGAACGGCGCCAGTCCGTGTGGGGGACGTCGGCCAACCGCTGGTCGTTGGTGTAGGCGTGCACCGTGGTCATCAGACCGTGTTCGATGCCGAACTCCTTGTCCAGCACGTAGACCAGCGGGGCCAGGCAGTTGGTCGTGCACGAGGCGTTGGAGACAATTTGGTGCTCGGCCTTGAGGTCCTCGTCGTTGACCCCCAGGACGATCGTAGCGTCGATCTCGTCCTTCGCCGGCACCGTCAGCAGCACCTTGCGGGCGCCCGCGTCGATGTGCTGGGCGATCTCGGCCCGCTTGCGGAAGCGGCCGGTGGCCTCGACCACGAAATCCACGCCCATTTCCTTCCAGGGCAGTTCGGCGGGGTGCGGGATCTCGGTCATCTTCACCCTCTGCTTGGGGGTGACCATGACGTCGCCCTCGATTTTGGCCGTCTCCTGGAAGGGACCCATCACCGTATCGTGGCGCAGCAGGTAGGCCAGGGCCTCGGAATCGGCCAGGTCGTTGATGGCCACGACCTCGACCCCTTCCTTGGCGTTAAGAAGCCGGAAAACCGAGCGGCCGATGCGGCCGAATCCATTGATTGCGATTCTCATGACTTGACCTCCCCGGCGCCGAGCAGGCCGGCCATTTTCTTGGCGGTTTCCAGCAGGCGGTAGGCGTAGGCCCAGCCGTTGTCGTACCACACGATACTCTTGATCAGCCCGTTGTTCAGGGACAGGGTCGCCTGGGAGTCGATCACTCCGGAGTGGGGGTTGCCGATCACGTCGCTCGATACGATGGGCTCGGTGGTGTAACCCAGCAGGCCCTTGTACCTGCCTTCGGCCGCTTCGGCGAAGATGGCGTTGTACTGTTCGGCGGTGAGCGGTTTATCCAGTTCCACGACCAGGTCGAGGTTG
>JBDLKA010000256.1:0-1081 GCA_039714075.1 Candidatus Krumholzibacteriota bacterium | reverse complement strand
AAAAGGTGCCAGGCACGCCATTCCGCCTTTGTGCCACCGATGTCACCTTCCTGAGCGAGCCAGTTGACGGTCCAGCTTGGCCAGCCTGCGACGAAACTTGGGGTCGTCGACTCTTCGCCGGGTGGCTCGCGCGACCGCCTTGGTCATGCCGTCTGGAGACTTGGCGAGCTCGCGAGCCAGGGCCACCAGCGGCAGCCGATAGCGCTCGACACCGAGCAGGGTGAGTAGCTCGCGGGCACGGACCAGCTCCGGGTCCCGACGGCGGGACCGTAGCGCGTCCAAGTCCACTCCGAGCCACTCGGCTCCGCGCACCACGAACTGGCCCGGGTCCCATGATGGACGCCACTTCGGCCCCTGTTCCCTGCGGCGTTGTCGCGCACGGATCGCCGCTTCCGGATCGTCATCCTCTCCCTGAGGTGGGCGTCCCAAGCGCCACCACGGTAGCCCCCCAGGACTCTCGCCCAGCCACTCCTCGTCGACCGCACCCTTCACCCGGCGGACGTAGGCCGCACGGGCTGACCGGCGCGTCTTGCCGAACAGGCTCAGCACCGCGTCCACGTCCACGATGGGGTGCCTGTCCTTGCCCAAGATCTCGCGATGGCCACTCCAACGATAGGCCGCCGGATCGTCCACCAGCCCGGCGGATACCGGATTGAGATGGATGTAGGCCAACAGCTGGAACAGATAGTCCTGATCCTGGACCAGCTTCGCTCGGTACCGTCCCTGCCACAAAGGACCAGACACCTGGCGCTGGCGGTTGTTCTCTCGAGTCAGGCGCTGCTGGAGACTCCTCATGGGCCGGTCGAGCGGGACCGCACCGGTTCGTACGGCGAGGTGGTAGTGATTCACCATCAGGCACCACGCCAGGATGCTCAGGTCGTCCCGTTCGGCTACTTCTCCCAACAACTCCACGAACCTCGCCGCGGCACCCGTCTGGTCGAAGACCCGCTCGCCGCGACCGACTCGGTTGTACACGTGGTACACGCCCCCCTCTACGACCACTCGCTTGGGTCTCGGCACTGCGCCCCTCCTTCCGGGCACCCAGTCTACAAGGGCGGAATGGCGTGCCTGGCACCTTTTT
>JBDLKA010000255.1:0-1097 GCA_039714075.1 Candidatus Krumholzibacteriota bacterium | reverse complement strand
GCACAACGGACGAAAGAAATACTAAGGGAATCCGCCCTGGCAGGATTGGCTTTGAATCACCGGCAATTGGCTCTCGTTCGGCATGCCGTCGATCACCCTGGCTTCCTCTATACGATCGAAACCCATCGCAGGTATCATAATGTCAGTTACCAGACGGCCCGCAATGATCTGCTTGAGCTGTCGGAGTTGAAACTTTTGCCGATGTCGAAACAAGGAAGGAAATTCCTGTTTCTGTCACCGGATGATTTGCGGCACCGTCTTTAAATCGAAAATAATAAGCACACAGCGGCTCCTCACGGCACCAGGACGCCCCGCTTTTTCAGCGTCCCCGCATGTGCCGCATCAAGAACCGAGTTGATGTCCTCCAAAGGATGCTTTTCCACGAACGGCGAAACCTTGATCCGCCCGTCCCCGATCCACTCCAGCACCTCGGGATACAAGGTCGCGTCGCAGCCCCAGTTTCCCTGCGCCGTGGCGTCGAACGCCATCAGGTTGCTCAAACGGATTTCAGATTTGGCCAGGGTGAAACCCACGATCGCCAGGTGCGCCCCGTGGTTCATAAGTCCGTAGGCGGTTTCCTGCCCCGGCTTGGTCCCCGAGGTCTCGAAAATCCGCCACCGCACCGGCGGCGCTCCCAGTTCCTTGGCCGCCGCCTTCACCTGTCCCTTGATCTCCTTGAAGTTCAATTCCCGCGTGTTGATCACCGCGTCGGCCCCGTGTTCGCGGGCCACGGCCAGCTTGTCGTCGTCGATGTCCAGGGCGATGACCTTGGCGCCGACCGCGGCGGCGATCTGCACCCCGTGGATGCCGATCCCACCGGCCCCGATGCAAACTGCCAGATCACCGGCGGCCAGTCCCGAGCTGCGCACCGACTGGAAGGGCGTGGTGATGGCGTCGGCGACCACCGACAGTTCCCACAACTCGTGCTTGGCCATGACTGCTTCAGGCACCGGGCACACGTATCGGGAGGGCACCGTCACATGGGTGGCGAATCCACCGTGGCGATCGTTGCCGGGCATGACCTGGGCCGGGCAGATACGCCCATGACCACCCTGGCATAACGCGCACTCGCCGCAGGGCAGGACCGCGGGCACGAG
>JBDLKA010000254.1:0-1116 GCA_039714075.1 Candidatus Krumholzibacteriota bacterium | reverse complement strand
AGCGGACCCAAGATCGAGCTGGTGCCCTACCCGCTGACTTTCAAATTCGATATCATGCAGGCCCTCGACGGCGAGGACATGAACCAGCCCAGCGACGTTTTCGTCAACTCCCAGGGCCAGATCTACGTCACGGACGTTCTCAGCGCCGTGGTCCACTCTTTCGACAGCGCGGGACAATACAGGTTCTCCTTCGGCAAGAAGATCGAGGGCAGCCCAGCCGATTTTCCCGACGGTGAATTTCTCAGCCCCTTCACACTGTTCATCGACGGCAAGGATCAGGTCTTCGTCTCCGATATCAAGCGGAACGACATCCAGGTCTTCAGTGCCGACGGCACGTTCCTGCGCCGCATTCAGGTGGATACGGGGGAGGATATGAATCCCCTGCGGGCCAATGGGCTGCACGTTCTGGACGACGGCCGCATGGTCATGACCGACACCGGAAACCACCGGTTCCTGGTCACCTCCGCCGACGGCAAGATCATCTTGGCCAAGGGTGAAAAAGGCGTGGAGACCGGACAGTTCATTTTCCCGGACGAATTGACCGTCACTCCCGACGGCCGGGTCTTCATCGTGGGCCCGATCACGTGCCGGGTCCAGGAATTCAAGCTCGACGGGACTTTCGTCAACACCTTCGGCAGCGTGGGAGAATCCGCCGGCCAGTTCGGGCGCCCCAAGGGAATCGCCACGGACGGAAAAGGGATGGTCTGGGTCTCGGACGCCATGAGCCACATGATGCAGGGATTCACCCTGGAGGGCGAAATCAAGTCCGCCCTCAGCACCGCGGAAGACGACTTGCAGTTCACGACCCCCCGGGGGATTTGTTTCAATGATGGCCAACTGTTAGTGGTACAGCGATTAGCCAACAAGGTCGCTGTCTACGACGTCGGACCATAGAGGGAAGGGAAGGGATGGATCGCCCTGTCCCTTCCTCAATTTGAGTGGCCTTTAACAGGAGGAAAACCAAAGTGAAGAAGATCATCACCACAACCATAGTGCTGGCATGCTGTCTGGTGCCTATGGTGGCGCTGGCCGGTGTGGCGGGGTCGGACCATGACCTCTCCGCCGGGGCACAGGAACTGTGCTTCGCCTGTCACGTGCCTCACAACGCCCAGGGTG
>JBDLKA010000253.1:0-1136 GCA_039714075.1 Candidatus Krumholzibacteriota bacterium | reverse complement strand
TACACCGCCCATCCTCTTTTGGACCCGGAATTCGGGACCAAGGGATCCCGCCTGCTGTATCTGACCCGCCTGAACTTTCGCCGCATCGTCCGGGACGATGAAATCTACCGGCAGGAACTTGACCGGATCTTCCACCCCCACGTCGCCGACAGTTGCGGCGAGCCGAGCCTTGCCGATCTTGTCGTCCGCACGGCTGAATACCTGCGTGAAGCGGACATCTACCTGGCCTCGACCATCGAGCTTCTGCCCACGGAAAACCGGGCCGCCGTCCTGCCCCTGCCTTTGGTGACCGACTGCAACGACGTGCGCGACCTCATGGGAATCGCCATCCACGGCGAGGGCGAACGGTTGCGGTACGAAGCCCGGCGCAAACTCTGCCTCGCCCAGATGCTGATCCAGATCGACCAGTCCCGCATCATCCAGGACGGCCCCACCCACAAAACGCATTTCGAGGAGATCCTCAACGAGGGCCTGTGGAAGAACACCAGGCAGATCCACGATCTGACCGTGGGCTACCATATCAGCGAAGACGGCCACGATATCGAATACACCACCCGCCCCGCGGATGGGGACATGCGCTGGGATTTCCGATCCACCTTCGTGGAGAAGAAAAGCGGCCGCCGGTCGATCGCCCTGGACATCCTCTACTACAACTGCCGCTTCAAGCGTTCGGTGACGCCCATCAGTTTCGAGATCGTGGACGGCTCCCACCGGGTGATCGAAAAAATCCGCTGGGGCGACATGCGGCAGGAGACCAGCGGTTCGGTGCTGTCCAAGATGATCCGCAAGGGCATCAACAATCCCGACGAGATCGGGGACATCATCGGGGCCATGTTCATCGTCAACGACAACGACGCCCTGACCGACCTTCTGGTTCTGCTCGATTCCTGCGTCGGCACGCCCTTCGGCTGGCGCAACGTCACCGACACCCTCAACGTACGGCCCGGCGGCAGCTCTCTGAACACCTTCAGCAGCAAGGAATTCAAGGTGTTCAAGGGGGATGTGGACGTGCTGACCGAGGACGAGGGCGGCGGCCCCGCCTACCGTTTCCCGGTGGAGGTTCAGATCTTCACCCTGGAAAGTTATCTGCGCACCGTCTGCGGCGCCCACGACGCCAGCCATCTGGCGCTGAAGCT
>JBDLKA010000252.1:0-1150 GCA_039714075.1 Candidatus Krumholzibacteriota bacterium | reverse complement strand
AGACCATCATGGTCCAGCACGATACCAGCACACCTCGCGCCTACAGTCGCATCCACCTTGTGCAGGGGTCGCTGGGCATGGCCCGCAAGTGGCCTCGCAAAGGCATCACCCTGCACGGCAAGGGGCACCGCTGGCTCGAGGACCAGGAGATGAAGGAAATCGAAGCCGAATACCAGCACCCGTTGACCAGAACCATCGGCGACATCGCCAAAAAAGTGGGCGGCCACGGCGGGATGGATTTCATCATGGACTATCGACTGATCTACTGCCTGAAGAACGGGTTGCCCCTGGACCAGGACGTGTACGACGCGGCGGCCTGGAGTTCGGTGGTTCCCCTGAGCTGCGAGTCGGTGGCCAACAAATCAACCTCCGTTGAAGTGCCTGATTTCACACGCGGGGCCTGGAAGACGAATCGGCCTCGGGAGATCGTGGACGTGAACCCCGGATTGCTGCCCCTGCAGGCGGTGGCAGGTGCGGGTGAACAGATGGAAGTGAAGTAGACCGTGCAACTGAACGCCCTTGACTGGTGGGTCGTCACCGCCTGCCTCGCAGCCGCCTTTGCGCCGGCCCTGTGGTTTGCCCGCCGCGCGGGCCGGGGAACGGACGAGTTTTTCGCCTCCGGCCGGTCGGCGCCGTGGTGGTTGATCGGCACCAGCATGGTGGCCACCACTTTCAGCACGGATACCCCGAACCTCGTGACCGACCTCGTGCGCTCGGGCGGCGTCTCGGCCAACTGGGCCTGGTGGGCCTTCCTGATCACCGGCATGGCGACGGTCTTTCTTTACGCCCGGATGTGGCGCCGCAGCGGCGCGTTGACGGACCTCGAGTTCTACGAACTGCGCTACAGCGGCCGCCCCGCCGCTGCCGTGCGCGGCGTGCGGGCCGTTTACCTGGGCCTGGTGTTCAACGCCGTAATCATGGCATCGGTCACCCTGGCCGCCGTCAAGATCGCTCATGTCCTGCTGGGCTGGGAACGGAGCACGACCCTGATCGTCTGCTTCCTGCTCAGTGTCGGCTTCTCGGTCCTGTCCGGGTTGTGGGGCGTGATTGTCGCCGACCTGGTGCAGTTCGCCATTGCCATGATCGGCGTGATCGCCGCCGCTCGCGCAGCCCTGGCCGCCCCACAGGTCGGCGGTCTGGCGGGACTGGT
>JBDLKA010000251.1:0-1164 GCA_039714075.1 Candidatus Krumholzibacteriota bacterium | reverse complement strand
AAAAAGACCGCCAAGAAGGTGACAAAGAAGGCCAACAAGGCGCCGACGAAGAAAACAGCCAAAAAGAAGACGAAAAAGACCGCCACCAAGAAAACGTCCGGGAAGAAATGACCGCTTGATCAACTTGGGAGACTGACCGGTGGGATTGCGGATCCTGAAAGTCTGCACCAGCCGCTCCTGGGGCGGCATGGAAATGAGCATGGCCACCATCAGCGCCAAGCTGCGCGATCGTGGCCATGACGTTCATCCGGTGTGCTACACCAACAGTCCCATCCACCAGCGTCTGTTGCAGATGGACTTCGAGCCGGTGACGCTGGACCTGTGGGGAAAATTCCATCCCTTCAAGGCCTTCTGGCTGTCGCGGTACATCAACCGGAACAATATCGACATCGTCCACACCGACTACTCGCGCGATCTGTTCACCCTGGTGCCGGCCATGAAGTGGAGCAAGCCCACGCCCCTGGTGCTGCACAAGCACGTGGGGACGATCCGGCCCAAGAATTTGCCCGTTCATCCTTACCTGTATCGAAACGTCGATTACGTCATCGCCATTTCCAGGGTGATCGAGAAGAACCTGCTGGAGACCCATCCGCTGCGGCCGGACCAGGTGGGGATCATCCATCACGGGATCGACATGGATCGGTTCGTGCCGGATGCCGGGCGGCGGTCCACGGTGCGGGCGGAGTTCGGTATTGCCGAAGGTGAACTGGTGGTGGGCATCGTGGGGCGGCTGCAGGAGGCCAAGGGGCATCTGCAGTTCCTGGAAGTGGCCAAAAGGGTCCTGCCGGATTTTCCTGACACGCGGTTCATGGTCGTCGGCGAAGCCACCCGCGGCGAGGACGAAGAGGCCAACGCCATCCTGGAGAAGATCGAGGCCGCCGGGCTGGGGGACCGAATGATCCTGACCGGCTACCGCGACGACGTACCCGACGTTCTGGGGGCCATGGACCTGTTCCTGTTCCCGACCCATTCGGAGGCCTTCGGGCTGGTGATTGTCGAGGCCATGGCCATGGGGGTGCCGGTGGTGTCGGCGGATTGCGACGGGGTGCCGGATATCGTGGAGCAGGGGCGGACCGGATTTTTGGTGCCGCCTACCGATGTGGAACAGTTGACGGCCGCCGTGACGGATCTATTGGGAGATGAGGGGAAGCGCCGGACCTTCGG
>JBDLKA010000250.1:0-1241 GCA_039714075.1 Candidatus Krumholzibacteriota bacterium | reverse complement strand
AGGAGCCTGTCCATGAACCCCGAATTGTTTGCACGCCTGAAGGAAATCCTGCTCACCCATCCGAAAATATCGGAACAAGGTCGCGACGCCTACCTGGCCGATGCGTGCGGTGATGACGCCGATTTCCGGGCGAAGGTCGAAGCTCTTCTGGTGCCGGAAACCGATGTTCCCGAGGTGCTCAAGACCGGAGGAATGGCCGGCCTGATGAAGACCGAGCTCGGCCCGTCTCTTACCGGCGGTCCGGCTGGTCCCGTGCCTGACCAGATCGGCCCGTACAAAGTTCTCGGTGTGCTCGGCGAGGGCGGCATGGGGATTGTCTACCGCGTGGAACAGACCGAGCCGGTTCAGCGGGAGCTGGCCCTCAAGCTGGTCAAGACCGGCCTGGACCCGGAGCAGCTCGTGGCCAGGTTCGAGGCGGAACGGCAGGCGCTCGCCCTGATGGACCACCCGCACATAGCCAAGGTGCTCGACAGCGGCGCCGACCGGAGCGGCCGCCTCTACTTCGTCATGGAACTCGTGCGGGGGGTTCCCGTCAACGACTTCTGCGAGAGCAGCGGACTTGACCTGCGTGAACGGATTCGCCTGTTCCTGACCGTGTGCCGGGCGGTGCAGCATGCCCACCGGAAGGGGATCATCCACCGCGATCTGAAGCCATCCAACGTGCTGGTGACCCTGCACGACGGCCGGCCCTTTCCCGTGATCATCGATTTCGGAGTGGCCAAGGTTACGACGGCCGCTGCCAGCGAACTGCCTCAGATGACCCGCCTGGGCCAGATCATTGGTACTCCGGATTATATGAGCCCCGAGCAGGTGGCCGGCGATCCGGGCGGTTTCGATTTGTTGGCCGATGTCTACTCGCTGGGCGTGATCCTTTACCAGCTGCTGTCTGGCCGGCTTCCCTACGATACACGGAAAGCGTCAATCCTCGACATAGCCCGGGTGATCCGGGAAGAAGAACCGCAGCCGCTGCTGAAACACGACACCACTTCCGAGCGGATTGACACGGACCTGACAACCATCGTGTTCAAAGCGCTCGAGAAGGAACCGGAGCGGCGCTATCACAGCGCCGCCGCCCTTGCCGAGGACCTCGAAAGATTCCTGGCGTTGCAGCCGATCCTGGCCCATCCGCCCAGTACCCTTTACCAGCTGCGGAAACTGGTGCATCGCCATCAGCTGGCAATGTCCTTCGCCGCCACGGTTTTCGTATTGTTGGTCGTTTTCGGATTGACCATGTCCGTCCT
>JBDLKA010000249.1:0-1277 GCA_039714075.1 Candidatus Krumholzibacteriota bacterium | reverse complement strand
ATTCCTGTTCAACATCGGCATGACCATCCTCAAGGGCCGCAAGACCGTGGTCAACCTGGTCCTGCTACTGGGTCTGGTGGGGCTGGCGGTGTTCTTCCTCTTCGCCTTTTATAACCCGGTCAACCTGGTGCAGGACAAATACTTCTGGTGGTGGACCGTGCACCTGTGGGTGGAGGGTGTATGGGAGCTGATCCTCGGCTCTATCCTCGCCTTCGTGCTGATCAAGGTCACCGGCGTGGACCGGGAGATCATCGAGAAGTGGCTCTACGTCATCATCGCCATGACCCTTATCACCGGTATCATCGGCACCGGACACCACTACTACTGGATCGGCACCCCCGAGTACTGGCAGTGGTGGGGCTCCATCTTCTCCGCCCTGGAGCCGATTCCCTTCTTCATGATGACGGTGTTCGCCTTCAACATGGTCAACAAGCGCCGGCGCAACCACCCCAACAAGGCCGCCACCCTGTGGGCGCTGGGCACCGCGGTGATGGCCTTCCTGGGCGCCGGCGTATGGGGCTTCCTGCACACCCTGTCGCCGGTCAACTTCTACACCCACGGCACCCAGATCACCGCGGCCCACGGCCACATGGCCTTCTACGGCGCCTACGTCATGATCAACCTGGCGATCATCTCCTACGCCATGCCCATCCTCAGGGGCCGGGAGGCCAACGGCGAGCAGGCCCAGGTGCTGGAGATGTGGTCGTTCTGGCTGATGACCGTCTCCATCGTCTTCATCACCCTGTTCCTGACCGCCGCGGGCATCCTGCAAGTCTACCTGCAGCGCTTCAGCGACACGCCCCTGGCGTTCATGGTGGTGCAGGATAAGATCGCCTTGTTCTACTGGCTGCGGGTGATCGCGGGCGTCACCTTCCTGGGTGGTCTGGCGGTCTACATCTGGAGCTTCTTCGTACCGGGTGAGAAGACCGCCGCGCAGATGCCCTCGATGGAACCCGCGGGTGAGGCCGCTTTGGAGGCTGCAAGCTAGTCGATAGCCTTGCTGCCAAAGAAAAGGCGGGTCGACTTCGGTCGACCCGCCCTTTTTTCATCCTTCGATCTTTATTGTAAAAACTGGATGCGAACAATATGGCCCAGAAAATTTCCTTCGCTATAGCAATCCTGTGCTATATGGCTGCCGCAGCCTGCATCGTCGCCACCGTCTACTATCACGGCCAACTCGGGGGTGAAAGCCCGGTCGTCGCCAGCCTGGGTGCTACGGTGGTGTTTTTCACGGGCGTGGGTATCGTCCTGCACGTCATCGGGCGGGCCGATATTCC
>JBDLKA010000248.1:0-1283 GCA_039714075.1 Candidatus Krumholzibacteriota bacterium | reverse complement strand
TGCTTCCGCGAGCGTGAGGTCATCCTCGATCTGCTGGAACGCATTTCCGGCGGGCGGATGCTCTACAACTACATGGTGCCCGGCGGTGTGCGCTACGACATCCCGAAGGACAACTGGACGAGCGACGTTCTCGAATTCATCACCATGCTCGAGAACAAGAAGATCGACGACTACAACAACCTGCTCAGCTTCAACAAGATCTTCATCGAACGGCTGAGCGACGTGGCGGTCATCGACAAGCAGACCGCCTTCGACTACGGCTGCACCGGACCGGTGCTTCGCGGGTCGGGCGTCAGCTTCGACTGCCGCAAGGACGATCCCTACTCGCTGTACCACAAATTCGATTTCGACATTCCCGTGGGGAAGGGCGAGATGGGCACCGTGGGCGACTGCTGGGACCGTTACATTGTGCGCGTGCGCGAAATCGAGCAGTCCTGCCGGATCATCCGCCAGGCACTCGAATCGCTGCCCGAAGGGCCTTATCAGGCCATCGAACTCAAGAAACCCGTCAAGGCCCCCGCCGGCGCGGCCTATTCGCGCGTCGAAAGCTCCAAGGGCGAGCTGGGCCATTACATCATTTCCGACGGCGGACAGACCGCCTTCCGGAACAAGGTGCGCAGCCCCTCCTTCTGCAACCTTCAGGTGGTCGAGAAGGTCGGGGTCGGCCAGATGGTATCGGACCTCGTGGCCCTCATCGGGTCGCTGGACATCGTGCTCGGGGAGATTGACCGCTAATGCAAGCACTCACCGACCTGATCAGGAGTATTCCGGGCGCCGATGGAATGTCGGACCTGGTGATGCACATCACTATTGCGTCGATCATGGCCACCCTGATGTTCATCGTCATGGCCATGTGCGCCATCATTTTCACCTGGATGGAACGCAAGGTGGCCGGCTTTCTGCAAAGCCGGTACGGACCCATGCGCACCGGCCGCTGGCACGGCTGGGCCCAGGCTGTCGCGGACATGCTGAAGATCCTCGGCAAAGAGGACATCATTCCCCGCGACGCCGACAAGGCCATGTTCGTGTTCGCCCCGCTGCTGGTCCTGCTGGGATCGCTGCTGGCCTGGGCGGCCATTCCCTGGGCGCCGGGTTTCATAGCCGCCGACCTGGATCTGGGCCTGTTCTACATCTTCGCCGTCAGCAGCATGGTCATCATCGGTATCCTGATGGCGGGCTGGGGCTCGAACAACAAGTGGGCCCTGTACGGCGCGGCCCGCGGCGCGGCCCAGATGGTCAGCTACGAGATCCCGCTGGCGCTGGCCACCATCCCGGTGGTCATG
>JBDLKA010000247.1:0-1316 GCA_039714075.1 Candidatus Krumholzibacteriota bacterium | reverse complement strand
CAAGTCGACCCTGGCCGATCGCGCCAGGCGCCTCGGCATCAGGCTGGTGGGGCGCAACAAGTATGGTGTGGCTGGATGAGCGCGGCGCTGCGGGTTCGATAGGTACTAGATGTCGTCGGCGGAAATAACAATCCGGTCCGGTAGCGGAGGCCAGCAGCGCGTGGGTGATCGACGCTCGAGTGCGAAGAGCTAGCCGGGCCAGGGGCCGGGAAGCTCGGTGATGCCGATTCTGCCCTTGCGAGCGCGCCGCCAGCCCTTGGCCAGGAGCCAGGTTCCCGCGGGCTCGGCCGGGCCCGCGGGGGCGTCCTGGGGTGGGTCTAAGCCGGCCTGGCGCCAGCCGCGGAATTGCGGAGCCGAGGAGCAGGGGTCTTTCCATAGCTCGGGGCGTGGGTGGCCGCGATCCTCGCCGTGACGGCGGCCGTTGAGGATGACGTAGGCGATGCAGTTGCGGGTCTGGGTCGGGCTCTTGAGGATGTGGCTGTGGTAACGGTCGGCGAAGACCGTGCCCTTGCGGCCGCGACCGAGGAAGTCGTTGACCTGGTTGGCGAAGCGGATCTTGAAGCTCTGCATGCCACGACTGAGGGCGATCTTGCTCTTGGCCTCGACGATGAGGTGGATGTGGTTCTTCTGGACCGAGAAGTGAACGATGCGAAAGCCGGGGCGGTCGTGCATGGCGTAGAAGACCCTGCGGAGCTTCTGGTAGAGCTTACGCTTGCGCAGGTTGGGCAGGTCATCTGCGAGGCGGCAGGTGACGTGCACCGGGTAGCGCGAGGGCAAGGGCGAACGCTTGCAGTGGGGAACCCCGGCCTTGTCACCCCTGGGCTTGCGACCCGCGCCTTTGCGGCAGCCGCCCCAGGGGCGGTACTCGAGTGAGAGCTGCTTGCTCCGGCGCTTACTCGAACGTCGTTGTTTCGCTGCCTGTCTTGCCATCACCATCGATCCTGATTCGCCGCCTCCCCTGTCTTGATACGGCAGAAGTTAACATCGCGGTATGACATCGAGACGCCCAGGTCGAGGTATGAGAAGGTCCAGATCGGGTGTCCTGATTCCGGAAAGACCGGTGTGAATCGGCGCTGTGCTCGCGCTCGGGGCTGAGGCGTTCGCTCGATCCGAAAGCGTATGGGGCCAAACCCAAAGCAATCTACCAAGGCGTAGGGGCCAAGGTTGTGGGCAAGCCTCTGGTGGCCTCGAGCGCAGAGGTGGCTTGTCCACAGGCGGTCCCGGAGCCGGGCCTCGCGGCTTCTACGGAGGCGTTCCCGCGAGAACCGGGGGTGGTCCCGGTCGGCGGATGGGACCGCGGGGCTCCCCCTGTGGAC
>JBDLKA010000246.1:0-1345 GCA_039714075.1 Candidatus Krumholzibacteriota bacterium | reverse complement strand
TACGCTGCCTACCAGCGATCCCCGCACGCCTACTGCTACCCCGGCGCCGGAGGATATCCACACTTCGACTCCACCCCCCAGCCCGACCTTTATTCCAACGCCTACGCCTACTCCAATCCCGATTGCGCCGGAAACCGGACTTCCGATGGTGCTGCCCCTGCTTAATGGGGACCTGCCGGATGACGGATACGGCCCGGCAGAGTACCCGGTATATATTAATCCGCTGACCGGTTTCCCGGTAGCCGACCCCGCCCTGCTCGACCGCCGCCCGATCGTGGTGAAGATCACCAACTACCCGCGCTACGTGCGCCCGCAGTCTGGCCTTTCCAAAGCAGATTTGGTTTTCGAGTATTACATGGAGCGGGGAATCTCCCGTTTCGTTGCCGTGTTCTATGGAGCAGATGCGGAAAAGGTCGGCCCGATCCGCTCGGCGCGTTTGTTTGATGAGCACATCTTCCGCATGTATGACTCCTATTTTGCATATGGCTATGCCGACCCGCGGGTCAAGGCTTATTTCTTCAGGTTGGGGGATGACTGGATGCACCGCTGGGTGTTAGAGAGCAACACCGATGAAGATGTGGTTTGCGGCGAAGAGACCATTGCCCGCCTGTGCCGCGATCACGAGCTGGATGGTTATAACACGATGTTCGGCAACACGATGGCGATCAGGGATTATTACGAAGCGCATTACGACAACAATACCCGCCCGGACCTGACCGGGATGCATTTCTCTTCCCACGTCCCGCCCAGCGTGGTGCCTGCCACGCGGGTTAAACTGCGCTACTCGCCCTCGATGTATAACTACTGGGAGTACGATCCGTACTCCAGCCGCTACCTGCGCTGGCAGGAATCGGATGGCTACATGGACATCACCATGGAGACCTACGAACCGATTTATGATGACCTCACCGGGGAGCGCCTGAGCGCCGACAATGTCGTTTTTATCATCGTCGACCACAAGTTCCACCTGCAGTCCAATGGCACCGACGAAGTCGTCGGGATGAACCTCAACGGCCGCGGTCCCGCGTATATTTACCGGGACGGCTTTGCCTACCAGGCCGAGTGGGTGCGCCCTGGGGATGGCGGTGTGCTGCGCCTGTATGCCCTGAACGGCGAACCTTTCCCGCTGCGCCCGGGACAGACCTGGTTCCAGGTGATCAGCGAGGAGACCACGCTGGAGCAGGAAGGCCAGTACTGGAATTTCCAATTCGAGCTGCCTGAAGTGAACCCCGGGGTGAAATACCGCATCGATATGGACGCCGACCCGCTGACCTGGTTCTTCAGAGACCAGAACCCCTCACTGCCCTGGCCCGGGGAGTGGGACGAGACCGATTACGAGTAGGGG
>JBDLKA010000245.1:0-1508 GCA_039714075.1 Candidatus Krumholzibacteriota bacterium | reverse complement strand
CCTGCCCGTCCATGGTCCTCAAGCGGTAGACGCTGTATCTGGTCCCCGCCTCCTTGCGTATGTCCACAATGTCAAAGCCCTGGTCCCTGAGTTCCTTGATCCTCGCCGCCAGCCTGCCGATCCCGTACCGTTTCTGCGCTTCAAGCGGAGTCAGGGCCGCCCCTGAGTTCAGGTGTACGAGAACCTTGTTGCGCTGGGTCTGGGTTTTCATCCCATCACGCTCCCGACCAACAGGATGAACCCCGCGATAGCGATAGCGAACAGCAGGCCGATGCCCATCATTTTTGAGCAGAACAACAGCGCGTCCCAGACTGTGAGAAACATTCCCGGTTTTTCTGTCTGCTTTTCCATGATCTCCCCTTGTTTTGGGGCCCCGCAGCGCCGGGGGAAGGTGTAGCGAAAGCCCGACGCTGCTTGATGGGGCCGATATTTAGCAGTAGCAGTAGCCGGAGCCGGAGCCGTCGCCGTAGCTGTAGCCGTAGCAATATCCGTCGTTGTAGCCGTAGCCGTAGCAATATCCGTCGCCGTCGCCGGAGCCGGAACCGTCGCTGGAGCCGTAGCCGTAGCCGCATCCGGAGCCGTCGCCGGAGTCGTCGTTGTAGCTGTAGCCGTAGCAATAGCTGTCGCCGGAGCCGGATCGCCCGGCCGCCCTGTTCAGGTGTTCGGACTGAACTTCGTCGGCGGCTTTAAGGCAGGCGGCCAGGGGCACCATAGTTGCCCGCGGGAAGTGTTCATCCCTGAAGGCCATGACCTCATTGCGACACGCCCCAGACATAAGCAAATCATGGGTTGTAAGTCCCTCAAGAAGCGGCGGCGGGAATCCTACGCGCTCCATGACCGGAACACCTCCGCCGCCTTGTCTGTGCATTCGGACACTGACGTAACCCCATGCAAGAGGACCGACGGGGCGGTCGACCCGATGCGGCTCTCGGGCTCCGGACCATCGGCGGCAAGCCCCAGGAACCCGTTCTTCCCGGACCACATAATGACATTGCGGCAGTTCTTCAGGGTAAGCGACTTCGCCTCGCGGTTCTGGTCGGCCGACAGTTCTCCGAAGAAAACCCCTCGGTGTTCGGTGGTGACTAGTACATGATCCATCTTAATCCCTTTCTGCTTGTGTGTTGCCCTAGAACGGCAAATCGTCGTCTTCGTCCGGTCCGGCGTCCATCTTCGGGGGCTCAAAGTGCCCGGTGTCCTTGTCCACGCCGGCCGGCTTGCCCCGCTCCTCGTCGCGGCCAAGGGTGAAACAGTTCACGGCTATGACCTCGGTGGTGTAGCGGTCGTTGCCATCCTGCCCGGTCCACTTGCGGGTTTCGAGTTTGCCCTCGATGTAAACCTGCTTGCCCTTGCGGAAGTATTTTTCAACCCTCTCGGCAAGGTGCCGCCACGCCACGACCCGGTGCCACTCTGTCTTTTCCTGCCACTCCCCGGTCTGCTTGTCCTTCCACGACTCGGAGGTGGCCACGGTAAAGTTGGCAACGGGGGTATTGTTCTGGGTGTACTTGATC
>JBDLKA010000244.1:0-1553 GCA_039714075.1 Candidatus Krumholzibacteriota bacterium | reverse complement strand
GGGATGGGGACCGAAAGCCACGCCGCCGCCGATCCGGGTGGGGCTGCCAGCGGAGCCGGCCCGCGCACGGCCCGTACCCTTCTGACGGTACAGCTTGGCCGTGGAAGCCTTCACCTCGGCCCTGGTCTTGGTGTCGTGCGTACCCTGGCGCCGGTTGGCCATGTAGTTCCGCACGGCCTCGTACAGGGCCTGCTTATGGACGGGCTGCCCGAAGAGCGCGGCGGGAAGATCCACCGATCCCTTCGCTTCGCCAGTTCCACTGTAAAGTTTTGCCGTTGCCATTTCTTTACCTCGTTCGATTCCGGTCCCGCCGGACCCGCACTTCTGAAAGTGTTCCTAAAGCCTCGGTGCTATCGGCTGGGCCGAATAAAAACGATTCCGTTCCTGTGTCCGGGAACGCTGCCCTTGACCAGGATCAGGTTCTTTTCCTCGTCGACGGACACGACCGTCAGGTTCCGCTTGGTCTCCTGCTTGTTGCCGTACTGGCCGGGCATGGCCTTGCCGGGCAGGACGCGGCCGGGGAACGTGTGCATACCGATCGAGCCGGATGCCCTGACGTTCTTCGAACCGTGGCCGTCGGGACCGCGGTGGTGGTTGTGCCGTTTGATGTTGCCGGAGAAGCCGCGACCCTTGGTGGTCCCGGTCACATCGACCATTGCCGTCTCCGACAGAACCGACAGGTTCACCGTGTCGCCCAGCTTGATTTCGTGACCCTCATCGACCCGGAACTCGATCACCGTCCGCAGGGGCTCGCTGCCGGCCTTGCGGAAATGACCCTGCATGGGCATGGGGGTGTTCTTGGGCTTCTTGGCGCCGTAACCCATCTGGACGGCGCTGTAGCCTTCGTTTTCCTCGTTCTTGACCTGGGTAATCACGCAGGGTCCCGCCTCGATGACCGTGACGGGGATGCTGCGGCCGTCCTCCTGGAACGTCCGGGTCATGCCGAGTTTTTTGCCGATCAGACCGATCATTGTCATAGCTCCCTTACAAACCGCTCCACGTAGTGCAATCAGACCTTGATCTCGACGTCCACGCTGGCCGGGAGGGTCAGCTTCTTGAGGAATTCGGTGGTCTGCGGGGTCGAGTTCTCGATCTCGATCAACCGCTTGTGCACCCTCATCTCGAACTGCTCGCGCGACTTCTTGTCGACGTGCGGTGAACGCAGGACCGTGTAGATGGCCTTCTTGGTGGGCAGGGGAATCGGTCCCCGCACCAGGGCCCCGGTCTTCAACGCGGTGGACACGATCACTTCGGCGGAACGATCAAGCACCGCCGGCTCGTAAGCCCTCAACCTGATTTTGATTTTCTGTCGAGCCACTTTGTTCTCCTGTGCGTAGGCTACTCCAGCGTCATCAATCGATTTGATGTCTGCTCGCCTGTCGCGAACCCCAGCGGGGTGTTTCGAACCTGTCTATCAGTGTGAAGGGGGCCCTGACGAGCCCCCTTCGGGAAAACTATTCGTGAATCTTGGCAACCACGCCGGCGCCGACGGTGCGGCCGCCTTCGCGGATCGCGAACCGGAGGCCTTCCTCCATCGCGATCGGAGTGATCAG
>JBDLKA010000243.1:0-1571 GCA_039714075.1 Candidatus Krumholzibacteriota bacterium | reverse complement strand
CAATGATCTCCTGGTCGGCGGAAACGGCGCTGATACGCAGCGCGGCGGTGCGGGCAACGATGTCCTGATCGGCAGCCGGGGCAATGACTTCGTCCTGGGGGAAGCCGGCGACGATCTTCTGATCGTCAACAACGGCGACGGTTCGGACTTCCTCGAGGGCGGGGAAGGTAACGACACGGTGCAGGTAAACGGCGCCAACGGCGCCGGAGATGACTTCAGCATCGATCCCAACGGCAGCCGCGTCAAGTTCAAACGCAACAACCTGGGCCTGTTCACGCTTGACATCGGAACCGCCGAGAACCTGGACGTGAACGGACTGGGCGGTGATGACCGGATCACCGGATCACACGGCCTGAATGGTCTGATCGAGCTGGATATGGACGGTGGGGAAGGCAATGATCTCCTGGTCGGCGGAAACGGCGCTGATACGCAGCGCGGCGGTGCGGGCAACGATGTCCTGATCGGCAGCCGGGGCAATGACTTCGTCCTGGGAGGGGCCGGAGACGACCTTCTGATCGTCAACAACGGCGACGGCTCGGACTTCCTCGAGGGCGGGGAAGGTAACGACACGGTGCAGGTAAACGGCGCCAACGGCGCCGGCGATGACTTCAGTATTGACCCGAATGACGGCCGTGTTGAGTTCAAACGTAATAACCTGGGCCTGTTCACGCTTGATATCGGTACCACCGAGAACCTGGACGTGAACGGACTGGGCGGTAATGACCTGATTATCGGATCAACCGGTCTGAATGGCCTGATCGACCTGGATATGGACGGTGGGGAAGGTAATGACCTCCTGGTCGGCGGGGACGGCGCTGATGTGCAGCGCGGCGGTGCGGGCAACGATGTCCTGATCGGCAACCAGGGCAATGACGTCGGACTGGGAGAGGCCGGCGACGATCTTCTGATCGTCAACAACGGCGACGGCTCCGACTTACTGGAAGGCGGGGGAGACAATGACACGGTACAGGTGAACGGGGCAGACGATGACCGCGATGAGATCGAAATCACCCCGAACGGTGCCCGTGTTCAACTCAGCCGCATCAACATCAACCCTTTCACGCTGGACATCGGCACCACCGAGAACCTGGACGTGAATGGCCAGGGCGGAAAGGACAAACTCATGGGATCTGTTGGCCTTGATGGCCTGATCAGCCTTGATCTTGACGGTGGCGAGGACAAGGACAATTTGAGTGGCGGTGACGGCAACGATGTACTCAGGGGCGGCGCCGGCAAGGACCGTATCAACGGCGAGGACGGCGACGACTTCATGATTGGCGGCGCCGACAAGGATATCTGCAACGGCGGAAACGGAACGGACACCGCGGTCGATTGCGAGAAAGTATCCGGCGTGCCGTAAGCCAAGCCGTTTTACGCGAGCGCCGTATGTGCAGGACATATTCGGGAATCAGTACACCGTGATTGACAATGTGGAAAGCCTGCCCGAAAAATTGCCACAGTTATTTATGGCACTGACCAAATGACGAGTGGCAAATAACACGCTACGCAGCTACCGGTCCACAACGGGCAGTGATTCATTTTCGCTGTCGCTGCCAGCAGGAAATCCTCCA
>JBDLKA010000242.1:0-1627 GCA_039714075.1 Candidatus Krumholzibacteriota bacterium | reverse complement strand
CGGCCTGCTCGCCGATGCTGGCCATGGCCGCCAGCTCGTCGCGGCTGAAGATGTGCGCGGTGCGGCCGCGGGCGATCCAGCGCGTGATCCGCTCGGAGACCGCGATCAGGGGGAACAGGAGCCAGATCAGCGTCTGGACGAACCACGCCGTTGCTCCGGCCAGACCGCGCCAGAACACCGCGCCGATGGTCTTGGGGACGATCTCCGAAAGGAACAGGATCGCCAGGGTCATTGCGGCCGAGAAGATCCCGAAGTAAGCGCTGCCGAAGACAACCACCGCCTTGGCGCCGGCGCCGATGGCGCCCACGGTGTGCGCGATGGTGTTGAGGGTGAGGATGGCCGCGAGGGAGCGGTCGATGTCCTCGACCTTCAGGCGTCGCAGGCGGCGGGCGAGCCCGGGTCGCCGTCCGGCCAGTCCCTCGATGTAGGACGGGGTGAGGCTCAGCAGGACGGCCTCGGAGATCGAGCACAGGAACGAGAACAGCAGGGCCAGCAGGATGTAGGCCGTTAAAGCGGTCACGTCGTCAGCGGTCACCGCGCCGGCGTCGCCCTCGCCTCCGCCGACAGGCCCGGAGGCAAACACGAGGATTGGCAAGACGAGGAACACAAGCGCGACGGTAACGAACCGTAGACGGGCGGCGTGGCGGCTGGGCATACAGTGATCTCCTCGCGACGGCGATCTCCGTACCTTCTGCCACCTATCATACACCCACGGCCAGCCCTGGGCATGGTAAAAACCTGTGCCTAGTCAAAACCTGTGCCTAGTCAAAACCCCATAACCCACCTCAGCCAGGTGATTCAGTCATCCCAGAGATGAAGGCCCGGAAAATACGTATTCCTGATGTCCCGTCATGAATCTTAGAAAAATTCACGTTTTAAGTTCTAGGCGGGGAGGCGGTTTCCGGGCATTTTTTGCCATGGTATCCCCCCTCCAACAGGCCTAGCCGAACGGGATACCATTGTGCGGGACCTCAAATCGGATCCGCACTGGGACCGCATAGGGAACCTGCCTCGCCTGGCCGCCCTCAAGTCGCAGATGGCGTATCCGTACTGCCGGTAATACGAATTAGCCTTTAGGGAGTTCAGGGCCCCCGATGCCTCCTCAATCCGGCGGAAAAATTCCCCACTCGACCCGATGCACATCCCCGTTGAAATCGATCACGTTCAACAGCAACACCCCCGGCCCGTACGCATCCAGAAACCGCTCCCGCAACGGCATCAGGTTAAAGACCCGGACTCCGGTGAAATATTGATCACAAAGTTCTGCCAGCTCATGCACGGGCACCAGGTTTACCTGCACCGGCATCGATTCCATGAAGCCGCCGGTCATCCACAGTGAGAACGGGTGCTCGGGTTGGCATCCGGAGAAGCCCACTTCCAGGCGCAGGAAGGATTCCTCAAGGATGGAAGCCTCGAGCAGGTTCCACAACTCGTAGTGCAGCGAGTCAGGAGGCAGATCGGTGAACCGGATTGGCGGCGGTCCTGGTGGAGTGTCGTTGTAGACGCCGAAATGCGCGTCATGAAAGCCGCGGAGCACTCCGTCCGGACCAG
This sequence comes from Candidatus Krumholzibacteriota bacterium, assembly GCA_039714075.1. Lineage (GTDB taxonomy): Bacteria > Krumholzibacteriota > Krumholzibacteriia > LZORAL124-64-63 > LZORAL124-64-63 > JAGLCY01. Next base: position 76 of record JBDLKA010000242.1, on the reverse strand, counting down.
GTGTGATGAGCACGTGACGAGGATTCGGCGTGCTGTAGGCCAGGGGAGCAAAGGTGTCAAAGGGAATGTACTCCAC
>JBDLKA010000241.1:0-1668 GCA_039714075.1 Candidatus Krumholzibacteriota bacterium | reverse complement strand
CGGCGTGGAAGCCGCCAATAGATCGTGGGTTGCGGTAAGATAGAGAAGGCCATTGTCGGCCCCGGTCTCAAAGATTTTATGGTACGAATCGCTGATTTCGGCCTGGAAGTTTGTCACCGTCACGTTCTCGCGCACGAAGGCGGAGGCGTGGACGGTGCCGGTTGCCCCCGGCCCGTCGCTGCTCCCCACGACATAGGTAAAGGAGTCGTCTCCGCTATATCCGGGGTTCGGTGTATAGGTTACATCGCGACCATTGAATACGGCTACGCCGAAGGCGGGTTGCGTAATGGATCTCACCCTCAGCCCGAGCGGGTCGCCATGGACATCGTTGTCCGCTACATCCGCCGTAGCCGGGGCTCCACGAGTGGAGATCAAATAGTCATCATTCACCACTGGCGGATCGGACGGGTCGGGGTAGATCCCTCCCATGCGATATTCCAGATGGGTTCCGGAAATACCCGGTGAGCCGTCGGTCGGGTTCGCCTCGCCGGAGCGCTGCCAGGTAATCTCTGCATGGCCGCCCGAAAGATTCCTCTTGTGCAGTAGCTCGATATAGTAGCGGCCGCCGTTGGTAAAGGATAACCAGTCGCTCGGTGTTACCATCGACCACTGCCTTACCCATGATGCTGTGCTGGAGGCGGACACCAGCTGTGCATCGAGCGGCGATGCCGTCTGAGAGACGCGCAGCTCATAGGCATCGCCCGCAGTAACGAAAAACCGATAGTCGGCGCTGTTGGTCGGCACCAGCCATCCCGTCCAGCGCTGACCATATTGGTTGCCGAGATCGCCGGTTTCTGCATTGGTGATCACCGCACTGGAATCGGCAAAATAAGGGTAGTCTGGAGAGGCGGTCAGATCCGAAACCTGCGATCCCGGGATTCCGGTATAGAGCTCCTGCCACAACCCGCCGGAAAACGTACTGCCATAGCCGGCGTCCGAGATCGTCAGTTCAGCCGTCTGGGAGACCAGTGCCGCATCGCCGGCAGTGATGGCGCAGTCATAGAGTCCCGCATTCCCTCCCCCCACATTATCGAGGGTCAGGTCTGGGCTCGTACTGGCAACCCCGAGGGGCTGCCCATTCAGACGCCATTGGTAGAACTTGGGATCAGGTCCCGTCGCCAAGATGGTGAAGCTGGCCGTACCCCCAAGGGCCACATTTTGATCCACCGGTTGGGTCAGAATGGCGAGGGGTACAGGGGCGACCGGGGCGGTGACTTCCATGTCAATCACCTCGTAGGTCGACAATCCCCCATGGCTCACGTCCAGACGAACCTGATAGGTCCCCTCCAGGGGAAAGGTCATCGTCGCCGCCAGAACCGACGGATCCTCGATAATGCCGGTCGTCACCGGGCCCGAAACCACCGACCAGGTCGACGTGCAATCCGCAAGCGGCAACGCATCGCCCTCGGCGTCGATCACGCTGGCATCGAAGGTATAGTTCGTGGTGGACAGGCGGATTTTCATGGCCGATACGTCCGGCCACTCCAGCCATGGCTCGCGGATGTTGATAAAGATTCGGTTCATATCAAAGCCGGGGAGGTGAGGCAAGCCGCCGCGGGCCACCGAACCGGCAAAGGCAAAATAGGTATGCACGCAGTAGTCCCAGTTGATGTAGGCATCAACCAAGTTCGCTCCGGCGACGTAGCTCAACGATCCGTCCGGCTCGCG
>JBDLKA010000240.1:0-1669 GCA_039714075.1 Candidatus Krumholzibacteriota bacterium | reverse complement strand
CCGACGGCATGAGTTGAAGATGGCCTACTGAACCATCCCGAATTAAGAACCAAGCACCATGAGAATCGGGAAAAACACAATTTCGAAGGCACAACCAAAGGGTACTTCACTAGAGCTGGATGCGGCGGCGGCGGGAAATCTCACCGGAAAACGACGCCCCCAGGGACGCAAATTCGGCCAGGACCTGGTCCACGAGCTGGGTCTTTTCCTTCAGGGGGAGGAAAGCCGACTTGAACCCGTTCATCACCAGTCCGAGGACCTCGTCCTCGCTCAAGCCGTAGTTTTCCACAGCCAGGCGGTATTCGTTGGTCACCGTGGTGCCGGATACCAGGCGGTTGTCGGTGTTGAGGGTGACCCGCAGCCCCTCCTCCATGAACCGGCGGATGGGGTGGCTCTGGTAATCGGGGATGGCCTTGGTCTGGAGATTGCTTGCCAGGCAGATCTCCACGGGAATCCGGTGGTCGTTGACCCAGTTCATCAGGTCGGCGTCCTCGATCAGATGCGTCCCGTGCCCGATCCGGCGGGCGCGGCAGTAGTGCAGGGCCTGGTGGATGGACGGTGCGCCGAACGCCTCGCCCGCGTGGATGGTGATGCTGATGTTGTTGTTCAGGGCCTTCTGGAAGGCCGCGATATGATCCTTGGCCGGGTAGTCCTTTTCCGCGCCCGCGAGATCGAATCCCACCACGCCGCGGCCCTTCCAGCGCACCGCCAGGTCCGCCAGTTCGAGGGAGGATTCGGCGGAGATGTGCCGGATACCGCAGATGATCTGGCCACAGACGATCCCGTACTGGCGCCGGGCAAGGTCCAGTCCCTCCTGGACACTCGCGACGATACTGTCGTAGTCGAGACCGTTCTGGGTGTGCAGCAGCGGGGAATAACGCACCTCCATGTAGCGCACGTTTTCCCGGTGGGCGTCTTCGGCCAGTTCATAGGCGATCCGAGTCAACTCGTCGGCGGTCTGCATGAGCTTCAGGGTGATGTCGAACACCCGCAGGTAATCCACCAGGCTTTCACAATCGTCGGGCACCTGGCAGACGGCCCGCACATCCTCATCGGTCTTGAAATTGAAACCCAGGTCATGGAAGGCGGTCAGTTCCCGCACCGTGCCCAGACGCAGGGACCCATCGAGGTGCACATGCAGATCTGTCTTGGGCAGCGAGTGAAGAAAATCGAGGCTGGGCGCGATATTGATGGTGCTCATGGACATCCTAAAAATTATCGATGCGGGCGAAGTGCGAATCTCCAGCGTTCAGAGGGCGACTCATTCCCCTGAGGCATTCAACTCAACTTCGAATTCCCCGTGGACGTCCAGCCAAGACCCCCCCGGAAACCCGCATCGAAAAAAGGCGATGGTATTCTCAGACCGGTAGTTTACCGACCTCTCACCATCTGACTGTTAGTATACCTAATTCAAAGGTCTGATTGCAAGCAGGTTATATTTTTTTTTCCTGTTGCCCCCAAACAACCTGCATCAATGGAGATTGGACAAGCCCTACCCCAAACTGTATATTCTTCACACTACCCCAGACTGCTTTTTGGAGCCATTCATGAGGAGAATGCCAATGCCGCAGGGAATCCATCCCAAGGTAAAGTCCGCTTTCCTTCTTTTGGGCCTTTTGTCGGCCCTGGCGGTCCCTTTCGGGGCCCAGGCGGGAACATCCCCGGCTGG
>JBDLKA010000239.1:0-1687 GCA_039714075.1 Candidatus Krumholzibacteriota bacterium | reverse complement strand
AACGAGCGGGATGCCTGGGTAGCCGACGCGCAGCGTTGGATCTGCCAGATCAAAGGCGTCCTGCAGTGCAAAATCGATCTTGACGCCGCCGGTGAAATAACCGGTGTGCATGTTGTTGCCGACCTGGAACGCGAACCCCGTCACATCGTCAGGGACGTGGAGAGCCTGCTCAAAGCCCGCCTGCAGATGGATGTCTACTACAAGAAAATCGGTGTGGTGCAGGTCATGGGGAATTCCGGTTCCGCGCCGGAGGAAACCCCGGCCGCCACGAAAGTCGAAGTAGTGGGCGCCGGGGTTGCCGGCCCGTCCGGGGTCACCTTTCATCCTCCCGGCGGCAATACCGATGACGACGCCCTGGCCAAACTGGTGGACGCAGGCCCACCGGGCAGTGCGGTGGGTACGCTGCCGGCACCCGATCCAGCCCCGGTGTCCATGGCTGATACAGCTTCCGCACCTGCTGCCGAATCAGTTTCTGAATCAGCTCCTGAATCCGCCGCCCCAACCACCGCTCCGGCCGCAGCCATTCCGGCCATCCTGGTCGCCGAGGGTCTGGCGCCCAGGATCATTTGCAGCGGGGTGGGCGTGATGGCCAGCGACATGGTCGTGCGCGCGGAGGTTCAACTGCTGGCGGGCGAAGTCGAGGCGCGGGGAACCCGCGAGGGACCCAATCACGCCGATGCCGATGTCCAGCTCGTGGCCCGGGCCACCCTGGACGCGGTGACCGAATTGCTGGTTGAACCGGTTCTGCTCCACCTCAACGAGATCAGGATCACCGACCTGGGCGGACAAAGCGTGGTGACCACGGCCGTGGATCTGGTCGAGGGCCGCCACAGCGAGACCCTTTTCGGGACCTGCTCCACCCGTCACAACCATCAGCAGGCCGTGGTTCACGCGGTCCTGGACTCCCTGAACCGAAGGTTGTCCATGTATTCCCTCAAAACGGCCTCTGCACGGGACTGAGGGCCTTTACCTTCCCTTTACCAGACCGGCGGATTGTCCGCGGGAGGAAATCAATGAAATACTCCGACAGCGGCGTGGATATCGATGCAGCCACACGCGCCCTGGCCCGCAGCAAGGAAGCCGTTCGGTCCACCTGGGATGCCCGGGTGCGGAACGAACTGGGGGCTTTCGGAGGCCTTTTCCAGGCAGCTGAGGGTGAACCCCTCATGGTGGCCAGCGTGGATGGCGTGGGCACCAAGGTCATGGTCGCCCGTCTGGCCGGCCGCTATGACACCGTGGGGCAGGACCTGGTGAACCACTGCGTGGACGACATCCTGGTGCAGGGAGCCGAGCCGCTGTTTTTCCTGGATTATTTCGCCACCTCCAAGCTGCAGGAAGAGGTTCTGCCCGAGATCATCGCCGGGTTCGCCAAGGGTTGCCGGGAGAACGGGTGCGCCCTGCTCGGCGGCGAGACGGCGGAAATGCCGGGTGTGTACGGTGAAGGTGAATTCGACCTGGCCGGAACCATCGTGGGCCGGGTCCGTGAAGAGGATGTCATCGACGGCAGCCGCATCAGCGCCGGCGACCGGATCTGGGGCCTGCCCAGCACCGGACTTCATACCAACGGCTACTCCCTGGCCCGGGCCGTCCTGCTGGAAAAGGCGGGTTTCGGCGTCGACGACAGGCCCGAGGTCCTGGGCGGGGATTCGGTGGCCGACGCCCTGCTGGCGGTCCACCGCAGCTACCT
>JBDLKA010000238.1:0-1706 GCA_039714075.1 Candidatus Krumholzibacteriota bacterium | reverse complement strand
CCGTCCGCAAGGATGGTAACCCGAGGAATTTCACGTTGCCCTGTTTCCTCGTAAATAAGCTTTTGAAGCTGAGGTGACGACGCGACCGTGAGCGTAAATGAGGAGCCGGCGAATGCGATGGGTGGATCGATTTCCGTGATCCTGAATTGTGGCCCCTCGGCACTTTGGGCAGCGGAAACTACCGGGACAAGCACCGTGCAAAGCACCAAGGCTCGGCATCTCGCTCGGTTTAGGCCGAATATGAGCAACATGGACTTCTCCCGCAGTTGGCCCGACGAAATGTCCAGCCTAGCCGGATTGTAGCCTCTTCGTTACGCCGTGATCAACAACCGATCTAGATGAAACCTGGGCTTCGCCACTATCGTGGCGATCAACAGGCCGTTTTTGTGGCTTTTCCTCACTCTTCCGACTTTTGCATCCCCAGATATCGCTGGATCTTTACCCCGCCCAGCTCATCTCTGGTAACCCCAAAGCCCTTGGCCTCCAGCATCGAAAGGACCAGCAAGTCTTTCTCGTGCCGCTCCTTTTTCAGCCGGGAATCCTCTTCCGGATCCAGGGAGGCCGGGCGCATGCCCCAGTCAAAAACAGTTGATATCCCCTCCGCCCAAGACCCAATCGATCAAACCGCCTCCAGTATGGCCCCCACCAGGTTCTCACCACCGACCCGATTCCATGTCGGGTTCACCTTCACCGCAAAAACCCCGTCGTCGGCCGGCACCGGCAGCACCACATTCTGACCAATCAATCGCTCCCGCAGTTCTTCGGGGTCACCCTCCACCAGGCGCAGCAACACGACGTTGGTCCCATCGAGCACGCGCTCTACCGCAAACTTCCCACTGTCGGCCAGCCGAGAAAACACCTCGTCGGCCACTTTGAGCGCCGCGGCGTATTCCTCGGCGAACCCGTCGGCGTAGTGCAGGGCCACGGCGGCAAACGGCCACACGTAGGGCATGCCGCCGCCAAAGCGACGGCGATCGTGGTACAACCCCTCGAGCAACTTCGACGGACCGGCCAGTATGGCGCCCGACGCCGCGTTATAGCACTTGTAGAGCGACACATAGACGGTGTCGAAGAGCGCGGCGTACTCCGACATGGCGCGGCCGGAATGCACCGCGGCCACCGGCAGGCGCGCGCCGTCCAGGTGCAGGCCGATGCCCTCGTCGCGTGCGAAGGCGGCCACGCGCTGCATTTCATCCCAGCGGAACACGGCGTTGTTCCGACGTCGGACTGGCGATTCCAGCATGATGGCTCCCACTTCGGCCTTCACGCGGCCGGCGCGGGCTCGGCGTACCGCTTCGGTCACCTCGGCCAGCGTGAAGGTGGCTTCGCCCGGCGCCAAGGGCACCAGGTTCAGGCCGCTGAGGGTCTGGGCGCAGTCGCCGGCATCGTTGTAGATGTGGCTCTCGGCCGGCACGATGACCTTTCGCCGCTCACCGCACAGCAACCGCACCGCCAGATGGTTGGCCAGGGTGCCGGTGGGCATGAACACCGCGGCTTCCTTGCCCAGCATCTGCGCGAACTTCTGCTCCAGTTCCTCCACCACGCCGCCCCGGGAGTATCTATCGGGGGCGATGCCGTCGTCGTCGGCCAGGTCGTCCAGCAGGTGGGCGTATTCCTGGGGAGACAAACCCAGGCCGTCGCCGAACAGGTGCACTTTGGTTTTGATCTTTTTCAGGTCGTTTTCCCTTATCGGACGCACTCCGTAC
>JBDLKA010000237.1:0-1730 GCA_039714075.1 Candidatus Krumholzibacteriota bacterium | reverse complement strand
CCGGATAGTTCCCGAAAAACCCCGGAAGAGATACCAACAGGATGAGTGCAAAGCGCGACGGCCCCTTACCCGTCTCCCGTCTCATCGAGGGAGCTTTGCGGAGGTACGGCCTTCATGACCGGCTCGCCGAAAGGGCGGCCCTGTTGCGCTGGCGGGAAATAGTGGGCGACGAAATCGCCGGCCATTCCCGGGCGGTGGATCTCGCGGACGGGATCCTGGTGCTCGAAGCGGATCACGGCGCCTGGCGGCAGGAGCTGACCATGCTGATGCCGATGATCATCCAGAAATTCAACGCCATGTTCGGCGAAGGAACCGTCACGGAAATCCAGTGGCGGGACCGGCCGCACCGAGGCAGGAAGCGCAAGAACGGCAAATGACGCAAGAAAGCGAATCCATGCAGAACGAATCCGCCGAGAACGAAGCCGTCGAGAAAAAGGCGGCTGTCGCCAATGGTTCAGGAAATGGTTCCGCCAATGGGACCAACGGCGCGGCCGGTTCCAAGGACTACACGGCCCAGGGCATCCAGGTTCTCAAGGGCCTCGAAGCGGTGCGCAAGCGGCCGGCCATGTATATCGGCGACACCAGCACCCGGGGACTGCATCACCTGGTGTACGAGGTCGTGGACAACTCCATCGACGAAGCGATGGCCGGCTACTGCGACAACATCCACGTGACCATCGGCGAAGGCGACACCATCAAGGTGGTGGACAACGGCCGCGGTATTCCGGTGGACATGCACAAGGAAGAGGGCAAGCCCGCCCTGGAGGTGGTGCTGACCAGCCTGCACGCCGGCGGCAAGTTCGACAAGGGCAGCTACAAGGTGTCCGGCGGACTGCACGGCGTGGGTGTCAGCTGCGTGAACGCCCTTTCCGAATGGCTGAAGGCGGAAGTCCACCGCGACGGCAAGATCTACCAGATGAATTTCGAGCGCGGAATCCTGGTGGGGGACCTTCAGGAGGTCGGCACCTGTCCCGAGGAAGACTCCGGCACCACGATCACCTTCAAGCCCGACCACGAGATTTTTCCCGAACTTGTCTACTCCTTCGAAACCCTGCGGGGACGGCTGCGTGAACTGGCCTTCCTGAACCGCGGCGTGACGATCGCCATCGCCGACGAACGCACCGAGCGCGAGCGCGAGGAATCCTTCCACTTCGAAGGCGGCATCGTCGAGTATGTGCGCTGGCTGAACGAGAGCCGGCAGGTGATCTGCCCCGAGCCCGTGTACTTCGAGGGGGAGAAGGACGGCGTCCAGGTCGAAGTGGCCATGGACTACAACGAAGGTTACAGCGAAGCCCTGTTCACCTTCGCCAACAACATCAACACCACCGAGGGCGGCAGCCACCTTTCCGGTTTCCGCGCCGGCCTGACCCGTACCCTCAACGCCTACGCCAACAGCTCCGGCCTGATGAAGAAGGACATGAAGGGGTTGACCGGCGACGACGTGCGCGAAGGATTGACGGCCATCATCGCGGTGAAGATTCCCGAACCCCAGTTCGAGGGCCAGACCAAGACCAAGCTGGGTAATACCGAGGTCAAGGGACAGGTCGAGGCCCTGGTCAACACGTACCTGGGCGAGTATCTGCAGGAGCACCCCAAGGAAGCCAAGGGGATCATCAACAAGTGCATCGCCGCGGCCCAGGGTCGCGAGGCGGCGCGCAAGGCCCGCGATCTGACCCGGCGCAAATCGGCTCTCGATTCGGCCGCGCTGCCGGGCAAGCTGGCCGACTGTT
>JBDLKA010000236.1:0-1740 GCA_039714075.1 Candidatus Krumholzibacteriota bacterium | reverse complement strand
GAGCGCGAACTGAAGCGGTTGATGTTGCAGATCATCGCCGTGCGGTCGCGCCCGTAGCGGTCGTAGACGTACTCCAGAACCTGGTCGCGGTCCTTCCAGCCGAAATCCAGGTCGATGTCCGGCGGCGTCAGCCGTTCGGGATTCAGGAAGCGCTGGAAGTAGAGGTCGTGCTCCAGGGGATCGACGTGGGTGATGCCCAGCAGGTAGCTGACCAGCGAGTTGGCCGCCGAGCCGCGGCCGAGCGTGGGCATGCCGCGGTCGCCGGCGAAGCGCACGATGTCCCACACGATCAGGAAGTAGCCCGCGAAACCCAGCTTCTCGACCACGGCGATCTCTTCCTGCAGGCGCGCCATGGCCCGGCTGGTGACCTGCCGGTAGCGTTTCTGCAGGCCGTCGAAGCAGAGTTTCCACAGGTACGACTCGGTGGTCTCGCCGGCCGGCAGGGGAAACTCGGGATAACGCCAGCGGCCCAGCTTGTGCCGGAAGCGGCACTGCTCGGCGATCGCTTCGCTCTCGAGGCAGGCGGTGGGGAATTCGTCGAGCAGCTCGTGCATCCGGGCCGCGGGTTTGAGCCAGGAGCCGGGCGGGGCGCACCTGTCGGCCGGAACCGTTTCGACGGTGGTCAGGGTACGCATGCTCGAGATCAGTTTCTGGCGTTCGAGGTCTTCCGGCACGGTGGCGAAAACGTCGCCGCCGGCTGTCACGGGGACATGGTGGGCGGCCGCCCATCCGTCCAGTTCGCGCAGCCGCCGGTAGACCGGGCCCAGTTCGCCGCCGGCCGTCGACAGCAGGACGCGCAACGCGCCGCGGGTGAAGCCCATCAGGTCCGGCTTGCCGCTTGCGCCGGCTTCTTCGCCGGCGGCCCGGCGGACGGCCTCCAGCACCGGGAGCGAATCGGTCAGGCAGAACAGGCCGCCGCCTTCGGCACCAAGGAACGGCGGCAGCTCGCGCAGCAGGCGGAAGTCGGGCCGCACCTGGCGCAGGGTGGTCAGCCGGCAGATGGCCGCGTACCCGTTTTCGTCCCGGGCCAGCAGCACGGCGCGGGGGCGTCCCGGTGCGAGTGAACCCGCGATCAGCCGCACCGGGTCGGTAGCGACGGGCCGGTCGTCGGTGATCTCGACCCCGTGGATGGCCCGCAGGCCCGCCGTGTCGCACTCCTTCTGGAATTCGACGGTGCCGTACATGGCGTTCAGGTCGGTCAGGGCCAGGGCCGAAAAACCTATATCTGATGCACGCGCAACGAGTTCGGCGGGAGAATTGGCACCGCAGAGCAGGGAATAGTGGCTGTGGACGTGCAGATGGATCATGGGGGATAACGATAGGCGAAGAAATAGCGAAAGTCAACGGTCCCGAAGAATGTAAAAAAAAAAACAATTAACCCAAAATAGTTCTGTAAAAATAAGACATTTGGGTCCACTATTCCCGTGTTCTGGGTTTGGAGAAAATGACTTTTCAAAGGAGAGACACGATGAACCGCTCGCTTAAGTGTTGTGTCCTGACGGCCGTCATGCTGGCCGTGGCCCTGCCTGTGTTCGGTGGCGACGCGCCCGCGGCTGACACGCTGGAGGACGCCATCAAGAACGGCACACCGCTGTTCACGCTCCGTTACCGCTTCGAGGAAGTGGACCAGGATGGCATCGACGCGAACTCCCACGCTTCCACTCTGAGGACCACCGTCGGCTACCGGTCCGCCGCCTACAAGGGATTCAACTTCCTCGTCGAAGCGGAAGACGTGACGGT
>JBDLKA010000235.1:0-1748 GCA_039714075.1 Candidatus Krumholzibacteriota bacterium | reverse complement strand
GATGCCCCGTTCGGCCTGGCCGGTGGAAACCGCTTCGGCCACCTTGCGGGCGAAAACGGGGTAATCCACCGCCGCAGTGGAAGTGGTTCCCTGATCCATGACCTGATGACCCGCGGCGGCCAGATGTTCCACCAGCCTGCCCTTCAGATCGAAACCGCCGTGATCTGCTCCTATGGCGATCTTCATGCTTGGGCTCCTCGATTTTCCACCGGTTTCCCCTTTACCAGACCTGGGATTTGTCCCGGCCCGGACCACCCTTTTCGCTGAAATCCCCGCGGGCGAAGCGCCCGTCCCCGGCCAGGGCCCGGTTCAGGCGCCGGATATGGTTCTGGAAGGCCTGGCGACCCTTTTCCGTCAGCTCGAAACAGGTCACCATCCGGTTGCCCCGCTTTTCCCTTTCCCTGGCCAGATAGCCCGCGGTGGTCAGTTTGCGGGTCTGGACATGGAGATTGCCGTCGGCCAACCCGGTTTCGGTCCGCAGTTCGGTGAAGGTCCAGCGCTCGCCGCCGGCCGCCGTCGCAATGATGGCCAGCCGCGCCGGGGCGCCGAGAGTATCGTCAATATCCATTACCTTCATCGCGTTTACGGCATCTTCACTAATTAAACTTCACAAGATGAAGTTGCTTTTCCACAAGATCACTTACTTCGCACAGTGAAGTTATCGGCGGGATCCAATGGAAAGTCAAGCGAATTTTCAGCGTTTTCCTCAGGACCGCGCAAGACGCAACGCTCCCTATCCATATTACTTCGGTAAAATGCCCCTGTTCTCCGAGACAGGCATTCATCGTATTTTACTTCATGATATTAAGTTAACTACCGCCCAGAAACACCGGAATTCCACTCGTAAGGCACTTTTGGTGATTTAACCATAAAGCCCGTTTTGTTTTCGTGAAGCAGCTTATGACACGCCGAACACAGGCAGGTCAGGTTTTCCGGGTCATTTGACCCACCCCGCGACCTCGGCACCAAGTGATGAACCTCCAGGTATTGCGTATGACCGCACCCATGGCGCTGGCATTTGTGCCGGTATTTGGCCAGAACCTTGCGCCGGACCGCTGGAGGAATCGACCTGGTATTGCGCTTGCCGGGCCGCCTGACCTGGCAATCACAATGCGCGCGCTCCAATTCGGCTTCGCCTATCTCCAACTCCCCTTTGCGGGTCACAACCGTGGATTTGCTGCAATCCGGGCACTGGTGGATGTGGATCTGGGCGGGAGGCCTGCCCGCACCCACCACTTCCCCCCGGGGGGATGTTTCCGGTCCCGAAACATAGGCAGCCATCATTTCGAGCATTGCCTCGACCTTGTCAGCCGGTGCCTTGCCCTGTTTTCGCATCTGTTCCCACAACTTTTCGTACCGGGCAAACTGGGTCGGCGACATCTCCATGGTCACGTTCACCGGCACCACCGCCGCCGGCCGACTTTCGGGAACCGCAATCAGGGTCAGCCGGCCGGCTTTCGCATCCGCGGATTCCCGCTTGGCCCGTTTCACTTCCCGCTCCAGATCACGGCGCGAATGGTTCAGGGCAAAATTCACCCAGCCTTCTTCGTTTGATTCATCTGCAATAGGCGCCAGAACCCTGGCCGCGGTGTAACCCAGCTCTCCCGATTCCACCTTGGCCTTCACCTTGGGCAGCTTTTTCAGACGACGGCACAACATGATGAAGTCTCCGGTGCGGCTGGTGGAAAACCCGAGCTCCACCGCGGCATACTGGTTGATGGAGCTGTACCCCAGTTCCAGAAAGAGTT
>JBDLKA010000234.1:0-1778 GCA_039714075.1 Candidatus Krumholzibacteriota bacterium | reverse complement strand
GGGTAAAAACCGTTTTGCGGACCATGGTGAACCTTTTCTGTTGAAGACGTATCCGAGGACCATATTACGCCTGTTATATAACAAGTGTTTCAAAAAAAACCAATAAATTTTTGGGCACTTAACTGGCGTCATTTCAAGGGAATGAGCGGTATGACTAGGAAACAACCATGAAAATACCCAAGAGGGCCATGGCCGCGGCCATCGCTTTGCGCCGGGTGAAGGGTTCCTTCAGGAAAAGGCTGGCAAAAACCAGGATGTAGATGGTGCTGGTCTGGTTGAGGATCCCCGCGCTGCCCGCGGTGGTGTATTTCATCCCGGAAATCCACAGGATCAAAGCCAGATAGGAACCCAGGAAGGTCCCCGGCAGGGTGAATCTCCACGCGCTGTGGGGACGGAAGACCTGTAAACGCCGGCGGCGTCCCGGCAATACGATGGCGGCCAGAACAAGGGCGGCCAGCGACCCGAATTGGCGCACCGAAGTGGCCCACATGACATCGGACCTTTCCAGAACCGGTTTGGCCAGAACGATGCCGAATCCGAGGGTCGCCATGGAACCCACGCCGAACAGGATGCCGACAACGAGGTCGCGCCGGGACAGGCCCGCCGGTGGTCGCGAAACCGACGCGACAAGAACGCCGCCGATAATGAAGACCATCCCCGCGAACTGCCCCAGGGGCAGACGTTCTCCCAGCATCAGGAAAGCGAACAGGATGATGAAGGGGGAATACAGCGTGTCCACGATGGCGTTGAGCCCCGCCCCCACGCGATTGAGACACATGTGGAAAAGGGTGTCGCTGACAGCAATGGCGATGATCCCACTGGCCGCCAGGATCAGATAGTCGCCCAGGGGCGCCTGACCGAACAGCGGCTGGCGCAGGAAAACAAGGGTCACAAGAAACAGCAGGCTCGACAGAGTGACCCGGAACAGGTTCAGGGTGAAGGGCGAAACCGTTTCACCGGACTTCTTGAAGAAAATGACAGCAAAAGCCCAGACCAGGGCACAGGCCAGAGCGTAGAATTCACCCATGAATTCCGGCTCCAACAGAAACAACCACTTCAGGAGAGACAGGGAAGAGATCAGTCATTACGGAAAGCGCGGTCCCATCTTTGCCGGGGGTCATCGAAAACAACAGCTTCGGGCACAAATTCATCCGGCGGATCGCTTTTCAGCAATTCCGCGCACACCGCCGGTCCCCCACTGTCTTCCGGCGGGCACAGCCCTTCACCGGCCAGACAGCGGGGCAGGATCTGGGATTTGCCGGCCGGCAGGGTGGCCTCGAGCAGAATTTCATGCTGCCATTCATCGCCGAAATCGTAGGTGTACAGCACGGGCACCGCGCCGGGTTTCATGAACTGGCTGACACGGTGCTCCCATCCGGGAAGAACCTCGTTCACCGCATAGAAGCCGCTGTCATCGGGAATGCCGAATCGCAGGCGGGATTCACCGGACGGATCATCGACGGTGAACTGGTGCAGATGGCGATCCTCCCACCCCATGGCGTCCTGAATGGCAACGTGAAGATCCCAGAAGGAATAGTGGCCCGGCACGATGATCCGCCGCCAGACCGGCAGGGGCATCAGCAAAAGTTCCACCCGAAACTGCAGGATGCCGGCCGCGGGAGACCCGGGAAAATTGATGATGTTGTTTTTGTTGTCGGTCATGGCGAAAGCCCATCGTCCTGAGGTGTGTCGCCGGAGTCACCGGCGGGCGCCTCGTCCCAGGCTTGCTTTACCATCCTACCTACAAGCCAGGTCAAAAGGGCGAAAAAAAGCAGCCC
>JBDLKA010000233.1:0-1804 GCA_039714075.1 Candidatus Krumholzibacteriota bacterium | reverse complement strand
AAGCGATGGCCGCGGCCATGGCCCTCCTGGGTATTTTCATGGTTGTTTCCTAGTCAGACCGCTCATTCCCTTGAAATGACGTCAGTTAAGAGCCCAAAAATTTATTGGCTTTTTTTGAAACACTTGTTATATAACAGGCGTAATATGGTCCTCGGATACGTCTTCAACAGAAAAGGTTCACCATGGTCCGCAAAACGGTTTTTACCCGGGAAGATGTCATCAAAGCCGGTCTGGCGGTGATGGAAAAGGACGGCGTCGAAAACCTCAGCGCCCGGAGGGTGGCCGAACAGATGGAGGCCAGCACCGCTCCGGTCTACAGCAATTTCGCCAACATGGACGACCTGGTGGTGGCCGTCAAAAAGTCGGCGGTGGATCTGATCCTGGAACTGACCCTGGAAAAGCAGACGGAAAACCTGTTCCTGAACATGGGGATCGGGGTCCTGGAATTCGCGCGCCGGCATCCCCGGTTGTACAGCGCCCTGTTTCACCAGGGGGACGTCGAATGCCAGGCGGGGGCGGGGGTCATGAACAAACTGCTAGAACGCATGGCGGTTCTCCCGGATCTGGAGGATTTGAAACCGGTCGAAAGAATCATCCTGCTGCGCAAGATGGCCATTTTCACCCATGGGTTGGCCACCGAAATCTGCAACGGGCTGCCGCCGGAGATCAAATGGGAGGAAATTTTAACCCTCCTGGACGAGGTGGGGTTCGCCATCATGGCCGATGCCTTGGCCCGGTCGCCCCGCTCGGACGAGGATCTTTCCGCGCTCGGCTCCCTCTGCGAAATTCCCATCGAACCAACAAAGGATGAGAAGTGACATGATGCGGTCCCTTCTGTTTTCAAGATACCGAATGTCGCCGGTTCTTCTGCTGGTCGGGTGCCTGTTGTTTCCCGGTCCATCCAAAGGCCAGGAGGATGAATTCTCCGACCCCGTGCCGAATTTCACCCGCACCGAACCGCTGGGTCCGGTCATCGAGGCCCGACCTGGAACCGGCGAGGTCATGGATATCGCAGGCTGTGTGGAAGAGGCCATGCTGGCCAACGATCGGCTAAAGGCGGAACGGCTGCGGGCGGAGGAACTCCAGGGTCAGAAGAAGCAGGCCCTGTCCACCGGACTGCCCACCCTCGACCTGATCGGTGACTGGTCCCGGGGCCGGGATCCGAGTTTCGCCCTCGACTCCACCTTCGGAGGTGGCGACGGCGGCGGCCTGGCGCCGCCGCCGGGCAGCCCTCTTTGGTTTCAGGACTGGGTTTCCGGGTTCGGGTCTCTGATCCCCGCTCCCGACGCCATACCGGCCCAGACCTTTCTCAAGGGCAGTCTGGACCTGAACTGGAAGATCAATCCCATTCAGATCCTCGGCGCCACGGGCGCCGCCCGTCTGGGCATCGAGCAGCAGGAGTGGGACGTCACCGCGGTGGAGCACACCACCGCCGAAGCCACCGTGGCGGCCTATTACAGCATCATCCGCGCCGCGGAAAAGATCCAGGCGGTGGAAGCCCAGCTGGCCAACCAGTCCGAACTGGTCGAGATCATGAAGATGCGCTACGAACTGGGCATGGCGACCCGCCTGGACACCCTGCAGGCGGCGGTGACCCTGGCCAACATCCGTCCTCAGTTGAGCATCGCCCAGGCCAACCTGCGCAACGAGGGGAGCCGCCTGAACGCCCTGATCGGCCGCATCCCGGAGGCGCCCCTGAAGGTGGTCAATGAGCAGGTGGTCGAACAGGATCCATTGGATGAAACGCACGCTCTTGAACTGGCCCAGCAGCGTCCGGAACTGATGTCGACAGCCCTGTGGGTGG
>JBDLKA010000232.1:0-1828 GCA_039714075.1 Candidatus Krumholzibacteriota bacterium | reverse complement strand
GGATGGTGGAACACATCGACGAACTCGTGGCCATCGCCCGGCTGCAGGCCGAAAAGGAGGACCGGCTCGTACCGGGAGAGTCGACGGGACTCGACGGTCCCTATCTCGGACAAACCCCGCCCGGTGGCGTCCCCGAGGTCTTCGCCCCCGGCATCCTCAGCACCACGGCCCACGACTATCACCTGAGTTTTGCGCCGGACGGCCGCGAAATCGTCTTCTCCCGCAGCGGCGTGGGCTCACTGGTCACGCGCTGGGAGGACGACGGCTGGACGGTGCCGGAGGTGATTCATTTCATCGACGAGAACCACCTCACCGAGGAGGCCAACCTCACCCCCGACGGCCGCGCCATCGTGTTCTGCGGCCGGGCGGACATACAACAGCCCCGCGACCTCTACCGGGCCGAACGGGATGGCGACTCCTGGGGTGAACCGGTCCTGCTTTTCCCCGGCATGTACGCCACCTCAGCACTGGACGGTTCGCTCTACTACACGACGCAGGGCGAAGGGAACGACTACGGCGTCATCGTCAAACGGACCTGGTCCGCGGACGGCTACGGCGAACCGGTGGTGGTGCCCGGCGAGGGTATCAATACCGAGTTTCCCGACGCCCATCCCTGGATCGCGCCGGACGAAAGCCTGCTGGTCTTCGACTCGTACCGGGACCCGGGCATGGGGCTTTACGCCAGCTTCCGCCAGGACGACGGCTCCTGGAGTCCGGCGGTTTCCCTGCACGACAAGCTTGGCATTCCTCCCGTGGGACAACCTGCGCTTTCGCACGACGGCAAGTACCTATTCTTCTGTCTGGCGGGGGACATGTACTGGGTGGATGCGGGATTCCTGGATGGATTGAAACAGGGAGAAACCGGGGATTGAAACCGGACTCCTGGTCGTGAAATCTCTGGTCAGGCCTAGGCGGCTTTTTTCATTCCCACCAGGCCCAGGACCGCGATGACCACTCCCGCGGATGTGCCCATGGTCTGCTGCCTGCCGAAACCCGGATCATCACCGATGCCGATGATGTCGGCCAGCAGCGAGGCCGCCAGAAGCCCGATCCCGATAATGACTACGATACCGGCCATTTGTTTGCCCGTCATGACCTCCACCTCTCACTTGATATCCAAGTGCAAGCTCCGAACGGCCACAATCTACCACCTCCGGTCTCCAGGGGTCAACTTGTCGAAAAAGCCGCGTCCCGAAACCAGGCAGGATGATGTAGAATCGCCGGCAAGTTAACCCCGGCCCAAGGAGCATGACCATGAAAACGGATGGCCCGCACCGCCCCTGGCTCCGCCCCCTGCTGGGCGTCCTAATTGTCTTTGCCATCCTTGCCGCCTTCATGTCGTACATGTTCTTCGTCCGCTGGACCGATGTGACCGATGCCCTGCCCACGGAAGCCGACCGGATCTTCGCCGCAGCGATCATCGACGCGGGCGAGGGACCTCCTTACATCGAGATCGCCGCAGACGGGACCGTAGTTGTCCACCGCGAACAGGAAGGAAACGGGACCGGGGGATTCGACACCCTCACACTGCTGGCCTGGACAGCGACCGAGAAGAAGCTTCTGCGCCTGGATTACCCGGGCTGGTTTGTCCGCTTGAAGACATCGTCGTCGCTGAACCTGGGGACGATGATCGCGGCGGTGCGAAAGGACTGGGGGCATCTGGATCTGAGCGTGTCCTACGCCGACCTTGCCCGGCGCGGCCCCGCTCTCCTGCTGGATCACCGTCTCGAAAACGGGTCGCGGATCATGCTTTGGACCTCGGCAAAAGGCGACTAGCCTGCCGGCGGTCCCCGCACCTTTTTCCTTCGCGTTTTTCACCGGGCGAGGG
>JBDLKA010000231.1:0-1885 GCA_039714075.1 Candidatus Krumholzibacteriota bacterium | reverse complement strand
GTCTCCCTTGGCTTCAGCGCCAGGTTCTAGAAGGAGTTATGCATGAAGTTTGCAGCGACCATTGCGATGTCGCTGGTGATCGTGGTTCTGGCGGCCGGGGATTCCCCGGCCGCCAGGCGTACCTACTCTCACCAGGAAGACTACTTCGAACATTATGAGGGAACGGCCACCTGCCTGGAATGCCATGAGGAGGAAGCCGAGTCCTTCTTCCACAGCCAGCACTACCAGTGGCAGGGACAATCGCCCAACATCGTCAACGCCGAAGGTGAACGACTGGGCAAAATGAACACCATGAACGATTTCTGCACCAACCCTTTGGCCAGTTGGATCGGTAACGCGGTCAACGTCGAGGGCAAGGTCATCGCCCAGGGATGTTCGAAATGTCATGCCGGACTGGGCAAGCCCCCCACCACGGAAATGAGTCGCGAACAGCTCGAGAACATCGACTGCCTGATCTGCCATGCTTCCGGGTACCGGCGCGATCTCTACCAGGACGACGAGGGCAACTGGGAATGGCGCCCCATCCTGTGGAAGAACCAGGTGGGTCTGGACTCTGTTTCCAAACGCATCACCATGCCCGAGCGCAAGATGTGCCTGCGCTGCCACAGCGGTGCCGGCGGAGGCCCCAACTTCAAACGGGGCGACCTGGAATATGAACTGGGCGACTGCAGCCCCGACTTCGATGTCCACATGGCCACCGAAGGCAACGACATGCACTGCGTGGACTGTCACGCGGGCGAAGACCACCGTGTGCGTGGCCGCGGGTCGGATCTATCCGGCACCGACAACCCGGAAAACCCGCTGTTCTGCACCAGCTGCCATGACGAGAAGCCACATGGAGTCAAAGCGCTGGATCATCATACGGACCGGCTGAACTGCACCGTCTGCCACATCACGGAATTCGCCAAGTCCGACAAGACGGACATGAAACGCGACTGGTCGACACCGCTGCACCACGAGATAGCCAACAAGTATTCCGCCACCATCACCTTTGGCGAAAACGTGGTTCCGGTCTATGCCTGGTTCAACGGCAACACCCGCCTGATGAAGATGGGCGACAAGGTGGAATACGACAAAGACGGCACCGTGACCATCATGGCGCCCCAGGGCAGCCGCAAGGACAAGAAGGCCAAGATCAACGCCTTCAAGCTACATGAAGGCGTCCTGCCGCTGCTCAAGGACAAGGAGTGGCTGATCCCCATCGCCGTGGACGAATTCTTCATCGACGGGGACATGGAAAAAGGTGTCCGCGAGGGAGCGGCGGCGGCCTACGGAATCCACGATCCGGATTACGAGTGGGTCCAAACCAAACGGTACATGGGAATCTTCCATGAAGTCAGGCCGGCGGACAAGGCCCTGGGGTGCCTTGACTGCCACCGGGAAGGCGGCCGCATGGACTGGCAGTCGCTGGGGTACAAGAAGGATCCCCTGCTGGACGCCATGGACTGACCGGGCGTTTGCCGCCGACCGCAGACGTCGGCTGGTACAGCGCAAACATTAGACCGGGGAGGTTCAACCTCCCCGGTTTTGATTGTGGGTCAGGCGGCTTTTCTCCACCAACCGATCAGGATGTATTCGATAAACCGCTTGACCGGATCCAGGGTCGAATACATGACCGGCACGACCACCAGGGTCAGGAAGGTGGCCACGGCCAGCCCCCATATCACCGCGACCCCCATCGGCCCCCACCACTGGCTTGATTCCCCGCCCACGACGACGGCCCGCCCGAAGTCGCCATCGAACAAGGCGCCGAAATCGAGCGCCAGGCCGGTCGTCAGCGGAATCAGACCCAGGATGGTGGTCAAGGCGGTCAGGATGACGGGACGGAACCGGGTCATGCCCGCCTGGATGATGGCCTCGGTCTTGTCCATGCCACGGGCCCGCA
>JBDLKA010000230.1:0-1898 GCA_039714075.1 Candidatus Krumholzibacteriota bacterium | reverse complement strand
CCCTCCCTTGTGTTATAATAACCCCCGTTTCCAGCAAGTTTTCTCGTTTGTTTGCCGATAGTTAAACCATCCCCGGGGTTTTACGGGGAACCAGGGGACAGCGGCCGTCTACCGCCGCGATGAGGGATCAATGCCACACGTCAGCATCGGAATGCCGGTCTACAACGGTGAGGAATTCATTGTCGAAGCAATTGAATCCCTTCTGGCGCAATCGTTTACCGATTTCGAGCTCCTGATCGCCGACAACGCCTCGACCGACCGCACTCCCGAAATCTGCCGGGAATTCCTGGCAAAGGACAGCCGCGTCCGCTGGCTCCCCAGCCCCGTCAACCGGGGAGCGGCCTGGAATTTCAACCGGCTATTTTTCGAAGCGAAGGGCGAGTTTTTCCGGTGGTCGGCCGCCGACGACGTCACGGCGCCGGATTTCCTGGAAAAATGCGTGGCCGTTTTCGACGAAAACCCCGGGGTCGTTCTTTGCCACTGCCATACCAGCAAGATCGACGCGCAGGGAAACCGCCTCGGCCAGTACGACCTGGACAACGGCCTGGACGTGACCAACCCGGCCCGGCACCGCCGTTTCCGCGCCCAGATCCTGCCCCGGCACAGCTGCGTGCACGTATTCGGCCTGATCCGGCGCGAGATCCTGGCCAAGACGCCCCTGATCGGGCCCTACGTCAGCAGCGACCGCGTCCTGCTGGCCGAGCTGGCGCTGTACGGACCCCATCATGTGATCCCGGAATACATGTTCGCCCGCCGGCATCACGAAATGACATCCATCCACCTGGATGAACGGACCGAACGCGCGGAATGGTTCGATACGAAGAAGAAGGGGAAGATCGCGCTGCCCGCCTGGCGGGTGGTGGGCGAGCTGGGAATGGCGGTGCTCAGGGCGCCCCTGAATCTGAAGGAATTCGTGCAGTGCGGGGTGGAGATTTTGCGGCATTGCAAGTATCGCCGGACGGCTCTGGGCCAGGATCTGAAGCAGGCCTGGAACCATTATTCAGGGCAGGGGAAAGCCGGCTGAATGATAACCGATTGCCAAGACGTCCAATTGGTGGGAAAAATTTAATGGATTCACCATGGCCGCCGAAAAATTAGGCAGTACCTTGGAGCTAATCTGGATTAGGATCGAGACCAAGAGGGGATAAAATGTCAGCCAGCACTTCAGGCAGAAAACCGGTGGTCGCCATCCTGGCCGGAGGCATGGGCACGCGCCTGGCCGAGGAGACCGAGATCCGGCCCAAGCCGATGGTCGAAATCGGCGAGCGCCCCATTCTGTGGCACATCATGAAGCACTACGCCCATTACGGGTTCAACGAATTCGTGATCGCGCTGGGCTACAAGGGCGAATACATCAAGCGCTGGATGCGGGATTTCGGCAGCCTGGAAGGGCACATGACCGTCAAGACCAACAACGGCGACGTGCTGACCTACGAGGACCAGCGCCCGGACTGGACCGTGCACCTGGTGGAGACCGGCATGGAGACCGGCACCGGCGGCCGCATCAAAAGGCTCCAGCCCTGGCTGGGCGAGGGCACCTTCATGCTGACCTGGGGGGACGGGCTGTCGGACGTGAACATCGGCGACCTTTACGACTTCCACAAGCAACACGGCAAGCTGGCCACCCTGACCGCCGCCCGGCCGCCCGCGCGTTACGGCCACATCGAGTTCCAGGGGGACATGGTCAAGTGCTTCACCGAAAAACCCCAGACGGCCGAGGGCTGGATCAACGGCGCCTTCTTCGTGCTGGAGCCGAAGGTCCTGGACTACATCGAGGGCGATCCGGTGATGTTCGAGCAGACCCCCATGGAGGGCCTGGCCAATGACAACCAGCTCATGGCCTTCAAGCACGAATCATTCTGGCAGTGCATGGACACGCTACGCGAGAAACATATTCT
>JBDLKA010000229.1:0-1920 GCA_039714075.1 Candidatus Krumholzibacteriota bacterium | reverse complement strand
TGATAGTCGTGGGCCGTGGTGCTGAGGATGCCGGGGGCGAAGACCTCGGGGACGCCACCGGGCGGGGTTTGTCCGAGATAGGGGCCGTCGAGCCCCGTCGACTCGCCTGGTACGAGCCGGTCCTCCTTTTCGGCCTGCAGCCGGGCGATGGCCACGAGTTCGTCGATGTGTTCCACCATCCAGGCAAGGTCCGGCCGGTTCTTTTTCGCGTCATGGGCGCGGGTCAGGGCCTCGCGGGCCTCATCGGCATTGCCGCAGCGAAGGTGGGCGGTCCCCAGTTCCTGCCAGTAGCGAGGGTGGTCACCGAAGAGCGGTTCCAGCGCCTTTATCAGTTCGAGGGCCTCGGTGCGCTGATGACGGATGACCAGGCGCGCGGGCAGTCCGATCCCCAGTTCGAAGGCGTCGATGGAGTATGGTTCCGTGGTGTCGGCCAGGGCCTCGTTCAGCACCGACAAGGCCGTTTCGAGTCCCTCCGTTTCGAGAGTCTGCTCGAAGAGTTCCGCCGCGGAAAGTCTGGAGTCCTGTGCTTGAGAAGTGGGGACGGAAGCGAAAAGGGTCAGGGAAACAAGGAGAGTGGTGTAGATGGAAAACCATTTCGAAGGGCGCGGAACCATGGCATCACCTCGTGGACTGGAGAAAAATCCTGGGTCCTCAATCGGCGAAAGCTCGGCACGGTATGAATTTTGATAAGATACCTTCACCTTCAGGGGATGTCGCCCAAAAAACCATCTCTTGCCCTATCCAGACAAAAAAATTTGGACACCCCTCCGGGCAACTGTACAATACCCCCATGCGCCGATACCTGGAAACACTCCCAGCCGCACTCCTCCTGGCGACCCACTTCTCGATAGCCGCCGGCCTGGAGATCCTGTACGGAAACCGGATGGAGTTTGAATTCGGTTCAAGCTCCGTTCTTTTTCCCATGATCGTCACCGCGCTCGCGTTGACGGCTTTGTTCTGCCTGCTGGGCGCGGTCCTTCCCGCCGCGGCCCGCTCCCGCTACATCGCCGTGGTATTCGCGATCGGCCTTCTGGGCTGGATCCAATCGAGTTTCCTGCGCGGCGACTACGGCCAGTTCACGGGCGAGACCATCGATTGGTCCCGATACCGGCTGCGGGGCTGGCTGGATCTGCTCCTGTGGCTGGGCGTCGTGGCCGCGGCGCTGAAGTTCCACGAAACCCTCCGTCCCAAAATCAGGTTCGTCGCCCCGTTGCTGGCTGTTCTGATACTCGTGGGAATCGGCGGCCGCGCCCTGCTGGCTCCCGCCGAGGCGCCGCCTGCAGGCGAAGAGGTCGAGGCCGCGTCGCTCTCCCGGTTTTCCCGCGGGCAAAACGTGGTCCAGATCCTGATGGACGCCTTCCAGACGGCCGCCTTCCTGGAGCTGGTGGAAGAGGAGGGGCTGGAGGACGATTTCGACGGCTTCACCGTCTTTCGGGAAAACACGGCCGTGGCCGCCTACACCCACCTGAGCATACCGGCGATTTTCTCCGGGGAAATCTATGACGGCACCGAAACACCCACCCAATACCACCACCGGGCCCTGCGCGAAGGAGGGTTCCATCACCGCCTGTTCGATGAGGGCTATGCGGTTCATCTGATCCCAAAAATCCCCATGTACGGCGACGGCTACACCATGTACGCCGAAACCCCGCAGCATTACGGCCTGTCGCGGTCCGCCCGGATTCAGAAACAGGTTTTGTTGCTTTTTGATCTCGGTCTGTTCCGCTCCAGTCCCCATTTTCTGCGCCGGGTGATCCACAATGACGGCAACTGGCGCCTGGGACGTGCGGTGGGCGAGACGGTGCGGGGCCTGAACACGCATCAGCGGGCTTTCTTTGCCGACTACATCGCCAAAATGCAGGTCGTCCTCGAGGAACCGGCCTACCACTTCATCCATCTGATGCCGCCGCACGATCCCTT
>JBDLKA010000228.1:0-1941 GCA_039714075.1 Candidatus Krumholzibacteriota bacterium | reverse complement strand
GAGAACCCCGGCCTCGGCCGTGATCTCTCCGATCCGACGCTCGACGAAGACGTTTGGCTTCCCACCAACTCCTTGAAGTGTCCGCCAGTTTCAACTCCGGTTGATCCTGCCGGCGGCCACCGCTATGGGAGTCCGATTAAGACATGCGAGTCGAGAGGGTTCGGCCCTCGGCGCACGGCTCAGTAACACGCGGACAACCTGCCCTTGGGAGGGGGATAACCTCGGGAAACTGAGGATAATACCCCATAGGCTTAGGCTACTGGAAGGTGCCCAAGCCCAAAGCTCCGGCGCCCAAGGATGGGTCTGCGGCCTATCAGGTAGTAGTGGGTGTAACGGACCCACTAGCCTTCGACGGGTACGGGCTATGGGAGTAGTCGCCCGGAGATGGACTCTGAGACACGAGTCCAGGCCCCACGGGGCGCAGCAGTTACGAAAACTTCGCAATGGGCTCACGCCCGACGAGGGGACTCCCAGTGCCTGCGCACTGCGTAGGCTTTTCTCTGGCCTAAAAAGCAAGAGGAATAAAAGGCGGGCAAGACGGGTGCCAGCCGCCGCGGTAACACCCGCGCCTTGAGTGGTGGTCGTTATTACTGAGCCTAAAGCGTCCGCAGCCGGCCTCGTAAATCCTTGGGTAAATCGGGCCGCTTAACGGTTCGCCCTCCGAGGACACTGCGAGGCTTGGGACCGGGTGAGGCGAGAGGTACTCCCGGGGTAGGGGTAAAATCCTGTAATCCTGGGAGGACTACCGGTTGCGAAGGCGTCTCGCTAGAACGGATCCGACGGTAAGGGACGAAGGCCTGGGGCGCAAACGGGATTAGATACCCCGGTAGTCCAGGCTGTAAACGCTGCGAGCTTGGTGTTGGGGCTCCTACGGGGGGTCCCAGTGCCGTAGCGAAGGTGTTAAGCTCGCCGCTTGGGGAGTACGGCCGCAAGGCTGAAACTTAAAGGAATTGGCGGGGGAGCACCGCAACGGGAGGAGCGTGCGGTTCAATTGGATTCAACGCCGGAAAACTCACCTGGGGCGACTGATACCTGTGGGCCAGGCCGACGACCTTGCCTGAATTTCAGAGAGGTGTTGCATGGCCGCCGTCAGTTCGTACCGTAAGGCGTTCTGTTAAGTCAGATAACGAACGAGACCCTCGCCGCTATTTGCCACTCCGTCCTCCGGGGCGGAAGCACTATGGCGGGACCGCTGGCGCTAAGCCAGAGGAAGGAGAGGTCAACGGTAGGTCCGTATGACCCGAATCCCCAGGGCAACACGCGCGCTACAAAGGGCGGGACAATGGGCTTCGACGCCGAAAGGCGAAGGCAATCCCGAAACCCGCTCGTAGTTCGGATTGAGGGCTGTAACTCGCCCTCATGAAGCTGGATTCCGTAGTAATCGCGGGTCAACATCCCGCGGTGAATATGCCCCTGCTCCTTGCACACACCGCCCGTCAAACCAACCGAGTTGGGTTCCCGTGAGGGCGCCGTTTCTGCGGCGTTCGAACGGGGGTTCAGCGAGGGGGGTTAAGTCGTAAGCAAGTTGCGACTCCGGGATCGCAAGGTCCCGGCACAAACCTGGCTATATGCGGGAAACTCCGTGCATCCCACGCTACTCGGCCCTCGGGCCAGTAACAATGCGCTGGGTGCGGACAATCCGCAGGGAAGGCCGGTCACCGACCGGAACCCTCAGAGACTAGCACGCCAGGCTCCGAGGTGGGGCGCCGCCTCGGATGAAGAGACAGTCCAGGCCCCATGGCGACATGGGGAGCACCTGAACAAGGTATCTGTAGGGGAACCTGCAGATGGATCACCTCCTACGCAATCTAAGCGGAGCCCGCCGGCAACGGCGGGCCATGATGCTTTCATTGTCCGGGCAGGTCAGACGACCTCGTCGAGCCCTTTTTTCTTTCCTCAAGATAGCGGAAGCCCCGTTGCGGGCGGCGGACCCTCAAATTT
>JBDLKA010000227.1:0-1947 GCA_039714075.1 Candidatus Krumholzibacteriota bacterium | reverse complement strand
CCGCGCGAAATTCCGTTAACAAGGACGCGAAACGGGGAGCGGCCCTGTGACCCGCCCCCGCAACGTTCAGTACCATCCGCTAGATTAGACTCCTAGCCCGGATTTCTCAAACTACGGGGTGCATCGGGGCCGAGAATCTTGGATAATAGTGGTGAATCAACCGCTTACCAAAGTCTCGGGGGTTCCCCGATGCAAACAGAGTGTACCCCGGCGTTGTTCGAATTTGAACCCGTTGAGCGCCAGAAGGTGGTGGCCGGGTTCGATGGTGGAATCATCACATCGGATGCGGGAGGGCTGCTTCTGGGGCAACTGGATCGCGGCCTCGGGCTGATCCGGCGGATGGCCGCCTGTTTCACCGACCGTCGGGATCCGAGGCTGCTCGAGCACAGGGTCGAGACCCTGGTCGGCCAGCGCGTGTTCGCCCTGGCGCTGGGTTATGACGACCTCAATGATCATGACGAACTGCGTCATGATCCGGTGTTCGCGGTGTTGGCCGGCAAGCTCGAGGCCAAGCGTTCGGACTGTGCGCCGGTGGCCGGCAAGAGCACGCTCAACCGGCTGGAGCACACGCCCAAGCGCGACGCCGAGAAGTATCACAAGATTGATTACGATGCGACGAGCCTGGAAGCGTTGTTCGTGGACATCTTCCTCGATGCCCACAAGCGGCCGCCCAAGGAGATCGTGCTCGACCTCGACCCCACCGACGATCCGATCCACGGCGAGCAGGAAGGCCGGTTCTTCCATGGCTACTACGACTGCTATTGCTACCTGCCACTCTACATCTTCTGCGGCCGGTTCCTGCTGTGCGCCAAGCTGCGTCCCTCCAACATCGACGGGGCCGCCGGTGCCGTCGACGAGGTGGCCCGGATTGTCGCCCGCATCCGTGCCCGTTGGCCGAAGGTGCGGATCGTGCTGCGCGGCGATTCGGGCTTCTGCCGCGAGGACCTGATGGCTTGGTGCGAGGAGGGCGGCGTCGGTTACGTCTTCGGCCTAGCCCCCAACGCGCGCCTGAAGGCAGTGCTGGCGCCGCAGGCCTGGGAAGCGAAGCGACTGTGCGAGACGACCGGCAAGGCGGCCCGGGTGTTCAAGGATTTCTCTTACCGGACAGAGAAGACCTGGAGCCGGGCGCGGCGGGTCGTGGGCAAGGCCGAGCATCTGCCCGACGGTGCCAATCCCCGCTTCGTGGTCACCTCCCTGCCCAGGACTCGCATCGACGCCCGCGCCCTCTACGAGGACCTGTATTGCGCGCGCGGCGAGATGGAGAACCGGATCAAGGAGCAACAGCTCGACCTGTTCGCCGACCGCACCTCCTCGGCGACCATGAAGGCCAACCAGCTCCGCCTTTGGTTCTCGTCGATGGCCTACGTGCTGCTCAACGAGTTGCGCCGGATCGCGCTGCGCCACACCCAGTTCGCCGACGCCACCTGCGGCACCATCCGCTTGAAGCTCTTGAAGATCGGCGCCCTGGTTCGCCGCAGTATGCGGCGGATCAAGTTCGCCATGGCCTCGGGCTTTCCCTGGCAGAACGAGTTCGCGCTCGCCTATGTCTATCTGGAACGCGCCTTCCCGCGATAGCCGAGCTCGGCTGGCCGACACAGCGATGCCGTCCACCGCCCAACAGGGCGAAGGACCCCTGCATCCGGCTTTACGACCAGTACGGGCGTTTCCCGTTCAAGGACTCGCAATGAGATAAAGCGCTCACAGGTGGTCAGCTTCCCCCCGTCCAAGACCACGGCAGCCACCAAATACCACCCCAATCCTCTGCTCGTGAGGAGTGGTTTGAGAAATCCGGGTTAGGTAACACATCAATTGACCGCTTCGGTTGCTGTTGTTGGGGCTGTGGGGTTGTGGGGAAGGCTTTAGCCTTATCCACAAGTCCACAGCCCTGGCGCGCGTCGAAGCGTTTCACGCGGCCCGTTTTTCGGCGTCGTCCTTGAGCGTTCCGTC
>JBDLKA010000226.1:0-1994 GCA_039714075.1 Candidatus Krumholzibacteriota bacterium | reverse complement strand
GTCATGGCGGCATAGGCGGATATCACCAGCTCGCGGGGTGATTTGACGGTCTCATCGCCCACCATGGTGGCCATGGAGAGGCTGTCTTTTCCGCCATCCACGGCCATGCCCACCGCGGTCATGGCGTCGCACATTCCCTTGGCGGCGTCGAAGAGGGCGGCACCCTCGCCGGGGAGTTTGGGGGCCCACATCCAGTTGGCCGAGCACTTCACCTGTTCCAGGTCGTCGATCTTGGCCCAGACCAGGTTGGTGAGAGACTCGCCCACCGCCATCCTCGCTCCCTTTGCCGGGTCCACAAGCATCTTGATGGGTTGTTCACCGATGGCTGTGGCGCCGCCGCTCATGGAAAAGTGGGACTGGGCAACCACCGCCACATCGCTCACCGTCAGTTGCAGAGGGCCGCAGCACTGCTGCTGGGCAACGAGCCCGGTAACGGCCCGATCCACCTTGTTGGTGAGAAAGCGTTTGGAGCCCACGGAGACAAGGCGCAGGACATCGTGGAGGGCCTCCCGCACGGTGAGGGCGCCGGGCAGTTCAAGGGGAGCAAGCTGCGGGTCGACCCGGTTGTCTTCAAAGGTCTTCACCGGAATGTCGCCAAGGAGCTCGGAGAGATCCATGGCAACCGGGATGGAGTCGTCCCGTTCATCGTGGACCACAAACTGCAGGTCGCCGGTGACCTCACCGAGGACCTCACAGCCCACCTTTTCCCGGGCACAGATTTCCTGGAACTGCTCGATGTTTTCCGGGCTGATGAGAAAGCCGTTACGTTCCTGGTACTCGGCCACGTAGATCTCCAGCACGCTCATGGTGGGATCGCCCACCCGTATATTGCGGATCTCGATGCGGCCGCCGGAATGTTCCACCAGCTCTTTGAGGACATTGGCGGGGCCGCCGGCCCCCTGGTCATGGATAACATCGATGATGGTCTTGTCGCCCATCTCATTGCAGGCGCGGATGACCCGGTTCATCTTCTGCTCCATCTCCGCATCGCCGCGCTGGACGGCGTTGAAGTCAAGCTCAGAGACATTTTCACCCTGGAGCATGGAGGAGGCTGCACCGCCGCCGAAACCGACACGGTAAGCAGGGCCGCCCACCTGGACGATCTTCATCCCTTTGAGCTCTTCACCTTTTTCCGTATGGCGGTCATCAATCTGACCGATTCCGCCGGTGAACATGATGGGTTTGAGAAAGCCCCAGCGTTCATTGTTCTCGAGACGGAGGTCAAAGGAGCGGGTGAAGCCCTGGATCATGGGTTCGCCGAACTTGTTACCGTAATCGGAGGCGCCGTTGCTGGCCTCGATCTCGATGTCGAGGGCGGAGGCCAGGTTGTCCGGGCACTGGTAGCTCTCCTCCCAGGGCAGGTTGTAACCGGGGATATGGAGGTTGGCCACACAGTATCCGGCGGTGCCGGCTATGACAAAACCACCCTTTCCCGTGCCCTGGACGTCACGGATACGGCCTCCGGTTCCGGTTTCGGCCCCGGGGAAGGGTGCCACGCCGGTGGGGAAGTTGTGGGTCTCGGCGGTGAGAAGAACATGGTAGCGGGCATCGTTCTCCCGGAGGGGGGAGGGGAGGCCGGGTTCCCGGGGATGGAGGGTGCGGATGTCGTGGCCCGCAACCACGCTGGAGTTATCCTTGAAGGCCACCAGGCTGCCTTTGGGATTGGCCTTCAGGGTCTCAATCACCAGGTCGAAAAGGGTCTCCTGCTGCTCCTCCCCGTCGATCACCTGTCTGCCGCGAAAGAAACCGTGACGGGAATGTTCGGAGTTGGCGTTGTTGAGATCCATTATTTCGACAATGGTGGGATTGCGGTCATGTTTACCCACAAAGTAGTCGTAATAAAAGTTGCGGTCCCGCTCGTCCATGGAGATTCCTGGAATTTCGAGCAGCGCCTCTGCCCCCTTCCCCTTCATGTCCACGTCATACACCGGTTCCGGTTCGATTCCGGACTCAAAGGTGGAGAGCGGCTCCGGGTAGGGGCACTCCGTCATCCG
>JBDLKA010000225.1:0-2065 GCA_039714075.1 Candidatus Krumholzibacteriota bacterium | reverse complement strand
TCCCAAAGGGCGGCGCGGGTCAGGCAACGCTCCACGATGATATCCAGCTCCGCCTTGTTATTGATGCCACGCAGGCGGGGCGAGAGGGCCACATTTTCGTAGATGGTCAGGGGCAGTCCCACGGGCAGCGGAAAGACCACACCGATGCGGCTGCGCAGGGCATAGACGTTTTTCAGCTTGCTGGTATCCAGACCGTTGAACAGGACGTCGCCTTTTACGTGCATGTTTGAATTGAAGGTGTTCATGCGGTTCAAAACCTTGAGAAACGAGGTCTTGCCCGCATTGGCAGGGCCGATAATGCCGAATATCTCGTGCTCGCGCACGTCCAGCGTGACGTCGCTAAGGGCCGGTGTACTGCCGTAGCTTATTGTAAGGTCCTTTACTTCCAGCTTGACGGGGGCTTTGGCCGACTCTTCCATTACCGCGGTTTCGCTCGGGCTTGCGCTTACCATTTCTTTTTGCCTCTCAGGTGCATGCGGAAGGCGATGGAGATACTGTTCATCAGCAGCACCATGGCGATGAGCACCAGGGCCACACCGTAGGGCAGTTCATCGGGGACGCCGGGAACCTGGGTGGCGACCACGAACAGGTGCAGGGAGAGGGCCATGGTCTGGTCGAAGACGCTCTGGGGCAGGAATGGCAGGAAGAAAGCGGCGCCGGTGAACATGATCGGCGCGGTCTCTCCGGTGGTGCGTGAGACCTCCAGGATGACACCGGTGAGGACGCCGCTAATCGCGTTGGGCAGCACCACCCGGCGGATGGTCTGCCAGCGGGTGGCGCCCATGTTCCAGCAGGCCTCGCGGAAGGCCTGGGGGACCGCCCGCAGGGACTCCCGGGTGGAGACGATCACCACCGGCAGGGTCATCACGGCCAGGGTCAGGCTGGCGGCCAGGATGCTGGTGCCGAACCCGAAGAAGATCACGAAGGCCCCCACCCCGAACAGGGCATGCACGATGGAGGGCACGCCCGCCAGATTGATGATGGCCAGCTGGATCATACGGGTGAACCAGTTGTCGCCGGCATATTCGTTCAGGTAGATGGCCGCCGCCACCCCCAGGGGCACGGAAGCCAGCAGTGCGACGGCGACGATCCAGACGGTGCCCAGCAGGGCCGGAAAGATGCCGCCGGCGGTCATGCCGTTGGTGGGGTCCGTGAACAGGAAGTCGATGGAGATGACGCTGCCCCCCTTGTAGATCAGGGTGCCCAGGATCACGAGCACCGGTATGATCAGGATGATGGTCATCAGCATGAAAAGCATCCTGAACAGACCCTGGACCTTTTTATTCTTTGCGTTGAGATGGGATTCTGCGAACATCGACTTACCCTTTGCGTACGCCGCGCACGATGAGGTCTGCGGACAGGTTGATCAGGAATGTAATGAGGAACAGGAAGATGCCGATGGTGA
This sequence comes from Candidatus Krumholzibacteriota bacterium, assembly GCA_039714075.1. Taxonomy (GTDB): domain Bacteria; phylum Krumholzibacteriota; class Krumholzibacteriia; order LZORAL124-64-63; family LZORAL124-64-63; genus JAGLCY01. The sequence continues at coordinate 660 of JBDLKA010000225.1, read as the reverse complement.
ACAGCACCTTGTAGTGGGGTGATCCCACGGCGGTTTCTCCCAGCTCGGCGGCGATGGTGGCGGTCAGGGCACGCACCGAATCGAACAGGCTGCCCGGGATGTTGACCGCATGGCCGGTGGCCATGAGTACCGCCATAGTCTCGCCGAACCCCCGGCCCACGCCCAGCAGTACCGCTCCCAGCAGGCCGTTCTTGGCCGCCGGCAGAACGGTCTTGAAGATCACCTGCCAGCGGGTGGCCCCCAGGGCTTCCGCCGCTTCCCGGTAGCGGTCGGGCACCGCCTTGAGCGCATCCTCCGCGATGGAGGTCATGATGGGCGCCGCCATCAGCCCCAGGATGATCCCGGCATTGAGCACATTGAGCCCCACCGGGACATCGAACAGCTTGATGATCAGAGGATTCATAATGGAGAGTCCGATGAACCCCCAGACCACGGAAGGGATGGCCGCCAGCAGCTCGACCAGGACCTTGAGGTACTCCCGGGTCTTACCGGTGGCGAATTCGCCGACAAAAATAGCCGCTCCGAGTGAAAAGGGTATAGCCACAATCATCGCCAGCCCGGTGACGCTGGCGGTACCGGCCATCAATGCCAGGATACCGTACTCCGGGGCGTCTTCGTCGCTGGGTTCCCAGAAGGGTGAGAGGAAAAACTCCCGGAAGC
>JBDLKA010000224.1:0-2127 GCA_039714075.1 Candidatus Krumholzibacteriota bacterium | reverse complement strand
GCGCAGAGGGTCACCAGGTTTTCCGGGTTGTTGCCGCCGCCTTGGTTGCGCGGTTTGAGGTGGTGCACTTCCAGAAACCTGGTGCGGCCGCAACCCGGGGCCCGGCAGCGGTGTTTGTCCCTGGCCAGGACCTCCCTGCGCACACGAGGCGGGATTGTCGTCGTGTTGCGCCCACCTTGTTCGCAGAGCGCAGCGTCGCAGCGCACCCTTTCGCTTTCGGCCCGGCTCAACTCGCGTTCGCCCCCATCGGCCGGGACCGTCATGCGGCCGGTTTCTTTGTCTTCGTGAACGTGGATCTGCACCGGTGGCCGGCTCGAAAGGTGTCCCCGGGGACACTTTTCGCCCTGTAACTCCTTTGTTTCCAACAGTGCCGCCAATGCCTCCAGCATCAGCTCGGCCCGGTCGTTCGGGACTCCGCCCAGCTTGTGGAGCCTTTCAACCAAGGCGGCCCGACGCGCTTCCTGTTCCGCCGTCAGGTCCATCTGGAAGCGAACCGCCAGTTCTCGCGGCGCCACCACCGGCGGCGAGGTCGGCAACAGCGAACCCTGACCCGGATCGACCTTGGCCGCCCGCTTCGCTTTTTTCACTTCACGAATCAATTCCTTCCGGGTGCCTTTGGCGGCCTCGAGCCAGCCGTCCTGTGTTTCAGGCGTGGCCACCCCGGCGATCTCCCGTGCCTTGGTATACCCGAGCTCCCCATTGGCCACCGCATCGCGCACCGCGGGCAGGTTGTCCAGCTGCCGGGCCAGCCGAATGAATTGATCGGTCCGCGACTTGGAAAAACCCAGCTCGCAAATGGCATACTGGTTGATGGAAGAGTGCCCCAGGTTGCGAAACAAACGGCGCCGTATAACCTCGCCGAACCACAACACGGCGCACTTGTGAGCGTCGTCAATGGCACTTAATGAACGCTTCAAAGAGGTGTGGACCCTGGCGGCGGATTGATCGGGAACATAGGAAATGGCAGACATGATTTTCCTCCAGGAAAGTGACGCATGGGAGGAAAAACCAATATACGAACAAAAGGCGAAAAGTACAAGAAAAAACCGAAATAAACCCCAAAAAACAAGGTGATTGGGAAAACTCTATAATCCGAACATGACCGTCAGACCGATCTTGTGATCTGGAATATCCACGACACCCCAGCGGTATTCGATGTTGTACCGACGCGTGTCTTTCATGGGGATGTGCAGGCCGAGTACCAGGCTCAAGCCCAACTCGGTATCGGGCGAGAGAAGGAGCGTGGGCCCGCCCGCACAGTAGAACATGATGCCGGTTTCGGGCAGGGGCACCAGGTAGAAGCGCAGTTCGGTGTTCAAGGCGGTGGAGGAATGGTCGCCCAGGGTGAAATCCAGGCTGTTGACCAGGGTCGCCGCTTCCAGGATGGGGCCGAACTCGGTCTGAACGCCCAGGAAAAAATCGTCGTCGCCGCCGCTGAGCCCCATGCGGGGGCCGAGGGCGGAGTCGGCGAAAGCCTGGCCGGCGGGAACTGAAGCCAAGGCGATCATCACGAGTACAGGCAGAAGTAATCTTTTCGGCGGCATGTACATACCTCCATATTCGAATTGCTTCCAGAATAAGCGGTAACCCGGGATGTTGTAAACCGATTGGTTGGAAAGCCCTACCGAAAGAGACCGCATTCGGGTGGACAACCGCGGCGGGAATTTCTATGATGCCGGTTCGCCAACCGAACAGTTTTCAATTTTTTGCCGTCCTGACGAGGAGCCCGGATGAAACCGTTTCAGAAAATTCACGCGATCATTTTTCTGTTGCCGATCCTGCTGCTGACCGCTTGCGGGGGCAGCAACAGCCAGGAAATGGAGCTGGGCGGCATCAATACCGGCGACTTCCTGGACGGTCTGCTGGACCGCACCTTCCGGGCCCTGGGCAGCGTCACCAGCATGGAATCCGCCCAGGCGGCCGTGCCCCAGCTGCAGGCCATCAATGATGATTTCGACGACCTGATCTACCATCTGCCCAATCTGTCCGAGGACGGCCGTACCGAAATGTCAAAGAAGGCGAAAAGTGCTTTGCCCGAGATCCAGGACATGACCCGGCGCATCAACGACATGCAGGGCCTGAACGACATCCTGGGTCCGTCCATGAACACGATGGTCGAAAAGCTCG
>JBDLKA010000223.1:0-2206 GCA_039714075.1 Candidatus Krumholzibacteriota bacterium | reverse complement strand
ATCCGGGTCAGGGTTCGTTGTTGCCTTCCTCGCCGCCGGTGGTGGCGCCGCGGGAACTGCCGGTTCGCTTCCAGATGGACCTTACTCCCGAACAGGAAGCCCGCCGGGCGGCCTTGGTCGAACGTCTCCACAAGTTGGGCGGAGTTCCGAACGACCGGGCCGAGCTGGTTTTGGAAGCTTTGGCGGCATTGGTGGAAACAAAAGAGTTATAAGACCAAAAGTGTCCCCGGGGACACCTCTCCGGTCGTCCGCCGGTGCAGATCCACGTTCACGAAAACAGGGAAACGGGCCGGATGACCGTGCCATCAGACGCGGGCGAACGCGAGTTGAGCCGGGCCGAGTCAGAACGGATGCGCTGCGACGCCGCGGTCTGCGAACAAGGAGGTCGCAACACGACGACAATTCCGCCAAAGGTGCGCCGGGAAGTGCTGGCTAGGGACAAACACCGCTGCCAAGCGCCGGGTTGCGGCCGCACAAGGTTCCTCGAAGTGCACCACCTTAATCCGCGCCACCAGGGGGGAACGAACAAGCCCGAAAACCTGATGACACTCTGCGGCTCCTGCCATCGCTTGTGGCATGAACGGGGAGGCGGACTTTTGATGGAAGCCGTTTGAAGGACAAGATAGAATGAATCCGGTTTAATCCAGCGATCTTCAAACAAGGCGGAAATTTGATGCCCACCGACCTGATGGTCCTGTCCCGTGATTTGACGAAGAATGATCCGGCCGGCCTCGATCTCACCGATCCCGCCCATTTGAACCGGACATTTGAAGTGGCGGACGCCCTGTTGGAAAGCGATGCCGACGAGCCTGCGCTGCGGCAGTTGGAATCCGACCTGATCGCTTCAGCGAAAGAGACGCCCCTGCTTCTCCATGTGGCCGCCAAGATGGCGGTCTCCCGCCGGATCGTGCTGAACCTGGCAGGACCCGCCCACCTCTCGGTTGTGTTCGCGGTCTACAAGGAGCATCAACGAATCCTGCCGCCGGACCAGGCGGCAGGGGGCGAGGATTTCCTTGTCCGCAAAGTTGATCAGTTGGAATGGCTGTTCGCGGGCAGGAATGATTTGACCTGGGACATGGTCGTCGTCGATGACGGCTGTCCCGAGGGCAGCGGAACGATCGCGCGGGAAATCGTGGCGGCCAGGAACTGGACCGACAAGGTGAGCGTGCTTTTCCTGGCGGACGCCATCGCCGCCGACGCGCCGGTGACCAGGCCTTTGACCACGCCCGACGACAGCCGCAAGGGCGGCTCCATCGCCCTGGGCTTGTGGACGGCCGCGGCAACCGAACGCACGAACCACGTCATCGTTTTCACGGATGCCGATCTGTCCACCCATTTGGGTCAGACGGGATTGCTGATGGGGGAAATCCTGAACGGCGGCTGCGACGCCGCCATCGGTTCGCGCCGGGAACCTAATTCGGTGGTCATCAAGAAGGGTGTGCGGAACACGCGGGGAAAGCTGTTCATCTACCTGTGGAAAAGGATCATCGGGGTTTTGCCTGACGTGGTGGACACCCAATGCGGGTTCAAGGGATTCGCGGCTCCGGTCGTGCGCGAGATCGCCGGTCGCCTGCTGGAAAAGAAGTTCGCCTTCGATATCGAACTGCTGATCAAGACACGGCTGCGGCGCCGCGATTCCATCACCCGGGTGCCGATCGCCTGGATCGACAGCGAGGCCCTGTCGACCACCACCGATATCCAGCCCTACCTGCCCATGCTCCAGGCCATGGTCGGAATGTACCGGGCCTACCTTCCCCCCGAAGATGACGCGAATGAATTCGCGGCGTTCATCGAAGGTCTGGACGAACCGGGCTGGGGCAGGCTGGTGGAAAACATCCCCGATCAGATCACCCAAAGAGAACCCGCCGAATTCAGCGGGTTCTCGGAAGTATCGACGGACGACCTGCGCCGCAGCGCAGGTCTGTAGGCTCGCGGTCAGGTCTTCTTGATCAGACTCGTGGCCGCGGCCACCATGCCGCCGACCTCGCTCAGGTTCGACGGGATGATCAGCGTATTGCCTTCCTTGGCCAGATTGCCGAATTGCTTGATGTACTGCTCGGCCACCCTCAGGTTAACCGCGTCCGAGCCGCTGGGCTGCTCGATGGCATCGGCGATCCTGCGGATTCCGTTGGCCGTGGCGGTGGCCACCAGTTCGATCTCCTGGGCGCGGCCTTCGGCCTCGTTGATGCGCTTCATCTTCTCGCCC
>JBDLKA010000222.1:0-2227 GCA_039714075.1 Candidatus Krumholzibacteriota bacterium | reverse complement strand
TTCGCAGCCCTTGCAGCGGTCGACAATGAGATGGATTTCGCCCCGGGGAATCTTGACTTGCTGGATGTCCAGCGGGGTCCGCCAATAGCGCATGACCGCACACCTTCCGGTCTTCGCCGGCGGTCGCGGTCGCTTACTCCGCTAGGCCGACGGCCTTAAGACGGAGCGGCGGTTCGGATTGGGATGGTCGTGGCGCCTGGTGCCCTTGCTCGGCTCCTTCGGATGCCAATAATACAAACCCTTTTGATGCATCTCCCATTGAATGAATGTTTGCAGTGATCCTTCACACCCCTGGCCACGCGTCGCCAATCCGAAACGCCACACCAAGAGCCTATGCTGACAGTATAGCCGGAAACGGCTTCGAGGTGTACAAAAATGAAAGATTGATTTCAGTTATCAAAATGGACGGAAGATAGACCGCACCCCTTCGGGTACCGTCTCGATGTGATACCGGTGTCCCGCTTCGATTTTCCCGCCCCTAGGCGGTGACGATTTCCGTCGGCTCGGGCGAGAATGTTTCCTGTTTCAGCAGCCGGCGTATCCGGCAGCCATCGATCGCCTGATACAGGCGGAGCGGAGCCAGGGGTCCGCGCAACACCACGTATCCACGGTCCCGATAATGGTGCTCGGTCCTGAGCGCGGCCATGTTTTCCCGGTCGCCTCCCCGGCCTCCGCCGAACAGAACCAGATGAGGCAAACCCGCCTGGTCCACCGCTGCCTCGAAGTCCGGTCGGATCGGCGATTCACCCGCCACCAACAGCACCAGATCTGCATCCTGCAACCGGCCGGAGCCTTCGTTTTCGTGGCTGGTTTCGCAGTCATACCAGCAACCGTCAACCAGTTTGGCGCACAAAGCCGCAGCCAATTGCTCGGTCTCGTCGTTATGTATGGTCACGATCCGGCACGGACCTGTTTCGACCCGGAACAAATCCCGAAGGCGGCCGCTCTGTTCCCGGGCCGCTTCCTTCAGGGACTTGCCGTGATCTTCGTGAAGAAGTTGCAGGTCCGCCTTGAATCCGGCCAGGATACCCGGCAAATCCCAAAACCCAGCACCCTTGAGGTCTTCGCACCGGGAAATCAGGCGTCTGATCGCCGTGTCCGGCAAACCCGCGCTGCGCGCCAGGGCAATGAGCATGGCCCTGAAAGCCCGCAGATGGGACGTGAAGATACTGCGGGCGGCGGGCGAACCACCGTAACCGGCTTTTATTTCAAAAGTTGCATAAGTGATAATGGCCGGCAACGGACGGAGCAGGGGGGCCGCCATTCCTTTGATCGGCAGGGGGGTCACGGATCCTTCGAACATGAATCACCTCCCGGCAAGCCAATATAAACTAAGGTCATATTTAATGTTTGTAATATGAATTTTTCTCATATAATATTTTCAGGCACTCATGCCGTGGGCTCGACGCCCGCAAGGAAAGGTGATGAAGCGGTGGACCTGCAGCGACTTCGGGGATTCTACTGGACCGCCCAGCTGGGCAGCGTTTCGGGCGCCGCCCAGATGATCAATGTGAGCCAGTCGGCCATCAGTCACCAGCTCCGGTCCCTCGAAGAGGAATTGGGGACCAAGCTGTACGAACGGTCCAGGCGGGGGATCGTATTGACGACGGACGGCGAGCGGTTGGTGCGTTACGCCCGTCTGGTGGTTCACACGGTCGACGATCTGCAAAGCGAGTTCTCCGAGATCCAGGGCCGGCCCCATGGGACCGTGCGCATCGCCGCCTTCCGCGGTATCGCCACCCACTCTCTTCCCGCCATCGTGAAACGTTTTCATCAGGCCCACCCGCGCGTGCGCCTGGATATTTCGAGCCGGGCCTTCGATTCCGGAACCCTTCAGCAGGTCGCCGACGGCCAGGCCGATCTGGGGATCACCGCTTCCTGGAATGAATTCGGAGACCTGCGCTATCTCGAGTACACCTCTTTCGACATGTTCGCCTGCACCTGTGCCGATCATCCCTGGGCAGGCCGAACCGAACCGCTGACCCTGGCGGAACTGGCCGCAAAACCCCTCGTTTTGTACGAAAAAGGGACCGCCATCCGCCAGAGGCTCGACCGTGTCTTCGATCAGGAGAGCCTCCAACCCCAGGTGCCCATTTCCGTGGGCGGATCGCAGGCCCTGCTCGAGTTCGTCAAGATCGGGCTGGGCGTGGGTATCGTGTCCGGCCTGGTGGCCGGTCCTGAACGCGACCCCGATCTCCACGTCATCCCCGTCTCGGAATTGTTCGGC
>JBDLKA010000221.1:0-2276 GCA_039714075.1 Candidatus Krumholzibacteriota bacterium | reverse complement strand
ATCGTTTTCATTGACCCCTCCTCATTGGGCCCCCCGGGGCCTGTCACCGAACACTGTCCGCCTGAGCCTGCTCCATTCCGGATGAGGCGGAAGTCATCCGTATAAACCTTGGATCCTCGACCAGAGAGGCCAATTCCCGGGTGGAATAAATCCGTTCCACCGGCACCCCATGGCGTAAGGCCTCTCCTAGACAGCGAAGGGCGGCGCCCCGATCGCCGAGAAGTTCATATGCGTTGCCGATTGCATACAGCAGATCCCGTTCATCTGAATCCAATGAATCGGCCGTGGCGATCAGGCGTCGCGTTGCCTCGTGGTCACCCATCATCGCGTTGAAATCAATCAAGTCCGCCAGAGCCTTCGGGTCCCCGGGGGATCGTTCCCATTTCATCCAGGTCAGTTCGAGGGCCTTCCGGAATTTTGGGATCGATTCGTCCCTGCCTCCCTCGGACCAGTAGAGGGCCTTGGCCCAATTGGCCCAGGACGTGGCGTCGTCTTCCCCGCAAAGTTCCAGGGCCAGTTCATAAAAACTCGCCGATTCCTCGAATTTTTCCTCGTGATAGAGCATCAAGCCGATGTTCGAGCAGGGATCGCAAATCGGGGCCAAGGCGAAGGCGCGCTCGAACTGTTCCCGGGCCAAGGCGTAATCTCCCCGGCTGTGATAGATGCCACCTTTGGCATTCAGTGAGAAGAGGTCTTCCGGCGCCAGGACCAGGGCCAGGTTAAAGTTGGCGAGGGCGGATTGTTCGTCACCCGTCCTGAAGAAATACATCGCCAGGAAACGGCGGACTTCGAAATAGTCAGGCCTGCGGTCAATTGCCGGCATGAGAACCGCCTCGGCCTCGGCCAGGCGGCCTTCCGCCCGGAAAACCCGTGACAGCCCCCGGCAAACCAGGGGATTGCCCGGATCCTGCTTGTCCGCCTTTTGAAATGCCTCCGATGCCCCGGCAAAGTTCCCCGACCGACGGCAGACCTCTCCCAGTTGAAACGCGGGCCACCATACCTGCGGCGCCTCGGCTACGGCCCGTTCCAGATGGGCGACAGCGGAGGCGTAGGTCTCCTCTTCCCCGGTAGCGAGGAATTGCTTCCAATCGGCCAGGCCAAGAGCACACCATCCCAGGCCGAAGTGGGGATCCTCCTGAACCGCCATCTCCAGGGACGCCGATGATTCCGGGAGATTTCCCTCTTGTAGCTCTCCGAGCCCCTCCAGGTAATGGGTGACTCCGGAGGCCGACGAGGGCAGGTAGTCAACCACATCTTTCCCTCTATCCCATTTCAAACCAATCAGGCTCGCGATGACTCCCGGCAGGGAATCCTGCAGGGCCGTGGTCAAAGGATCGCAGGACACCCGCACGGACCGAATCTGCTCCAATGAATCCGCATCCCTCAAGTTGAGCACAAGGACCTGCCCTCCCTTGAACCTCTGGAGTCCTCCGGTGACCAGGCGATTGACCCCGAATGCATTCCTGGCCCGGGCATCCTCGGCAATTTCCGTATACTGCACACGGTAGTGGGGAACCACCCACATGGAGTCGTGGGTGCGGGAAATCTCGTCGAGCACCCAGGTGACCACTTCGGACAATCCAGCGGTGAGGGCTTCCTGCGAAGGATGGGTCTTGTTCTCCAGCGGCATCACCGCCACCCGCAGGTCGGTGGTGTAGATCGCGGGAGGACGCGACGTCCACCAGATCAGCCCCGCAACTGCCGCCATCACCACCCCGGCCGCCAGCAACCCCCGCCTCCTGGCCCGCCGCCTGGCCGGCAGGGCGCCGAATCCCCCATTTGAAATCGGCAGTGAAATCTCCCCCAGGCTGCTTCCCCAACCCGCCTCCAGGGACGCTGCGCCCAGGGCGTTGAGCACCTCGGCTATCGACTGATAGCGGAAGGCCGGATCCTTTTCCAGACACTTGGCTATCACCCCCGACAGGGCTTCGGAAATTTCGGGATTGACCTCGTGGGCCGGAGTGACCGGTGTATTGACGATCGAATAGATGATGGCCGGATCGTAGTCCCCCTTGAACGGGAATTTCCCGGTGGCCATTTCGTACATCAGCAGGCCCAGGGACCAGATGTCCAAACGGTGGTCCGTCTCCTCCCCCGTGGCCTGTTCCGGCGACATGTAGCGAACCGTGCCCATCGTAACGCCGGTCTTGGTGACTCCGGCCATCCCCATCAGTTTCGCCAGACCGAAATCCAGTATCTTGATGATCCCGTCCTCGGTGATCATGATGTTCCCGGGCTTGATGTCCCGGTGGACGATTCCGTTCTGGTGGGCGCAC
>JBDLKA010000220.1:0-2296 GCA_039714075.1 Candidatus Krumholzibacteriota bacterium | reverse complement strand
GTAAATGCCACCGAGTACGGCAACATGGTAGCGATTACCGTCCCAATCCCCGCCTTCGCGTCGTACTTCTGAACAAACGCCACGATCAACGCAAAAAACGACATCATGGGCGAGATCATATTGGTCGTACTGTCCCCGATCCGGTAAACCCCCTGCACCAACTCAGGCGTGTACCCCAGCAGCATGAACATGGGTACGAACACCGGCGCCATGAAGGCCCACTTGGCCGAGGCGCTGCCCATGGTCATGTTCAGCGTGGCGGACAAAACAATGAACGACAGCATCAGCGGGATGGGCCCCAGTCCCGATGCCTTCAACCCCTCGGCGCCCTGGATGGCCAGGATCATGCCCAGGTTGGTGTACTTGAAGTAGGCCACGAACTGGGCGGCAAAAAACACCAGGACCATGAACAGGCCCAGCGTCTCCATGGATTCCTTCATGCCCGCGACGATATCGCTGTCGCTTTTAAAGGTGCCGGCGGCTAGCCCGTAGGCCATCCCCGCCAGCAGGCCACCGAGGAAAATAAAGGTCACGATGCCGTGCATGAACGGTGAGTGCAGAATGCTTCCTGTCTCGATATGCCTCAGGAAACCGTCACCCGGGACGAGACCCCACACGAGACCCCACACGACACCACCCATCAGCAGCAGGTTGACCCCCAGCGCCCACCACAACCCCTTCTTTTCCGCCGAGGTCAGGGGTTCCAGATCCTCGGATTGGTCGGGCCTGTCGCCATAATATTGGCCCAGCCGGGGCACCACGATTTTCTCGGTGACCCAGGTCCCCAATGCCGCGATGATGAAGGTCGAAACGAACATGAAGTAATAATTACAGGCCGGCGTGATGGTGTATTCGACATCGATGATGCGGGCGGCTTCCTGGGTGATGCCCGCCAGCAAAGGGTCGATGGTGCCCAGCAGAAGGTTGGCGCTGAAGCCGCCCGAAACCCCGGCGAAGGCGGCGGCCAGACCGGCGATGGGATGCCGGCCGATGGACAGGAAAATGATCGCGCCCAACGGCACCAGCAGAACGTAACCCACGTCGCTGGCCATGTTGGACATCACTCCGGCCAACACGATCACGAAGGTCAGCAGCCGTCGGGGCGCCGCGTGCACCAGCAACCGCAGGGCCGTGGCCATCAGGCCGCTCTTTTCAGCCACCCCGATGCCCAGCAGGGCCACCATGACCGTTCCCAGGGGAGCAAAGCCGGTGTAGTTTTCCACGGTGTGTTCCAGGATCCAGTGCAGACCCGGGCGGGAAATCAGGTTGATCGGCTCGATGATCGATCCGTCCTTGGGGTGGACGGCGGTCACACCCAATTCGCTCAACAGCCAGGACAGGAAGACCACCGACGCGGCCAGGATGGCGAACAGGGTGGCCGGATGGGGCAGGGCGTTGCCCACCTTTTCGATGGCGCCCAGGGCACGGGGCAGAAACGGAGCACGGGTGGAGGTCATGAAACAGTCGGCCTTTCGCTGGGACGGGGGGGATGCGACCTTTCCGATATTAGGGCAACCCCTCGTTGGGCAACAGTGATAACTTGGAGAAGGAAGAGATCCCGTTGGGTTGTACCGGAGGTTCGGTGACGGAAACGATGCAGACATGGGGCCGGCGATTCATTCTCTTGGCGTGGGGGACGCTCCTGTTGGTGCTGTCCGGCTGCGCCCCCGAAACCACTTTGAAAAAGGCCGATTTCCATTTTTACAACCGACTGGCGGCGGAACCCGTGGTCGGGGAGCCTTCCGCCGAGCCCGATTCCCTGTTGTGCGTGACCTACAACATCGAATTCGCGGAGAAACTGGAGCAGGCCCTGGCCGATCTCAGGGGCGATCCCCGCCTGCGGCATCCGGACATCCTTCTGCTGCAGGAAATGGATCCCGCGGGGGTGGCTTTTCTGGCCGACAGCCTGGGGATGAACTATTGCTACTATCCCTCGTACATCCATCCTCATCACGGACGGTTTTTCGGCACGGCGGTGCTTTCTCCCTGGACCTTGAGTGAGCCCAAATACATCAGGTTGCCGTACCCCAATCCCTTGTCGGACAACCGGCGTACCGCTGTGGCCGTGGACGTGCAGATCGGCAAGCGGGTGGTCCGGGCGGTAAGCGTCCATATGTCCACCCTGGTGATCGATTTCGAGGACCGGCTGGACCAGATGACGATCGTCAGGGACAGCCTTGCCTCGGACACGGCTCCGACGATCATTGGGGGGGATTTCAACACCGGCACGCACCGGGAAGGGGTTCTGTTCCGCAGGGTGGTTCGCAAAGCCGGTTTCAAGGAAGCCCGGCTCAAG
>JBDLKA010000219.1:0-2297 GCA_039714075.1 Candidatus Krumholzibacteriota bacterium | reverse complement strand
GTGGATCTGGGCGTGAAGATGGTGGTCGTGGCCTGCAACACGGCCAGCGCTTTCGCCCTGGAGCATTTGCGGGAAACGATCGACGTGCCCGTTCTGGGAGTGATCAACCCCGGTGTCAGGACGGCCCTGGCCGGCACCCGCGGCGGCGCGGTGGGAGTGATCGGGACTTCGGGCACCATTCGGTCCGGCCGCTACCAGGAAGGCCTGGCGGCTGGTGGTCTGGGCCCCGACCGCATTCTGGTGCAGGAGTGCCCCCTGTTCGTGCCCCTGGTGGAAGAAGGGATGATGGGCCACGACATGACCGCCATGGCGATCGAGGAATATCTGCGGCCCCTGCGGGACGCGGGGGTGGATACGCTCATCCTCGGCTGTACCCACTATCCGGCATTGAAGGAAGACATCGGCCGGTTCATGGGACCCGCGGTGACCCTGGTCGACTCGGCCGACGCCCTGGCCGAAGCCGCCCAGGACAGGCTGGGCGAATTGTCCCTGTTGCGCCGCGACGCCGCCGAGCGCGAGGGAAACCTTGAATTCTACCTGAGCGACATCCCCTGGAAATTCCAGGAAATCGGCGCCCGTTTCCTGGGCAAGCCGATCCATGAAGTCATCACCGTCGGCCTGGACGAGATGGAAGCGGCCGGCGACCACAACGACTGAACCGAAAGAACGAGGAAGAAGTGATCGAACGAGAAGGCGAACGAGGATTCAACCAGCTGCGTCCCACTCGCATCACCAAGGACTATCTGCCGCATGCCGAAGGGTCCTGCATGATCGAAATGGGGAACACCCACGTGGTGTGCACCGCCTCGATCGCCAACGGTGTGCCACGCTGGCTGAAGGGCTCGGGGCAGGGTTGGATCACCGCCGAATACGGCATGCTGCCGCGGTCCACGGGCGACCGCATGCGTCGTGAGGCCGCCGGTAACGGGCAAAGCGGCCGGACCATGGAAATCCAGCGCCTGATCGGGCGCTCCCTGCGGGCGGTCACGGACATGCACGCCCTGGGCGATCTGACGATCACCCTGGACTGCGACGTGATCCGGGCCGACGGCGGTACGCGCTGCGCCTCGATCAACGGCGCGGCGGTGGCCCTGTACGACGCGCTGCAGCGGTTGCGCCTGAAGAAGCATCCCATGCGCACCTTAGTGGGCGCCATCAGCATGGGCATCGTGCAGAACGAGGTTCTGATGGACCTGGACTACCGCGAAGACTCCACCGCCGAAACGGACATGAACCTGGTCATGGCCGAAGGCGGCGGCTTGATCGAGATCCAGGGCACCGCCGAACTGCGTCCCTTCCAGCGCGAGCAGTTGGACAAGATGGTGGATCTGGCCGGTGCGGCCATCGAGAAAATCAACCAGCTGCAGCGCCAGGTTCTGGAAATAAAGTAGGGTTTTGCCATGGGTGAAATGCGTAAGGTCGTTCTGGCCAGCCGCAACAAGGACAAGGTCCGCGAGCTGAAGCAGGTGTTCGAAGGGATGCCCTTTGAAGTTGTTTCGGCCGGGGATTATCCCGGGTTGCCCGACGTGATCGAGGACGGCACCACGATCCTGGGCAACGCCACACGCAAGGCCGTGATCACGGCGGCCTACACGGGCGAGATCGCCCTGGCCGACGACACTTCCCTGCAGGTGCGGGAGCTGAACGGATTCCCCGATATTTTCGCGGCCCGGTTTTCCGGACCCGGTGCCACCTACGACAGCAACGCCGCCCTGGTGCTGGACCTGATGAAGGATGTGCCGGATGAAAGCCGGCAGGCCCGGTTCGCCACGGCCTGCGTGTGGGTCGATCCCCGGCCGGATCTGGAGGATGTGCCGGTCGCCCGGCCGGCGGTCAAACGGTGGTTGAGAAATCCGTGGGAACGCTCGATCGAGATCAAGCATCCCGAAGAGGAATGGGATTTCTGGAATGAGTTGGTGGATCGTCGGCAGGCCTGGCGTGAGTATGTTTCCACGATGACCACCGATTCCATAACCTGGGGCCATGACCGCGGCCGGTTGGCGGAAATTGCCCGCGGGCTGTTGGCCGGGTGCGACGAAGGCGGGGCCGTCGCGGGCGCTTTGCGCATGCCGGACCCCAGGATCTGGGCGATCGATGAACCCTACACCATCGATGAGTCGCCGACCCTGGTGGCGCCGTCGGGGCTGGATCATGAGGCGCCCGGGCGTGGGGTTAATGGTCCGTTCTGGTTGGAAATTTCCACGGAAGGTCGCCTGTTGGGAGACATCACCCGGCAGCCGGTTGGTGGTGAAGGGTTCGGGTATGATCCGATTTTCCGGCCTGTGGGTGAGCAGCGG
>JBDLKA010000218.1:0-2305 GCA_039714075.1 Candidatus Krumholzibacteriota bacterium | reverse complement strand
CTCGTTTGGGCGTCGCCGCCTTGCCGGTCGGCTTCCCTTGGACCTTCATTTCCGGCTGCGCGGTCTCCGCCTTGGCTTCCGTCGCGGCCACGGTTTCCTTCTTGTCCCGCTGTCCGCCACGACCGGAACGGCGGCGGCGGCGCGCCGAACGGCTGGTGCCGTTGCCGTTGCCCGCCTTTTCCAGAGCGATGCCTTCGCCCAGCCCCCGGACCACCCAGGTCCCGCCCGCCTGGGCGTCCCGTTGCACGTCAAGCAATCCCAGTTCACGCGCTTCCTCCAGCAGGTCGCCAAAGGTCGAATATCCATGGGCCCGCTCGTTGAAGTCGGGCTGCTTGCGGGTCATGGTGTCCTTGATCAGCGAGGAATACAGCACGCCGCGCGATTCCATCAGCAGGCTCTGCACCGTCTTGACCAGGAAATCCAGCAGGTCTCTTTTTTCACTGGGAACCTTGATCCCCGAACGGCTCAACCGCCCGGTCCGCTGGCGGATGATGTCGTCGTAGAAGATGAACTCGTCGCAGTTGCCGATCAGCAGCCGGCTGCTCGAGTTCTTCATGCCGATCCCGATCACGCGCTTGTTGTTCTCGCGCAGCTTGGACACCAGGGGCGAAAAATCGGAATCGCCCGACACGATGACGAAGGTGTCGATGTGTTCCTTGGAATAGCACAGGTCCATGGCGTCGACCACGAGCTTGATGTCGGCGCTGTTCTTGCCGGAAATCTTGGGCATGGGGATTTCGATCAGCTCGATGGCGGCCTCGTGCAACGGCGACATGTATTCCTTGTAGAAATGCCAGTCGGCGTACGCCTTCTTGACGATGATCTTGCCTTTTTCGAGTATGCGTTGGATCAGGAGCTTGATATCGAAGCGCTGGCCCGCATCGCGGGCTCCGAGCGCCACGTTGTCGAAATCGATGAACAGTGCGAGATTGGTCTCGCGTTCCTGGCTCATGGCTGCCTCCTTGCAGTGGCCGGATGTTCGGTAGGCGAAATTCAGCCCGTAAGGAAAATTTATACGGGTCTTACTCAACAATAAGACATAAACTGGGTCTGGTACACCGCAATCCCGGCCCCTGGAAATTCTGCCCCTGGAGTGGATGGTATAATGTCAGAATCCCTTTCTTCGCAAGAACTTAGGTTGCTGATTCAGCGCGTATTCCAGCCTTCGGACCAGGACACCGGGCTGGCCGTCATCGTCGATCTGCCCGACGAGCGCCTGGCCGACAACCCCGATTGGGCCGAACGCCGCCAAATGGCCGCGGATTGGTACCTGAAGCTGGTTTCGGAGCAGGATGCCCTCGGCCTGGACCGCGTCACCCTGGCCTGGTACCCCAATGCCGGCGGCAATAACGCCGATCTGCCGGACGCCTGCCATCCCGGGGACGGCCAAACCGTGCCCCATCACGCCGACGAGGTGGAAGGCTGGGACAGCCGTCCCTTCACCGACCTGTTCGCCACCCACACCATTGTCTTGGCGCCGACCGAACTGTCCGCCACGGCCCCGCTCAAGGTCGCCACGCGCGACGGCGGCTTCCGCGCGGCCACCATGCCCGGGTTCCTGCCTTCGATGATTCCGGCCCTGCGCCTGGACTACGGCGAGATCAACCGCCGGGTTAATCTGCTCAAGGGCCTGCTGGACCGGGCCGAATCCGCGCATTTCGCGTTCGAAGCCGACGACCGGCCCCACGAACTGGTCCTGGATCTGCGCCACCGCACCGGCCATGCCTCCGGCGGGCTGTTTCCCGCCAACGGGGTGGCCGGCAACCTGCCCTCCGGCGAAGCCTATATCGTGCCCTACGAAGGGGAAATCGAGGGCGACATCAGCGGCTCGGCCGGCACCCTGCCGGTGCAGATCGGCGACGAGGTCGTCCTGTACGAGATCGAAGGCAACAAGGCCGTCACCGTCCTGACCGAGGGACCCGCCAGCACCGCCGAAGCCGATCATATTTCCCGCGAACCCGCCTACGCCAACCTGTCGGAACTGGGGCTGGGCGTGCTGGGTGATTTCGGCCTCAAACCCACCGGCAGCATTCTGCTGGATGAAAAACTGGGCCTGCACATCGCCTTCGGACGCAGCGACCACTTCGGCGGCACCGTGGGTCCGGACGATTTTTCCGGACCCGATGCCGTCATCCATCTGGACCGCGTCTTCATTCCCGAAACCCAGCCGCGCGTGACGGTCAAGCAGGTGCGCCTGCTGGGGCCGGACCTGGATCAGGTTATCATCGTTAACGGGGTGTTCGTCGGCCTGGAGGGGAATCAGTAAATCTGGACTTTCGGGATACAGGAAATCTTGATTATCGAA
>JBDLKA010000217.1:0-2414 GCA_039714075.1 Candidatus Krumholzibacteriota bacterium | reverse complement strand
GCTGCGGCTATCCGGCGCCGCTCCCGAGGGAACGGCGCTGTGCAGGGATTCACTGACCGTGATCGTACCGTCCGGGGCGGTGCGGGTGCTTTGCCTGCGGATGGGATCGGAGACGGTGACCGTTCGGCCGCCGTGGCTGTCCTGACTGACGCGGGTGCTGACGCGAGTGTTGGGATCGGCGTCGGTGCGGTAACGCCGCACCCGTCCTTCGCCGGAGGTGTATTGGACCTCGTGGGCCTTGGCGTCCAGGTCGTGGGTTACGGTCCAGCCGCCGCCGGCCGCATCGGTGTCGCTGACCAGCCTACCCAGGCTGTCGTAGGCAAAACGGGTGGCGTTGCCGTTGGGATCGGTGTAGCGGGTCAGCATCCCGCGGGCATCGTATTGCATGCGCCATCGGGCGCCATCCGGTTGGGTGACGGTGGTGGGCTGGGCGAAGTCGTTGTAGCCGACCTCGGTGCGCTGGCCGTTGGGGGCTATGATGGCGCTGATGCGGCCCTGGCCGTCGCGTTCGTAGCGGGTACTGCGGGCGTTCTCGTCGGAGGTGGCGGCCAGCCGTCCCTGGGTGTCGTAGGCGACGGTTTGAAGGATCCGGCCGGTATCGGGGTCTTCGGTACGCTGGGGACGGCCGCTGCGATCGAACACCTGCACGGCCGTGCCGCCGTTGACCGGTACGCGCAGTTCGGTCTGCCAGGGGAAGCCGGCGTAGGCCGAGGCGATACGGCGTAGGCCGGGACTGGCGGTGGCGGTCTCGGCGAAATAGAGCCGAGACCGGCTATCCCGGGTCATTCCCCGGATCCGGCCGATGGCGGCCCCGGAGGGGCTGAGTCCGTCCGGGGTGAAGGCGTTTTGGGCCGTGCCGGCCACGGTCGTCACCCGGCCGTTGACGTCGATGTGGCGCAGCCGACCATTGGCGGTGGTGTCGTCCACGTAGAGCATGCCGCCACGGGTGGCCAGCAGGTCGTCGATCGGGCCGAAACGGGCCTCTGTGGCCGGGCCGCCATCGCCGCTGTAGCCGCTCTGGCCGATGCCGGCCAAGGTCTCGATCCAGTTGTCGGTACCCAGGCGGCGGATGAGGCCGTGGCCGGTGCCGATGTAGAGGCGATCCTGGCGGTCCAGGGCCAGGCTCAGGGGCTGACCGAGGCCGGGCCGCAACAGGCCGCCGGCGGGTCCCGCATCGGTGCGCACGGCATCGCTGCCGTCACCGGCCACCACGTAGATGTCGGTTGCCCCCGGGCGCAGCCAATAGACCACGTGGCAGCCGGCATCTGCGATATAGATGTCGCCGTCGCGCCCCACCGCGATGTCGCTGGGGTCGCTCAGGCGCAGATCGGAGGGGCTGGCGCGCAGCTCCCCGTCCGTCTCCCAAAAGGGCAGAACAAAGGATAGACTCCTATCTTTTGACAAAAAGAAATTACCGACTACCTTTAGGTCAATATGTCAACAAACAGGACGGAACCATGCCCAAACCCCGCCAATCCCTCATCAGCCTGGAAGCTACGCCGTACTACCATTGCATCTCCCGTTGCGTTCGTCGGGCCTACCTGTGTGGAGAGGACGCTCTCACCGGACGCTCCTTCGAACACCGGCGCGGATGGATCGAGCAGAGACTGCTTGAACTGTCTCGTACCTTTGCGATGGAGATCTGCGCCTACGCGATTTTAAGTAATCATAGCCATATCGTGATCTATGTAGACCGGGAGATGGCGCACTCCTGGACCCTCTCAGAGGTTATCGAACGCTGGCATGCCCTGTTCAGCGGCATCACCCTGTCGCAGCGTTATCTGCAGGGGGTTGGCCTGTGTGAGGCCGAGATGCGCAAACTGGAAGAAGTCGTGGAGACCTGGCGCGAACGGTTGATGTCGGTGAGTTGGTTCATGCGCTGCCTGAATGAGCACATCGCCCGCCTCGCCAATGCCGAGGACGGTTGCACCGGACGGTTCTGGGAGGGCCGGTTCAAATCCCAGGCCCTGCTGGATGAATCGGCCCTGGCCGCCTGCCTGGCCTACGTGGATCTCAACCCGATCCGCGCCGGGATGGCGGATACGCCGGAGGGCTCCGATTACACCTCCATACAGAGACGCATCAACGATCTGAAATCCAGCACAGTGGACAAGGGCACAACGGACGAGGCCCCAGCCAGGGAACTTTTTCCCTTTGTCGGCAATCCTCGGCAAGAGATGCCCAAGGGGCTGCCCTTTGCGTTGATGGACTACCTGGAACTGGTCGATTGGACCGGACGCATCGTCCGGGAAGACAAGCGCGGCAGCATGTCTGTCGATACCCCACCCATTCTGCAACGACTGAAGATCGAACCGGATGCCTGGCTGCAGTTGACCACCCGTTTCGAAGAGGATTTCTGCAACCTGGTCGGTCGACCCGACTCACTCCCCGGCGCCTGTGCCGCCCTGGGGCTC
>JBDLKA010000216.1:0-2422 GCA_039714075.1 Candidatus Krumholzibacteriota bacterium | reverse complement strand
CGCTCGACTGCCCACATTTCCTGGGCCGCCGCCATTTCCCGTTCGGCCAGCTCGCTGCCGGTGATCATCAGCGCGGCGACCTGCCGCGCCAGGATGGGTTCCAGGTCATCCAGCGTGAGACGGATGCGGTCGATGTTCACCTCGATGGAGTCGACCCGGGCCAGGAACTCCCCGAATTCCCCGTCGGCCATGGCTTCGCCCATCAGCAGCTGGGTTTCCCAGCGGGCCTGCTTGCGCAGGTTTTCCGACAGGATGTCCACTCGGGCGAGGAGATCGTGCAGGGAGACTTCCATGCGCCCCACCATGGCGAACCCGCCCCCGCTTTCGGAAGCGTATTCCGCCCACAAGGGCGTGGTCGATTCCCGGATGAACATGAGATCCTTGATCGGATGATTTCCGACCCAGGTTTCCAGATTGTTTTCCAGTTTGGAGACGTCGCCGGATACCGATCCCAACTGGCCCATGGCGTGGGCCCGGCGCTCGAGATCCCGGGCGGTCGCCACGGCGTCGGCCTGGCGGTCGCCGAAAAGGTCTTTACCCGGACCGGTGTCCAGGAAGTGGTGCATCTGTTTGGAAAAAGCCCAGACGTCGGTGTAGGCGCCCAGGGGATCGCTCCCGAAAACCGCCCGGTAGACTTCGGCGATGGCGCTGATCTTCCACTGCAGGGTCCGGCGCTGGATGACCGGGTCGTCGGTGGCGGCGGCGATCTCGTCGGCGGTCATCTCGACCGCGCCCGAAAAATTGTTGGCGTAATCGTAAAGGCGCACCCTCAGTTCGCTGGCGCCCATGGCCACGTTTTCCTGGCTTTCCATGAAGGCGGTCTTATCGGTGGTGCCGGCGCAGCCGCCAAAAACCGCAGGAAAGGCTGCCCCGAGAACCGCCCACACCAATGCGCGTCTGAAAAACCGGGAAAGAGTCATGACGATGGGGTCCCCCAACCCCGAATTGGTACGTATCCGTCAGGACGAAGGCTGATTATAGTCGGGATAATCCTTTTCCTCAACCAGGTCGCTGCCCAGCCGGGTGTTGAGTTCGTATTTGATGCGCGCGCGTTCGTCGTTCTCTTCGTACACCGACCGCGCCAGCCGGATGAATTCCTCGCCAAACGTGCCTTCGATTTCCTGCCGGCGGATGCTGTCCTCGATTTCCCACAACCGCTCGTTGACGGCCTTCAACCGGGGCAGCAGGTCGCCGGTGTCTTCCCCGCTCAGGGGAGTGGCGGCCCAGGTGCCGCGCAGCATTTCCAGCTCCCGGCGAACGTTGACGAGCTTTTCCTCGTTCCTGATCCGCTCGGACTTGATCTCCAGAATCATCATCTTGTCCAGGAATTCCCCGACGGACACTTCCACTTTCAAGGCCATGGCACTTCCCCGGCTGGTGGTTATTGGTCTATATTGCCTGTTCCACAATATGGGCATCCCGGCGGGGATCAAACAGGATTTTCATGGAGAGATTGACCCGATGCTGCACATCTACATCGACGGCGACGCCTGCCCCGTGAAAGAGGAAACCTACAAGGTGGCTCAGCGGTACGGTCTGGACGTGACCCTGGTGGCCAACGCGTACATGCGCGTTCCGAGCGGCAAGTGGTTCAAGTTCCAGGTGGTGGAAGACGGGCCGGACGCCGCCGACGACTGGATCGCCGAGCACGCGGCCAAAGACGATATCGTGATTACGGGCGATTTTCCCCTGGCCGCCCGCTGCCTGGACAACGAAGCGCGGGTCATCGGGCACAAGGGCCGGCCGTTCACCGAGGACAACATCGCCGACGCCCTGGCCTCGCGACACCTGCTGACCATGCTTCGTGATCAGGGGGAAATGACCAAGGGTCCGCCACCGTTTACGCAGAAAGACCGTTCGAAATTCCTGCAGCGGCTCGACCAGACCATCAACGAAATCAAACGGGATAACGACTGACGTCACTTAAGATGCCTGAGATAAGGACATTGGTATCGAGAATAATCCTCAGCTTTTTTCCTTTTCATCTCGGACGGCCTTTTTGATGTCGGAGCGTTTCATATTTGCCTGCTTTGCCTGCCGCCTGGCTTTTCTGATAAGGCCGTCAAATTCATTGAGGGAAGGGGGTGAAAGAGCTTTGAGAATGACAACATCGCGGTCCCCGACGACCACAAATTGAGTTCCGGGTGTCAACCCAAGCTGTTTACGGATTTCTTCGGGTATCACGACCTGCCCCTTGGACGACATTTTTGTGGTGGACGGTTTCACCTGAGTACCTCCAAAATGTGTTAATCTTACCAGTAAGAATACACACAAAAGGAGAAACCGTCAAACCCCTTGTCCCGTTCGGATCCTTTTTTCAATTTCCAGCAGTGTCTTCTTCGCCTCAAGCCCACCCGCGTACCCGGTCAACTTGCCGCTCGCTCCGATCACCCGATGGCAGGGAATGATGATGGGAATCGGG
>JBDLKA010000215.1:0-2436 GCA_039714075.1 Candidatus Krumholzibacteriota bacterium | reverse complement strand
CGGCAACTGGACCGACATCAGCTTTTCAACTCGCCAGATTCGCCCAGCCTCCCCGCCAAAAATCAAGACCCCGGATCCAGCTGGATTCGGGGTCTTTTTTATTGCCGTATCACCGCCTGGATCAATACCGTTTGGACCAGTGGAGTTCCGCCCCCGAGGCCTCCTCGCCCTGCCCGTAGGTGGAGATGACCTTGAAGTACCGGTTAAGCGAATACTCGAGCGTCATGAAATAGGTGCCGCTCTTCTCCAGCGACTGGTGGTATTTGAGCATGATGTCCGGGGTGATGAACTTGCCCACCATCAGCGTGCTGCCCCCCTCGGAATCCGAACCCATCTGCACCATGTCCACGCCGAAGGAATCACTCATCGAATCCTGGAGCCCCTTGGTGCCGAAAGCCATGGCCAACCCCGCGAGGTTCTTCTGGAGTTCCCGGCTGGGATCGTTCTCCTCCTGCATGCGCCCGCGCTGGTCGCTGTCCAGGTCGTTCAGGGGCTGACCGAAAAGCAGGACCGCCATGATGTCCTCTTCGGTAAGGTCCGGCTCACTGGTCAGTTCGATGACGGGGCCCGCCGCGTTGCCCGAAATCAGGATCCGCACCAGGTACGTGCCCACCTGGGTCTCCAGCATCATATCCAGATTCGGATTGGGCGGAACGGCCTCGGTGAATTTGATGCCGCCCCTTTCCACATCGAAGACCCGGTTCATCACCTTCAGCGTGCCCTCGTGGACGCGGATCTCGCCGGAAATCGAGGGGCCGGGCTCGTTGTCCTCGTCGTAGCCCCGACCGACCTTGACGCCCCCGATCAGTTTGATGTCCGCGCCATAACCGATGATCCTCAGATCGTCGGTCAGCACGACCTCGAGGTCCAGTTCCGGCAGCGCCACCGGTCCGGCGGGATCGAGGACCGGCCCGGTCTGGTCGGGGACGATGAAGATCGCCTGGCTGTCAGGGGTGGTCGCGGCCCTGGCCAGGGAATCCGTCATCGCCGAATCCATCGCCGCCGCGATGGAATCATTGAGAGCCCACAGGAGCGAGGACCCCTCGACCGGATGCAGGTTGCGGGGCAATTCGGGAATCCTGATGAACCCCGAGGTGACCTCCACCTTCGCTTCGATTTTGGGATCGTCCAGGGGCCCGGCCACCGAGGCGCCCACGACCGTTTCCAGCCATGAGCGGTTGGGCAGGTCGATCCTCAGATCCGGGGTGCCCAGGGTGGCCTCGACCGTTCCCCGCGGCCCGGATGCGGAAAGGGTATCGGCCTCCGGTACTCTCTTGCCCGGGGGGAATACATGCACTTCGGCCGCGATGTCGAACTCCCCGTCCAGGACCACCTCGCTGGGCAGTCTCCGGTTGACCCGTTCCAGGTCCAACTTCTGGGACGGAACGGTCAGGACCAGGTCCTTTTCGGGATCAGGATTCCAGAAACCGGCCTGGGAACCTGCTTTGCCCGGCCATACCAGTTGGGCAGCCAACAGAGCGGTGTCGGCTGAAGTCAGGGAGAAGTCGGCTTCCAGGACGGCATCCGCTCCCCCCCGTGACGAAAATTCCAGGACCACACCGAAAGGCGGCTCATCCCGGTGAGGCTGCAGAACCGCCCTGGTCCGGCCGGTGACTTCAGGATTCTCCCCGGAATCCGCCAGGCCGGCGGAGGCGTCCAATTTCAAATCTGCGCCCCCCTTGATCGACCACAGCGGTGAGGGAGCCACGAGTTGGAGCAGCTCTTCTTCCAGCAGGAGATCCACACCCGCGGACAGATCCATCCCCTCTTCGTTCCAGAACCCCTGGGCCGTCACGGTCCCGGGGTCGCCGGTGAACTCCAGTTCCGTCAATTCGAAGGTCTCCGGCCCCGGCCCCAGAGTGAGGGTGACCGGGCCGCTGGTCCGCATCCGTCGGCCAAAGGCCTCCGTCACCAGGGAATCGAGGTGAACCACCCGCACCGAATCCCCCTGAACCGATCCCCCCAGGGCCAGGTGATGGTCCCGCTGCCACGCGGCCAGGGCAAAGGCGGCAGTCAAACTGTCCAGGGCCGCCAACTCCCCGGATACTTCGGCACGGACCGAATCCAGGCGCGTCCCCTGGAATTCCAGTCCTCCGCCCGCCCGCAGGAAGGCCGCCACATCCCGCCGGTCCCCTTCCAGGCTGAAATCAAATTCGGGTATCGCGATTCCGTCCCCGTGGACACTTCCCCCGAGGCGGGCGTCGACTTCGGGTTCTTCCAATGACCCCGCAACGGCAGCGTCGATCCCCAGGTCGATCTCCATCTCGCCCATGGCCTGGCCGGTAAGCTGACTCGGCAGGTGGAGGTCGGTCACCTGGCCGACAAATTCCAGTTCCACCTCATCGGGTTCCAATTCTCCGGAGGCCTTCACCCGGATACCGGGCATGTCGATATCGAGGGTATCCAAACGGGCGGTCAGATACCGGAGACCGTGTT
>JBDLKA010000214.1:0-2535 GCA_039714075.1 Candidatus Krumholzibacteriota bacterium | reverse complement strand
CCCCAAGGAAGCCAAGGGGATCATCAACAAGTGCATCGCCGCGGCCCAGGGTCGCGAGGCCGCGCGCAAGGCCCGCGATCTGACCCGGCGCAAGTCGGCCCTCGATTCGGCCGCGCTGCCCGGCAAGCTGGCCGACTGTTCCAGCCGCGATCCGCAGGAATGCGAAATCTACCTGGTCGAGGGCGACAGCGCCGGCGGCTCGGCCAAGCAGGGCCGCGAGCGGCGCTTCCAGGCCATCCTGCCGTTGAAGGGCAAGATCCTGAACGTGGAAAAGGCCCGCCTGGACAAGATGCTGGGCAACGACGAGATCAGGACCATCATCACGGCCCTGGGCACCGGTGTGGGCGTGGGCATCCAGGACATCAGCAAACTGCGTTACCACAAGGTCATCATCATGACCGACGCCGACGTGGACGGCAGCCACATCCGCACCCTGATTTTGACCCTGTTCTTCCGTCACTTCCGCGAGGTGATCGAGAACGGTCACATGTACATCGCCGAACCGCCGCTGTACCGGGTGAAGAAGGGCAAGACCGAGATCTACGCCTACAGCGAGGATCAAAAGGATCGCCTGGTCGAAGAGATGGGCAGCAAGGGAATCTACGTGCAGCGTTACAAGGGTCTGGGTGAAATGAACCCCGACCAGCTGTGGGAAACGACCATGAATCCCGACTCGCGGACCATGACGCGGGTGACGGTGGACGACGCCGCGGAGGCCGACCACATCTTCACCACGCTGATGGGCGACGAAGTCGAACCGCGCCGCCGCTTCATCGAGGAAAACGCAGCGCAAATCAAACTCGAGGATCTTGATATCTAGCCCCGATTGGATATCTAGCTAAACCAGCAAAAAGCAGAGGCAAGGAATGGCCGACGAGAAAAACACTCCCGACAACGAGAACATGGATAACCCGAACTCTTCGGACCTGGGCTCCAGCGGCGAAACCATCGTCGACGCGAACATCACGGAGAAGATGCGGACGTCGTACATCGAGTACTCGATGAGCGTCATCATCAGCCGCGCGCTGCCGGACGTCAGGGACGGACTGAAGCCGGTGCACCGCCGCGTGCTGACGGCCATGAATGACCTGAACCTGCAGCCGGGCCGGCCGTACCGGAAGTCGGCCAAGATCACCGGTGACACCACGGGTAACTACCATCCGCACGGGACCAGCGCGGTGTACGACACCATGGTGCGCATGGCGCAGGACTTTTCCCTGCGTTATCCCCAGGTCGACGGGCAGGGCAACTTCGGTTCGGTGGACGGCGACAGCGCGGCGGCCGAAAGGTACACCGAAGCGCGCCTGACGAAGTTCTCCACCGAGATCATGAACGATCTCGACAAGGAGACCGTCGACTTCGTGCCCAACTACGACGGCTCGCGCATGATGCCGTCGGTCATGCCCTCGAAGGTGCCCAACCTGCTGGTCAACGGCGCCGACGGAATCGCCGTCGGAATGGCCACCAAGATCCCGCCCCACAACATGGGCGAGGTGTGCGACGGCCTGGTGGCCCTGCTGGACAACCCGGACATCGAACCGACCGAACTGCTGGACCACGTGCAGGGTCCCGACTTTCCGACCGGAGGCATCATCCACGGCCGGCGCGGCATCTACGACTACGTGACCACGGGCCGCGGCCGCGTGGTGGTCCGGGCGCGGACGGAGACCGAGATCGAGGACAACGGCCGGGCGAAGATCATCGTCACGGAAATTCCCTACCAGGTGAACAAGTCCTCGCTGATCGAGAAGATCGCCAACCTGGTGCGCGGCGGGGTCATCGAGGGCATCAGCGACCTGCGTGACGAAAGCGACCGCGAGGGAATGCGCATCGTCATCGTGCTGAAGAAGGACGCCTTCCCGCAGGTCATCCTCAACAAGCTCTATTCGCACACCATGATGCAGACGACCTTCGGCGTCATCAACCTGGCCCTGGTGAACAACCGGCCCAAGGTGATGAGCATGAAGGAGACGATGCAGGAGTTCCTGAACTTCCGCGAAGACGTCATCATCCGGCGCACCAAGTACGAGCTGCGCAAGGCCGAGGAACGGGCCCACATTCTCGAGGGCTACCGCATCGCCCTGGACAACATCGACGAGATCGTCGAGCTGATCAAGACCAGCGCCTCACCCGACGTGGCCCGCGAGGGATTGATGAACCGGTTCGGCCTGTCGGAAGTCCAGGCCCAGGCGATTCTGGACCTGCGCCTGGCGCGCCTGACGGGTCTGGAGCGGCAGAAGATCGAGGACGAGTACAAGGCGTTGATCGAGCGCATCACCGAGCTGAAGGCCATCCTGAACAGCCGGGAACTGGTGCTGCAGATCGTCCGCGAGGAATTGGCCGAGGTTCGCGGACTGTACGCGGACGACCGCCGCACCACCATCGTCGAGGACGAAGGTGAAATCGACATCGAGGACCTGATCGCCGACGAACCCATGGTCGTGACGATCAGCAACCAGGGCTACGCCAAGCGCATCCCGCTGGACACCTACCGGGCGCAGGGCCGCGGCGGCAAGGGCATCACCGCCATGGGCA
>JBDLKA010000213.1:0-2557 GCA_039714075.1 Candidatus Krumholzibacteriota bacterium | reverse complement strand
ACGTGTCACCGTAATTTGTAATTTTCTAATTTTATGGTGAAGTGAGGGCCTGCAAAATACCCGTAATCGTTGCGTCTATTTGCCTGGAGGTGTAATGGAATATTAGAATGTACTTTACTATTCGGTGGCCACGGCTACCGCGGAAGCTGAAATCTACTTAAATCAACGGCCAATGCCCAGGTTGAGCCCCATGCTGGACCCTACCGCCCGATCAGATCGCGACTTTGGTCGTGTCGAAGTCAAGAACACCACCTGCTATATGTGCGCCTGCCGTTGCGGCATTCGGGTCACGCTGCGTGATGGCGAGGTGCGGCACATCGAAGGCAACCCCGATCATCCGCTCAACAAGGGGGTGATCTGCGCCAAGGGCGCTTCCGGCATCATGAAGCAGTATTCGCCGGCCCGGCTGAGCAAGCCGCTGTTGCGCAGGTCCGGCGCCGAGCGCGGCAGGTCCGAATTCGAGGAAATCGGCTGGGACAAGGCGTTCCAGATCATGGAGGAGCGGCTGGGCAAGATTCGCGCCGAGGACCCCAAGAAGTTCGCCCTGTTCACCGGACGCGACCAGATGCAGGCGCTGACCGGGATGTTCGCCAAGCAGTTCGGCACCCCTAACTATGCCGCCCACGGCGGTTTCTGTTCGGTCAATATGGCCGCCGGGCTGATCTATACCATCGGCGGTTCCTTTTGGGAGTTCGGCGGGCCGGATCTGGACCGGGCCAAGCTGTTCGTGATGATCGGTACCGCCGAGGATCACCACTCCAACCCGATGAAGGTGGAGCTGGCCAAGTTCAAGCGCCTGGGTGGCCGTTTTATCTCGATCAACCCGGTTCGAACCGGCTACTCGGCCATTGCCGATGAGTGGGTGCCGATCCGCCCCGGCACCGATGGCGCGCTGCTGTTGGCGATCATCAACGAGATCATCAAGCAGGGACTGTTTGACCGCGACTTCATCGTCAACTACACCAATGGCGCCGAGCTGGTGATCGACGAGCCGGAGCGGGAGGACCACGGCCTGTTCCACCGGGTGGAGATGCACTACGAAGAGGGCTGTTTCGACCCCCAGAACAAGCTCTGGTGGGATGCGACCCTGGATATCCCCATGGGCACCCAGACCCCCGGTTGCGAGCCGCGCCTGCTGGGCGAGTTCAAGATGGACGACGGCACCCAGGTGAAACCGGCCTTCCAGTTCCTGGTGGATTCGGTGGAGAAGTACACGCCGGAGTGGGCCGAGGGCATCACCGGCATCCCGCAGGCGACCATCAAGCGCCTGGCCCACGAGATGGGCGTGGTTGCGCGGGATCAGAAGATCGAGCTGCCGATCCCCTGGACCGATGTCTGGGGCAACGAGCACAACTCGGTGGTCGGCAATCCGGTCGCCTTCCACGCCATGCGCGGGCTGGCGGCCCACTCCAACGGTTTCCATTCGATCCGCGCCCTGGGCATTCTGATGACCATTCTGGGCACCATCGACCGCCCCGGCGGCTTTCGTCACAAGGCGCCGTTTCCGCGTCCCATTCCGCCCTGCCCCAAGCCGCCGAACAAGCCCGAGAACGTGCAGCCCGATACCCCGCTGGACGGCATGCCGCTGGGCTGGCCGGCCGATCCGAACCATCTGTTCGTGGATGAAGAGGGTGAGGCGGTTCGAATCGACAAGGCCTTCTCCTGGGAGTATCCGCTGTCGGTCCACGGTCTGATGCACAACGCCATCACCAACGCCTGGCGCGGCGACCCCTACAAGATCGATACCCTGCTGCTGTTCATGGCCAATATGGCCTGGAACTCATCGATGAATACGGAAAATGTGCGCCAGATGCTGTGCGACAAGGACGAGAACGGCGACTACAAAATTCCCTTCATCATCGTGGCCGATGCCTTCCAGTCGGAGACGGTGGCCTTCGCCGATCTGGTGCTGCCCGATACCAGCTATCTGGAGCGCCACGACGCCATGTCGATGCTGGACCGGCCGATCTCCGAGTACGACGGCCCGGTCGATTCGGTGCGCATCCCGGTGGTGGAGCCGAAAGGCGACTGCAAGCCCTTCCAGGAGGTGCTGCTCGAGATGGGAACCCGCTTGAACCTGCCCGCCTTCGTCAAGGAAGACGGTTCGCGCAAGTTCAAGAACTACCCCGACTTCATCGTCAACTACGAGACCTCGCCCGGTTCCGGCATCGGTTTTCTGGCCGGCTGGCGCGGCAAGGGCGGCGAGAAGTTTCTCAAGGGCGAGCCCAATCCGCGCCAGTGGGAGATGTATGCGCGCAACAACTGCGTGTTCCACTACGAGCTGCCCAAGTCCTACCAGTACATGCGTAACTGGAACAAGGGCTATCTGGAGTGGGCCAGGGCGCACGGCATGACCCGCTATGCCGAGCCGATCAATTGCCACATTTACTCCGAAACCCTGCAAAAGTTCCGCCTGGCCGCCCAAGGCAAACGCAAGGGCAAGCAGCCACCGGAGCGGCTGCGCAAGCGCATCGAGAACTTCTTCACGCCGCTGCCATTCTATTTCGAGACCCTGGAGTCGCAACTGGTGGATACCCACGAGTATCCGCTGACGGCG
>JBDLKA010000212.1:0-2576 GCA_039714075.1 Candidatus Krumholzibacteriota bacterium | reverse complement strand
CGAGAGGTGAGCCGCCTTGCCGCCGACTTCCTGCAGGTCATGGGCTCCTGGGTCTGGCTGCCGGTCGAGGTTCGCTGGTCCACATCGCTCGACGGCGAAACCTGGGAACCCGCAGGTGTGCTGCGGCCGAGCAACCCGGCCACGCGCGACGATCCCTTCACCGAACGCTTCGAGATTCATTTCACCCCCCGCCCGGCCCGCTACGTGCGGATTGAGGCCAAGAGCATGAAGCACTGTCCGCCCTGGCACCACGGCGCGGGCGGCGACGCCTGGATATTCTGCGATGAGATCATGGTGTTTCCCGGCGCCACGGCCAAGGGAGGATGATTTGAGGGCGATGGCATACATGCTGCTCATCTTTGTCGCTTTCGTGACAAACGCCGTGGGCGGCGCGCCGGCTGCCCCGGAAGCGGATGATTCCGGCGGCGAGCGAATGCGCTGGTTCCAGGAGGCCAAGCTGGGCATCTTCATCCACTGGGGCATCTACGCGGTCGAAGGTGTCAGTGAAAGCTGGTCCTTCCACAACGGACACATCACGCATGAGGACTACATGGCCCAGCTGGCCGGTTTCACCGCCGACAAGTATGACCCCCGGCGCTGGGCCGAACTGATCAGCGGCAGCGGAGCCCGGTACGCCGTGTTGACCGCCAAGCACCATGACGGCGTGGCCCTGTGGGACAGCGAGAATACCGACCTGAATGTCGTGGACCGAACTCCCGCGGGACGCGACCTCATTGCGCCCTATGTTGCCGCGCTGCGTGGTCAGGGACTCAAGGTGGGGCTGTACTATTCCCTGATCGATTGGTCGGATCCCGATTACCCCAATTTCCTGCGCAACGAAAAACGCTACGAGGACGACCCCGCGCGCTGGGACTCTTTCACGCGGTCGAACCATGGCCAGATCAAGGAGCTGTCCGAGCGTTACCGGCCCGATCTTTTCTGGTTCGACGGCGACTGGGAACATTCGGCCGAGGACTGGCAGGCGCCGCGGATCCGGGAATTCCTGCTCCAGGACAATCCGGACGCGATCATCAACTCCCGCCTGCAGGGCTACGGCGACTACGCGACTCCCGAGCAGGGCGTGCCCATCACCCGGCCCGACGACAAATACTGGGAACTGTGTTTGACGATGAATACTTCGTGGGGTTACCAGCAGGATGACCACAACTACAAGACCACCAACCAGATCATCCGGCTCCTGGTGGAGTGCATCAGCATGGGCGGCAACCTGCTGCTGGATATCGGGCCCCGGGCGGACGGCACGATCTGCCCCGAACAGGTGATGATCCTGGAAGAGCTGGGGCGCTGGACGGGCAAACACGCCGAGGCCATCTACGGCACGCGGGCGGGCCTGCCGGCGGGGCACTACCACGGGCCGACGGCGCTGTCGGCCGATCGCGGCACGCTCTACCTGTATCTCGCGCACCGGCCCGTCGGCCCGCTGATGTTGAAGGGGATCATGAACCCGGTCAAATCCGTCAGGGTCGTGGGTCAGGGCGCCGAGCTGGACTGGGACATCCAGATGAAGATGTCCTGGAGCAAGGTGCCCGGGGTGATCTACGTGGATGTGCCCGAGGATGTGCTCGACGAGGAGGTGACCGTACTGGCGATCGAGTTGGAGGGATCCGCCCAGCTGTATCGGGATGGCGGCGTCGTGGTGGAGAGTAATTGAATGATTGATTCGACGCTGGATCATCCCGAGCTTCACCGGCAGGTGGTGTTTGGCCGATCGAAGGGCAAGATCATCTGGCAGCCGCGTATCGGGTGCTGGTTCGAGGACAAGATGTTCTCGGGGGAAGGATTGCCCGAACCCTATACCGGCATGAATCCCTACGAAGTATACCGATCCCTCGGTTGTTCGGCCCGCCTGTACGATTTCAATTCCTGTTTCCGGCGCAACGAACATCCACGGGTGCGCTTTTCGCGACGCGACCTGAACGAAACGGATGTGGAAACGGTGGTCGAGACGCCGGTGGGCAAGCAGACGGCCGTGCACAGGAAATCCCTCAACAGCCCGCACGGAATCACCTTGAAGTGGGAGATCGAATCGCTCGAGGAATTGAAGGTGGCCACGTGGCGCGAAGAGAACGCCACCTGGGAGTGGGACCAGGAGCAATACGACAACCACCAGCGCACCTGCGGCGATCTGGGCGCTCCTACCATTTTCATGCCGCGGATGAACGTGCAGTGCCTGTACATAGAGAAGATGGGCGTGGAGAAGGGCGTGTACGCCATGTTCGAATGGCCCGGGGAAATCGAGACCTTCTTCGACGTCCTCGAAGAGAGCCATGACCGATTGATAGATGTCATCAACCCCTCGCCCATCGAGATCATCAACTTCGGCGAGAACATCCACTCTGGGACGCTTTCGCCGGATCTTTTCAAGCGCTATCACCTGCCGGCCTGCCAACGCCGCTGCGAAAAACTTCACGACGCCGGGAAGTTCATCAGTTCCCACTGGGACGGCGATACGAAACCGCTGCTGCCTTTCGCCAGGGAGACCGGGCTGGACGGTATCGAGGCGATCACTCCATATCCACAAGGGGATGTGACACTCGAGGAGGTGAAGACGGCCC
>JBDLKA010000211.1:0-2591 GCA_039714075.1 Candidatus Krumholzibacteriota bacterium | reverse complement strand
AGGCCACTTCCTGGATGGGGAACCAGGAAAATCCGTTCTTCTTGCGCAGGGCCTGGGCGGTGGTCTTCAGCGACAGGATGCCCATCACGATGATGATGGCGTCCTTCAGCCAGTTCTGCAACGGAACCATGACCGCGTGGCTGCCGCCGCTGTAGATGGGCACGTCGACCAGCTTCAGGGAGCCGGACATGATCACCGCCACCATCACGCCGAGCAGGAAGAAGAAATTATGCCAGCCTTCGATCCGGATCCCGCCCTCGTCGCCGGCGGCCTCCGGCTTGTTCTCTTCCTTGCGGTAGAAATAAGTGTCGACGAAGAAGAAGGCGATAAGGACCAGGGCCGCGGTCAGCAGCATCTCGCCAAGGATGCCGGTGGTGACCCAGAAGAAGGGCACGTTGTGCAAAAAGCCCAGGAACAGGGGCGGGTCACCCAGCGGTGTCAGCGAACCGCCGATGTTGGCCACCAGGAAAATGAAGAAGATGATCAGGTGCACCTTGTTGCGCCGCCATTCGTTGGCGCGCAGCAGGGGCCGGATCAGCACCATCGCGGCGCCCGTGGTTCCGATCAGCGAAGCCAGGAAGGTGCCGATCAGCAGCAGGACCAGGTTGACCCGCGGCGCTCCCCGCAACGATCCGCCCACGTAGATCCCGCCGGAAATGGTGAACAATCCCCACAACAGGATGATGAAGGGGATGTAGTCCAGAAGATAGATGTGCAGGATTTCCTGGATGGCTTCATTGGTGTTCCAGATCAGGAAGGGCACCGCGAACAGCAGGGCCCAGAAGGCCGAAATCTTGGGGAAGTGCGCGTGCCAGAAATGGGGGGCGACCAAGGGACCCAGGGCGATGGACAGCAGGATGCCCACGAAGGGGATGACCGTCCACAGGGGGAGCAGGCCGACCGGACTGGCGTGCCCGGCGCCATGGCCCTCGCCGTGCTCGTCGCCATGAACGGCGCCATGTTCGTCACCGTGATCGTCGGCAACTTCCGTGGTGGCGTGGTCAGCGGCCGCCTGGCCATGGTCGTGGTCATGGTCCTGGCCCGCCGCGGGCAGGGACAAGAACATGACAAGGCCCGCGGCCGCCAGGAGCAGAAGCAACGGGCGGGGGATGGAACACAGGTTTCGCACCATTTGGAAAGCCTCCGGACAACGGTCAGGAATACTGGTTGGTGTGGCTGGGACCGTAGGGTACCATCTTGCTGAAGTCAAGATTGGCCGCGCGTGCGTGGCTGTCAAATTGTCTGTTTCCCAAGGGGTACGACCGACCGATGCGCATCGCCCACCTCAGCTCGATGACGGGATTCTACGGCGGCGAGGTCTGTCTGCTCAATCTGGCGGCGGGCATGCGCCGGCGCGGGCACTCGGTTGCCGGCGTGGTCCGGCCCAGCAGCCGGCTGCGGCGGGAACTGGAATTCGCCGGGGTCGAGGTCCGCACCATGCCCCTGGTCGATTGGTACGAGCCCGTGAGCGTGGCCCGCCTGCGGCGCTGGCTGGTCCGTGAGGATATCCAGATCCTCCACACCCACCTGCCGCGCGATTATTTCATCGCGGCCGCGGCCACCCTGGGCACCGGGGTGCTGAACGTGGGATCCCGCCACCAGCTGCACCGGATTTCCCTGCCCGTGTTGAAGCGTCCCTTCATGAGCCGGTTCAGTTCCATGATCGCGGTCAGCAGGGCCGTGCGCAGAGGCGTGACGGCCTCGGAAATCATGGACGCCGACAGGATCGTCACCATTCCCAACGGAATTGAAAGGGTGGTGAACGATGGTTCGGTCCTGGATCTGCGTCAGGCGGCGAACGTCGGTCCGGACACGTCCGTGGTTGGTTTCGTGGGCCGGCTGTGCCCCGGCAAGGGCGTCGAAATGCTCCTGGAGGCCGCCGCCCTCCTGCGGTCGCGCTGGCCCGATTTCCGACTGTTCATTGTGGGAGACGGCCCGGGGGTCAATGGCTACGTCAGGGGTCTGCGGAAAATGGCGACCCGGCTGGGGTTGGCCGAAAACGTCCGGTTTTTCGGTTACGTGAACAACGCGGCGGCCGCCTGTTCGGTCTTCGACGTGCAGGTGGTGTGCTCCCAGGCCGAGCCCTTCGGCCTGGTGACGGTGGAAGCCATGGCCCAGGGACTGCCCGTGGTGGCGACCAACAGCGGGGGCAGCCCCGAAATCGTGCGCGACGGTGTCGAGGGATTCCTGGTCGAACCGGACGATGCCCGGACCCTGGCCCTCAGGCTTGATTGCCTGCTGGATTCACCGGGTCTGCGGCGGGAGATGGGGGCCAGGGGCCGCGAACGTGCCCGCCGTCGCTTCTCCATCGAACAGATGCTCGACGCCACGGAGGCCCTGTACATGAAGGTACTGGGCCTGTCCGTGGTGAAAGAGAGAAGGGCGACCGCCTGATCAGCACTTGATTAGGAAAATATTCCGGTGATGACCGGCGCAATGCCGTCGATCATCAATTGCACCGCGATAACGGTCACCAGCAATCCCATCAGTTTTTCGATGACTTTCATGCCCGTGCGCCCGAGCCGCGCCAGAACCGCGTCCGCACCCATCAGGATCCCGCCGGTGAGCAGCAGAATGCCCAGGACCGCACC
>JBDLKA010000210.1:0-2615 GCA_039714075.1 Candidatus Krumholzibacteriota bacterium | reverse complement strand
GGCCTGCTACTTCTCCCCAAGTTCGTAGATGTCACCGTAGTCCTGATCCTGGGTGTACACCAGAGTGTTGGAATCCGGTGACCAGCCGCCGTTGTGGACATGCCAGGTCACATCGGCCCGCACTACATACTCCGGTTCGCCCAGGGAACGCGGCAGTCCGTCCGGACTATCGGGAACTTCGAGTTTCAGAACCGCGAGCCCCATCTCCATGTGGCCGGTGCCGTAACAGAATGACAGCGCGCTTCCATCGGGGGCGACCTCCATCTCCATGAACGGACCCGTGAACAACGAGCGCTCTTGCCCGGTGTCGAAGTTGACGGCGACCAGTTCGGAGTGGCCGTCATGAGGACGGGTAAAGATCCCGCGCCGGCTATCGAGGTACCAATTGAACGAAACGACGTCAGGGATCATTTGCTTCGCGTCCTCACCATCGGGCTGGATGGTCCAGAGCGATATGTCCTCCTCCGTCGTCACGAGGTAGGCGATTCGCTCGCCGTCCGGCGACCAGCGACTGACGAGCCCGGCATTGACCGGATACTGGGTTCTACTGATGCTGACCGACTGATCGGATAACCATCGCGCATACCCGCCGTCGCTGTTGGCGATACGGATCCTGTACCGCCCACCCCCTCGATTCGAATTGAAGATCAGCTGCCGTCCGTCGGGGGACCAGTCCGGATAAAGGTCCCAGCCCGGGTCGTCGGTGATCCGTGTCTCCGGACTTCCGTCCAGATGATGCAGGAATATTTCGCAGTTCCCTTCCCGGGTGGAGTGGTAGGCAATGGTCCGTCCATCCGGAGAAAAGCGGGCGCCGTTGTTGTCCTTCGTGTGTGAAGTCAATTGACGTCTCTCGCCGGTCGCGATGTCCACCGCAAACAGGAACGTGTCATGCCAAAACGGTGTGTATAAGATCCGGTTCGCCGGCGACACGGCAAAGTCGATGATCCGGAACGACTCGAACCACAGTTGCCGAGTGTCGCCCGTATCGAGATCGAACTCCCAGAGACTGGCAATTCCGCCCCGATCCGACAGGAACAAGATGCGACGCCCGTCCGGTCGAAACGACGGCATGGTATTGTCGTATTTGTCCTCCAGCAACACCTCCGGCTCACCGCCCGCCACCGACATCATCATCAGGGCACCCCTGCCGTCCCGGCGTCTTTCGAACACGATATGATCACCGTCGATCGAGAAGGATGAACCCAAATCATCCGCGGCCCGCGGTGGATCACACAGCTGCACGGCACCACCGTCTTCCCGGTCGACCAGGTGAATCGCCATCTGTCCCGACTCGATGACGCGGGAGACCAGCAGGTGCCGTCCGTCCGCGGACCAGGGATGACCACCCATTGCTCCGGCCATGGTATCAACGTCCAGGGTGGGGATATTCGTCTCGATGAGTCTCCTCGGCGTACCACCATGGGGGGGGACAAGGTAGACATAGGAAGCTGGGTCCAGGGAGGAGATATAGGCCAGAAACTTGCCGTCCGGGGACCAGTGGGGATCGACCTGATCGCCGGGACCACCTGCCCGAACCGTCGCCTCGCCACCGGAAACCGGCTGGACCATGATGTCGCTGCTGCCGTTTCTGACGCGTCCGAAGGCGATGAACTCGCCTTTAGGTGACCATGTGATTCCGGAATCCTGGCCAATGACGCTTGTCACTGGAATCGAAGCGTATTGCGATGGCGGCGGTGTTGATTCGGGCCATTGCCGGACTGCCCAAACAACCAGGAGCACCATGATGGCGCCGATTCCAGTCGCTCCCCAGCGCTTGAGGGACGAGCCGGGCCGGTCGGTTCCTGTGCCGATGGTCGGCTCGTGCCCTCCGGATGCGACTTCGTGTTTCAAGTCCTCCAACTCGTTGCGCAGGTCCAACGCCGTCTGGTAGCGGCGATCAGGGGATTTGGCCAGGCAGCGTCGCAAAATCCGTCCGACATGGCGCGGCAGCGAAGGCTTCAATTCGATAATGGAGTCCGGCTCGTCCTTGAGAATGGCGCCGATGGTGGATATGCCGGTGTCACCCTGGAACGGGCGTTTACCGCCGGCCATCTCGTAGAGGATCGTACCCAGGGAAAAAATATCGGAGCGAGGATCCACCGGCTTGCCCTCGGCCTGCTCCGGTGACATGTAGGCCACGGTGCCGAGAATTTTCCCTTCCACTGTGTCCGGAGTCACCGTGGCCGTCTCCGTATCGTTCACTGGGTCGACAGGGTCGGTCAGTTTGGCCAGGCCAAAGTCCAGCACCCGCAGCCGGCCTTCACCATCGAACATGATGTTGTCCGGCTTGAGATCCCGATGCGTGATCCCCGCCCGGTGGGCGGAGTTGACGGCGTCGGCCAGCGGGAGGGCGATTTCCAGCAGCCTGTTCAGCGGAAAGCCGTTATTGGGCAGCCGCTCCGTAAGGGTTTGCCCCTCGATCAATTCCATCGTTATGAAGTGTACGGAGTCCCCAGGTTTCGAGCCTGTCGGCGGGACTGCAGGAGCCTCTTCCACCGAATACAAGGTCACGATATTCGGATGGTTCAGGGCCGCAACGGCATGAGCCTCCCGTTCGAATCGGGACCGCC
Organism: Candidatus Krumholzibacteriota bacterium; assembly: GCA_039714075.1. Lineage (GTDB taxonomy): Bacteria > Krumholzibacteriota > Krumholzibacteriia > LZORAL124-64-63 > LZORAL124-64-63 > JAGLCY01. The sequence goes on along the minus strand of JBDLKA010000210.1, from coordinate 45 downwards.
GTTCCGGATCGGACGCCATGCTTTCAGGGAGAACCTTCAACGCAA
>JBDLKA010000209.1:0-2659 GCA_039714075.1 Candidatus Krumholzibacteriota bacterium | reverse complement strand
CCTGCATAACCAGGGCGCCGCCCAGCAACCACCAGGCACCGGCCGCCGACCGCCCTTCGTCCCTGTGCTTCATGGCGATCACCACCGCGGCCAGGGAAAACAGGACAAAAGGAGGAGGAAGCTGATTCAGATGGCCGATCTGGGCCTGGGTATACGGAGCACCGACCAGGGCCAGGGCGAACACCCCGCCGGTCCAGAAAAATCCCCCGGTGGCGCGCCAAAAAACGCCCGCGGCCACGATGACCAGCAGCAGACTGCCCAGAAACGCGTAGTTGTACAGTGCGGAAACCGTGGGGTCGAGCAGCAGGCGAAGCGGCCAAACCAGCCAGGCCTGGCCCAGCAGGGAATCCATGAAGCCCAGGGCACCCGGCACGGGATGGAAAATGGGGAGATCAACCCAGACCGCGGGATCGGTCCAGTGGCGGGCGGTCCATTCCAGGATGCCCAGCTGCAACATGGCGTCGATGCCGCCAAAGGGGGCGACCACCGAGCCGGACCAGTCCCGCCAGACGGGTCCCAGACAGGCTGCGGCCACGGTCAACACTCCGGCCCAGGCCAGACCGCCGGACAGGTTTTCGCGCATCTTCTCACTCCGGGGAAAGGGCACCGCCACCGGGTTGGATCATTGGGGCTCACGAGCCCTGGCGGTTACTTTATCAAACTCCGCAGGCCGGCACCACCACTCTTGACGGCCGGGATTTCAGGCCGTCCTGCCGGCTTTCCTCTTGCGGGCGAAAAAGATGAAATAGAGGGTAAGGTTGAGGGCCAGGATCACCACCCCCAGCACGACCTGGGTCTCCCGCGTCAACCCGGGAGGATAAACGATGGGCATGATGTAGTGGTCGACGAATCCCCCGCTGTAGGCCTCGGCACTGGCGGCGCGGCGCAGATGGTTTTCCAGCGGAGTCAGCGGACAGTACACCCCGAACAATTCCACCATCCCTCCCCAGAGGGCCGCCGGAACATGGATCCAGATCATCCAGGGCCGCCAGAACAGCGTCAGCCCGCCCAGAAAGACGAACAGGATGAAGCAGAGGTGGATGATCACCACGCCGTCGGCCGCAATGCGATAGAAGGTTTCCACCGGCAACGATCCTCCTGTTCCGTGGAACAATACGAATGATCGGGCCCTTCGGCATAGTGATTTCAGGGAGCACGGCATTTTTTTTCACCCGACAGACCCGGTTGCATGATCAGGAATCGGCGGGTATTCTTTTGGCAAATTTCCATAAGGACATGCAGGTCCATCCGGGCAAATTATTCTGATTCGCCAACGAAAGGATTCGACCATGAAAAAATCACGGATCTCAATCTTTTCCACCATCATTCTCGCCTTGACCCTGGTCGCTTCGGCCTCGCCCGCCTTCGCCGAAACCAAGGGTTGGGGCGCCGGCCTGAACATCCTGGACGGTGAATTCGGCCTCCAGGTCCGCAAGGATTTCTGGCTGGGCGGCGACATTTCCCAGATCACGGGCCAGGGTTCGGTCATCTTCGCGGGCAGGACTTTTTTCGCCCTCGACGTCGATTATCATTTCATCATCAAGTCCACCAACGCCGACGGTACCAGTAGCAAAAGCCGTTTCTACCCCTTGGTCGGACTCGACTTCATGTTCAACAGCGACGGCTCCGAATTCGGTCTGAATCTTGGCGGCGGCGCAAACTTCATGATGACGGACACCTTGGCTGCCTTTGCCGAGCTGAAGTTCGTCATTTCCGACTGGTTTGGAGATGGTTTGGGCATCGGTGTTGGAGTCTACTTCTAGCGGTCATCGGTTGTGCCTGCCAGGTCGGGGAGTAGGTCAGCACCCTCGTCCCGGCTCAGCGCAAAAAAGCCCTCACCTTGTGGTGAGGGTTTTTTTGCTCCTCGCGTGCTTTGCACGCTCAGATTCGCCTGGACGAGGGTGCTGACCTACTCCCCGACCTGGCGGACGCAATCGATTACCGTACCGTCGACCCACTTGATAGCTGCGACCACCTTCTCACCCAAAATCGGTTTTGCCGCAGCGCCTCCGCAAATCTCCTCGACCTCGTTTTTTATTTCCTCGATGGTGCGGATAGGGAGGGTGGAGCCCTTCAGGGATTCTATCAAGTCGCGGCGCATGGGATTGATGGCGATGCCGCGCTCGGTGACTATTACGTCGATCAATTCGCCCGGGCCGCAAAGGGTGGTCACGCTGTCGACGATCACCGGAATGCGGTCACGGAAGCTGGGTATCGGCAGGATGGTGCACTTGCTGGCCAGACAGTTCTGCCAGCCGCCGATGCCGTGCAGCAGGCGGCCGTCCGAGTGGGTGACCACGTTGGCGTTGAAGTTCACGTCGACCTCGGTCGCGCCCAGGACCACGGCGTCCAGCATGCTGGCGAAATTGCCCTTGCCGTGCCAGTTGTAGCTGGTGAACGGCGAGGTGTTCTGGTGGCCGGAGTTTTCGCGCATGGAGCGCACGCCCTCCAGGTCGAAGGTCTGTCCGTCCAGTATGTAGTCGGTCAACCCCTCTTCCAGCATGTCCACCAGGTACTGGGTCGAGCCGCCGCGCACGAAGCGGGCCTTGATGTTGCGTTCGCGCATCATGTCGCGCAGGAACAGGGCGAAACTCAGGGCCGTCCCCCCCGCGCCGGCCTGGAAGCTGAAACCGTCCTGCACGATGCCGGCCTCGTCGCA
>JBDLKA010000208.1:0-2672 GCA_039714075.1 Candidatus Krumholzibacteriota bacterium | reverse complement strand
TTTTATGAATTTCATTACTCAAACGACCCGTTCACGTTAACCATTTGATTTCATCGGGTTATAGACCAAAAAAATGACAGGCCCAACAACCTGCCAAAACCCAACAGCTTTTTCTAACCCGTACAACCGGCTCCACGGGTGGGACTCAAACTTATCACCCCCGGTTAACACACCCGCCCCTCCATGTCCGAAAATGGCGAGACAACCAAACAACTTGCTGTAGATTGGGGGCATGAACCTCAACCCCGACATCTGCTACCGCGCCGTCAAGAGCCGCGACCCCCGCTTCGACGGCCGCTTCTTCACCGGCGTCAAAACCACCGGCATCTATTGCCGGCCGGTGTGCCCCGCGGTGGCTCCGCTGCTGAAAAACGTGACCTTCTACCCCTGCGCCGCCGCAGCCGAAAAAGCAGGCTTCCGGCCCTGCAAGCGGTGCCGGCCCGAGACGTCCCCCGGCACCCCGGCCTGGCTGGGCACCTCGGCCACCGTGTCGCGGGCCCTGCACTACATCGGCGACGGTTGCCTGGATGGCGGCAGCGTGGAAGATCTGGCCCTGCGACTGGGAATGGGCAGCCGGCATCTTTCCCGGTTGTTCGAAGATCATCTGGGAGCCACTCCCGTCGCCATAGCCCAGACCCGGCGGGTGCATTTCGCCCGCAACCTGATCGAACAGTCCTCCTTGTCCATGGCTCGCATCGCCCTGGCGGCGGGCTTCGGGTCGGTGCGCCGGTTCAACGTCCTGGTCAAGCAGGTGTTCGGCGCCACCCCCACCCACCTGCGTCAACGGGCGAAGACGGTTCCGGCCCTGGAGAACACCCTGGTTTACAGGTTGGCCTACCGCCCGCCCTACGATTGGCCCTCGCTGATTTCTTTTCTCGAGGGCCGGGCGATTCCCGGAGTCGAGCACGTCACACCTGAAGCCTACCGGCGCACCATTGCGGTCAACGGAACTGCAGGGATTCTGGAAGTCTCCCCGGTTGCCGGTCGCAACCATCTGTTGATGCAGGTATCCCTCCCCGACCTGGAAGGCGTCATCGGTCTGGTTTCCCGGGTTAGGCGCATGTTCGACTGCGGGGCCGATCCCGAGGTCATCGGCAGCCACCTGGCGCATGATCCCCTTTTGGCCCCCTTGGTCGAACGGCGTCCGGGGCTGCGCTTACCCTCGGCCTGGGACCCCTTCGAGATGACCGTGCGCGCCATCCTGGGCCAGCAGATCTCCGTGAAGGGAGCGACCACCATCGCCGGCCGGCTGGTGGAGCGTCTGGGCACGCCTCTTGATGCACCGCGGGAGGGATTGACCCACCTGTTCCCCTCGCCCGGGGTGGTGGCCGCCTCGGATCTCACCGGCCTGGGGCTTACTTCCAAGCGCGCGGTTACGGTGAAAACTTTCGCCGCCGCGGTCGCCGACGGCCGGCTGGTCCTGGACGCGCCGCTGGGCGTGGAAGAATTCGCCGCACGGATTATCGCACTGCCGGGCATCGGGCCCTGGACCGCCCAATACGTGGCCATGCGCGCCCTGGGCGAGCCGGATGGATTCCCCGCCTCCGATCTTGGCCTGAAACACGCCTCGCCCGGGATCGACCTCCCTGTCCGCTCTGAAAAATGGCGCCCCTGGCGCTCCTACGCCGCCCTGCACTTGTGGGCGAGTTTGAACGACTGACTGCCGGGAAAGGGAAAGATCATGGACACGATCTGGTTTGCCGAACTGAACAGCCCCTTGGGAAAACTGACCCTGGAAAGCGACGGCAAGGCGCTGACCCGCATTCGGTTGCCTGAAGAAGAATGGCAACCCGACCCCAAGGTTAAACGGGTGCGCAAACCCGAGTTGTTTACCGAGGCAGCGGCGCAGCTCGGCGCCTATTTCCGGGGTGAGCGGACGAAGTTCGATCTGCAATTGAATCCCGCAGGAACGCCATTCCAGAAAAAGGTGTGGGATCTGCTGTGCAAGATTCCCGCGGGCAAGACCATCACCTACGGCGAACTGGCAACGTGGGCCGGCAACCCCAAGGCCTCGCGCGCGGTGGGCGCGGCCAACGGCAGGAACCCGATTCCCATCATCATTCCCTGCCATCGGGTGATCGGAGCGAGCGGCAAGTTGACCGGGTACGCGGGTGGGCTTGAGGCGAAGAAGACACTGCTGGAGTTGGAACAGGCGTAGTCAGTCGTTGTCCCGTTTGATTTCGTTGATGGTCTGGTCCAGCCGCTGCAGGAATTTCGAACGGTCTTTCTGCGAAAACGGCGGCGGACCCTTGGTCATTTCCCCCTGATCGCGAAGCATGGTCAACAGGTGTCGCGAGGCCAGGGCGTCGGCGATGTTGTCCTCGGTGAACGGGCGGCCCTTGTGTCCGATGACCCGCGCTTCGTTGTCCAGGCAGCGGGCGGCCAGGGGAAAATCGCCCGTAATCACGATATCGTCCTTGGCTGCGTGTTCGGCGATCCAGTCGTCGGCGGCGTCCGGCCCGTCTTCCACCACCTGGAATTTGAACCACTTGCCGCTCGGCACGCGCATGTACGAGTTGGCCACCAGGGTCACGTTCAGGCCGTAGCGCTGGGCCACCTTGTAGGTTTCCTCCTTCACGGGGCAGGCGTCGCCGTCGATGTAGATGTGCAGCATCGGGTCAATCTCTCCATGAAAATCCTGTTTGATCCCCGCCGGGATGCCCATATTGTGG
>JBDLKA010000207.1:0-2785 GCA_039714075.1 Candidatus Krumholzibacteriota bacterium | reverse complement strand
GGTTTCGTAGGGATGGCTCTGGCGAAACGTGCCGGAGTGGACATGCTGGTGCGCCCGCGCGACGGGCATTACTACGGCTATGAGGAGGGGAGCTATCCGACCTGGTTGATCTCTGATTCGGTTCCCAACAGCATCACGTTCCCTGCGGATTGCGAGGATCCGTATCCCCTCGATCCGGCCATCCACAGCAATGTGACACTTAGTGTCGACGGGACAACCATTACCGACGGAGCATTCTATTATGACATGACGCTCCAACAGAAATACTGGCTTTTCTGGGACAATATTCGGAGGTCTACAAAGAGCCACGCGAACGGCGTATATGTTTCATACCATAATGGTTCCGGCTCCCTCGGAGATTCGGGAGGGCGCACACCGTCCTCCTTGACGGGGCTTCTGGCCTATTATGAGGACTTCGACGATCACACAACGGACAACAAGGCCCGGGCACAGCAACTGGAGGACCAGATTATTTTCTGGCAGGAAAACCATTTGCGGGACCACGCCTTTAATGCGGCCGGGGCACTTCATGTGGCACTGGGTCTGCCGCAATTCGAGGATCGCAACCAGCGCTACTTTCTCCATAAATGGAAGCTTTTCCACAACATTCCCCGCCAGCCGGACGAATCGCTGAACTACGTCGGCGGCCCTAGCATGGTTGATCCCTACATCAACTGGGACTTCTGCGTGCATACCTATTTTGCCTTTGCCGGTTCGGTGGCCCACGGCGGCTTGCCTCACATCCCCGGCTTTGATACGAATCGAATCTTTGTCCACATCCGCGAGCCGTGGTTGGAGTGGCCGGACGTATCGGCCATGAAAATCCGCCCGTCCACAACGAACTATACCTTTGATGCCAGCGTGATCGACGCCGAAGGCGACGCGTTGCCGCTTGCGGATTGCACGTCGACCTGGTCGGTGGTTTCGGGCCCGGTGACGAATGGTATTATCGCGGACCCGTCGGTTTTGGCGGCAACGATGACCTTTCCTCAGGACGGGACCTATCAGGTTCGTCTGGACGTGAGTCATGGGGGATTATCAACCTACGAGGTGATCGACATGGAAGTCACCACCCCGGTCGCCCCTACGCCCCCCTCCATTCTGACCCAACCGGTGGATCAGAGCGTGCCCCTGGGCGGTACGGCGACCTTCTCCATCAGTGCCGCGGGCCCCGAGCCGGCCTTCTACCAGTGGCGTCTCAATGGCGTCTCCTACTGGCCCGCCAGCAGCGACTTCACCCTGACCCTCGACAATGTCGGCGCCGGCAACGTGGGCCTTTATGACTGCGTCTACACCACCAGCGCGGGCGAACTGATCAGCGACACGGCCCAACTGACGATCAGCGATCCCGGCTACGGTACCGACCAGACTGGAGGGCTGTGGCAGGAAGTCTACGACAGTATCGGCGGTAGCACGGTTGCTGAATTGACGAGTGCGGAAAACTACCCGTACGCCTCCGATTCCAGCGGCGTGATTACCAATGCCGAGACTGGCGACCAGGGCGACTCCTATGGCCAGCGCTGGACCGGATGGGTGGTGCCGACCAACTCGGCAGACTATCGCTTTTTCGTCGCCTCCGACGACCAGTTCGAACTGAGGTTGTCCACGGACGAATCGCCCGCCGCGGCTCAACTGATCGCTAGCGGCGGCACGGTGGCCTCCCGCGCCTGGGAATCGACCACGCCCAGCGGATGGATTTCGCTCTTGTCGGGCGAACGCTACTATATCGAGCTGCTGCACAAGGAGAATGCCGGCGCGGACCACGCGGCCATTGCCTGGCAGAAGTTCGGCGACCCGGCGCCGACCAACGGGGTGCCGCCCATTGCGGCCACGAACCTCGAGTACCGTATCGGCGGTATCCTGCCGGGTCTCGACGATCCGCCCCTCGCCGTCGACGACGCTCTCCAGTCTTTCCAGGGAGATCCGGTGACCGTAGATGTGCTTGATAACGATATTCACAGCCTGAATCTCTGGCTGACGGTAAGTCAGGTGAGCCAGGCTTCGCACGGTGCGGTCACGTTCAGCGGCCGCGAGGTGACCTATACACCCAACGGCGGGTACAAAGGTGCGGATAGCTTTACGTATGTGGCCACCACTCCGGCTGGTCTGAGCGACACGGGTCTGGTTTCCGTCGCCGTTTACGAGCACCTGTTTTTGAGTGTGACCAATTTCGATGTTGCCTACATCCCCGGAACCGACAACGGCACGGCTACGGTAGCCGTCACATCGGGCACGCTCAACAGCTCCCCGGAGGTTGAATACACCTTCACGATCACGGAGGCCGACCTCAATGGCGGCGGCGGCTCCGACACCATGACCTGCCGGATGAAGCTGGTGGCCGAATCGACGGGGATCAACCCCAAGGTTCGCGACGCGATCGGCAACTTCGGGGCCTCCTCGAGCCTGGACACCGATACCATGATCAGGAGAGGCGAGACGCTGAAATTCATCCCCCTAGAGGTGACCTATACTCTGGACGGCGGCCCACAGCAGGCCGGCTCCTTCGTGGGCTTCGATGAAGCGGTGCTCCATGTCAAAAACGAATATCCCAGATCAGTCTGGACTTGGGATGGCGGAACCCACACGTCTACCAGCGCCGACCTCGGCCTTGTCGTCGACACGCTGGGCGCCCCTCAACTCGAGTTCGAATGGGTGACCGTCGGGGGGGCCATCAATGATTATCGAATACGCGTCAGGGACATCGCCTTCCGGCTCAGCACGGCGTCGGATCCGGCGTCTGGCATCACCAACCTGGTGGTTGATATTCCGGTCGCCGTCGCCATCG
>JBDLKA010000206.1:0-2791 GCA_039714075.1 Candidatus Krumholzibacteriota bacterium | reverse complement strand
TGAACGATCCGCCAGGTCTCATCGAACCTGTGCAATAAAAGTGTGAACAGACCGTGGGGCTGGTCGTTTTCGCGCTCCAGACGCCAGGCGCCGAACGCCAGAGCCGAATCCTCCCCCAGAACCGTGATGTCCAGGTCGCTGAAGACCAGACGCCCCATGGCCGCGCGGTCGGGGTAGCGCTTAAGGTAGCCGTCCAGAGTTTTTTGCCAGCCGTGCGTCACCTTGCCGCCGCTCGCGAAGCGCAGCTCCGGGGACTTCCAGTAGGTTTCCATGTAGCCTTCGATGCTGCCCTCGTTCCAGGCGGCTTCCCCTTGCAGAATGACGGCGCGGACCTGGGCGGCGGCATCGTCCCCGACCGGGTCCGCCGCGAAAACGGCAACCGGCAACATCAGGATGGCCAGGGCCAGGATCATGTTCCTCATATCATACCGTCCGTTGTTGTCTTTTCCGGCTTGGCCACCCTCTGGTCCAGGCCCGCCGGATTGATCTCGATGGACTTGATCCTGATCAGGGACGTCATCGTCCCCCGCGCCCAGGTCTCCTCGTGGTGCGGGAACAGAACGCCCTCGACCATCCGGAAGTCCGCGTAGTCAGCCTGGAAAACCATGGCCGGCGGTCCGTCCATGACCATCATCACCGTGGTGATGCAGTGGCTGGCCGGATCGACGTGATACTCCATGTGCAGCCCCTTGTCGATGGTCAGACGCAGCACGGGGCGATCCTTTTCGTCGTTCTGCATCAGGATCAGCTCGACCTCGTGCTCGCGCAGGCGCAGGGGCAGGTCGAAGCGCACCGTCTGCAGGCGCATGGGCCAGATCTTGGGCATCCCGGCGGGTTTCCAGTCGCCTTCGGTGGGTCCGGTCCAGCCCTTGTCGCCGCGGGTCAGCCGCCATTCGGGGCGGTTGGGGTAGTCCAGTTCCAGCAACAGGCAGTCCGGCCGCTTGAACCAGCGGCGGGTGGTGGCGTTGATCCGCCACTGGGTGGCGTGGATTGTCCCCTCGGCGTGATAGCCGTCGATGCGGGCCATGGCCTCCTCGCCGCCGTATGCGGTCACGAGGGCATCGACCAGGTTCCGGATGGCGGGATTGTCCGACCGGTTGTCGGGTTCGCCGCCGCAGCCCGCCAGAAAAACCACTGCCAACAGGGCCCCCGCACAAATCCGCCGCTTCGTCATCATGGGTTTTCCTTTCGGGACAGGAGATCCAGCGCCATCGCCGCCAGACCGTAGCCGAACACGCCGGGCAGGGTCATCTGGCTGGCCAGGGTGTGGCGTTCGCGGGTCGCGGCGGGTGTGTCGCCGTCGGTTTCGACCCCCACCTCCTTCGGCGCTCCCGGTCGGTGGGCGGCGCCTTTTTCGATCGACCAGACCGCCGGAATCCCTGCCATGACGCCTCTTTTCTTCAGGCGGGACCGCACCTTGCTGGCCAGCCGGCAGATGGTCGAATCGCCCAGATCCCCGGTGCGCACCTGGCCCACGTCCCGCTTGCCGGCCGCCCCCATGCTGGTGATCACCGGAATGCCGTGACGCCGGCACCACTCCAGCAGGGCCACCTTGGGGTTGAGGCTGTCGATGGCGTCGATGACCAGGTCGGGGGCCGCATTCGGCGGGACCAGTTCGGGCAGGGTGTCGTCACCGCAGAAGGCCTCGGTGACCGTGACCCGCGTGTCGGGGCAGACCCGCGCCAGGTAATCGTGCAGGGCGTCGGTTTTCAGGCGGCCGACATCGGCGGGCTCGGCGAAGGGGCTGCGGTTCAGCGAAGAGTCGGTCACGGTGTCGAAATCGACCAGGTGCAACGCGCCGATGCCGCTGCGCGCCAGATTGACCGCCGCGTGCCCCCCCACGCCGCCCAGACCGATGACCGTCACCCGCGCCTCTTGAATGCGCCCGAACCGTTCTTCCCCGTAAAACAGAACGGTCCGGTGGTGACGCGGCGGGATGGCCTCGGGATCAAGCGGGGAGGTGGAAGAGTCGGCAGGCATTGGCGGTCGTGACCTCCGCGATTGTGTCCAGCGATTCGCCCCGCAGGGCGGCCACGGCGGTGGCGATGTCGCGCACGTGGCCCGGCTCGGTGTCGACGGGCAGGACGCCGTCCAGCCCGATGGACGGAGCATCGGTTTCAAGGACGATTTTGTCCAGCGGAAGGCTCGTGGCCGCTTTTCTGACCCGCCGGGCCCGGTCGCGGGTCACGGCGCCCCCGAAGGCGATATGCAGGCCGGCGGCGATGAACCGTTCGGCCAGTTCGGGGCCGCGGGAGTAGGCGTGCAGGACACCGCGCAACTTTCCGCCGTGCTTGTTTACGGCGGTCAGGAGTTCTTCGAAAGCGCCGCGGCAGTGCAGGATCACCGGCAGGTCGTGGTCGGCGGCGAGGGCGAGCTGGGCTTCCAGGACCGGGAGTTGCTCGGGCAGGCCGCATTCCTCGATCTTGGTGTCCAGGCCGATCTCGCCGATTGCCAGGGGAAAAACGGAAGTTAGTTGGGTAGCCAACCGTTTTTGGAATTCGACCAAAGGCCCCCCGGGGGGTACTTCGCCCGCCACCCAGGGGTGCAGGCCGATGGCGGGGAAGACATCCGGACGGGCTGCCAGGGCGGCCACTTCCGGCCAGGTGGCTTCGTCGTAGGCCGGGACGATGACCCGGGTGACGCCGCGGACGGCGGCGCGGGCAAGCACACCGTCGGTGTCGTCCGACAGGGGAGGCATGTTCAGGTGGCAGTGGGTGTCGCAGAGATTCATGGATTTTCCTGTTCAGACCCCTATCAAGGGAAACCGTCAATGCCTGTTACCCGGGAGGCA
>JBDLKA010000205.1:0-2803 GCA_039714075.1 Candidatus Krumholzibacteriota bacterium | reverse complement strand
GAACAAGGTGGGCGCAACACGACGACAATCCCGCCTCGTGTGCGCAGGGAGGTCCTGGCCAGGGACAAACACCGCTGCCGGGCCCCGGGTTGCGGCCGTACCAGGTTTCTGGAAGTGCACCACCTCAAACCGCGCAACCAAGGCGGCGGCAACAACCCGGAAAACCTGGTGACGCTCTGCGCGTCCTGTCATCGTTTGTGGCATGAGCGGGGGACCCCTCACATTGTGCCGTCACTCCGGGCGTGATACCCTGTTCCGGTTCGGTTTTCCCCATCTTCGGACCTGGAAGGGCTTCCATGCGTCAATTTCTCCTGCCCGCCGCCATCGTGCTGATGGCCCTGATCAACGTGACTCCCGCCGCCGCCTGCACCAACTTCATCGCCACCAAGGGAGCCACCGCCGACGGCTCGGTCATGGTCACCTACACCTGCGACGGCGAGTTCCACCCCCGGTTGCGGCTCCTTCCCGCGGCGGATCACGAACCCGGCGCCATGGAAAAGCTCACTCACTGGTCGGGGGAATACCTGGGCGAAGTGGCCCTGCCGGCGCACACCTACCAGGTGGTCAACCTGATGAACGAGCACCAGGTGACCATCGCCGAAACCACCACCGGCGGGCGCGAGGAACTGGTCAACCCGGAAGGCATGCTTCCCTACTGGACCCTGATGCGGCTGGTGCTGCAACGGGCCGCCACCGCGCGCGAGGCCGTCGAAGTCATGGGCGCGCTGGTCGCCGAGTACGGGTATCGCAGCAGCGGGGAATCGTTCTACATCGGTGATCCGCGGGAGGCCTGGGTGGTGGAGATGGTCGGGCCCGGTCCCGGCGGCGACGGCGCCCACTGGGTGGCTCTGCGCGTGCCGGAAGGATACGTGGTCGCCCACGCCAACCTCGGCCGCATCAACACCTTCGATCGCAACGACGAGAAGAACTGCCTGGCCTCGAAAGGCATGGAAGAGTTCGCCGCCGCCAACGGCTGGTACGATCCCGACGGCGGTGAACCGTTCAGCTGGCGCAAGGCCTTCCACCCCACCACCCCACAGAAACTGCGCTATACCGAAACCCGCGTGTGGAGTCTGTACCGGCGCTGCGCTCCCTCGCGTGACTGGCCGTCGGACTACCACCGCGGGGTCGAGGGCGCCGAGCCCCTGCCGCTGTGGATCAAGCCCGAACAGAAGCTCGCCGTGGCCGACGTGTTCGAGTTGATGCGCGACCACTACGAGGGCACCGAATACGACATGACCAAGGGTGTCGACGCGGGACCCTACGGCACCCCCAACCGCTGGCGCCCCATGGCCTGGGAAGTCGACGGGCAGAACTACACCTGGGAGCGCCCCATCTCCACGCAGCAGACCGGCTTTTCCATGGTCACCCAGTCGCGCGACTGGCTGCCCGACGCGGTGGGCGGTCTGACCTGGTACGGAGTCGACGACACATACTTTACCTGCTACGTGCCCCTGTATTGCGGCATCGAAAGCGTGCCCGAATCCTTCGCCACCGGCAGCCTGGGGCAGTTCGGCTGGGACTCGGCCTGGTGGGTGTTCAACTTCGTTTCGAACTACGCCAACCTGAAGTACTCGTACATGATCCAGGACATCCAGATTGTCCAGGCCGAGCTCGAGGGCGACTTCCTGGACCTGCAGCCGGCCATCGAAAAAACGGCGGCCGAACTTGCGGAGTCCGATCCCGACCTGATGTCACGCTACCTGACCGACTACTCGGTGACCCACGCCGAAGCCGTCGTCGACAAGTGGCGCGATCTGGGCGAGTATCTGCTGACCAAGTACAATGACGGCTACGTGAAGGATGAAAACAGGCAGCCCCGGGAGAAAGGGTATCCCGAGGCCTGGCTGCGGGCAGTGCTCGAACAGCATCCCGACAAGTATCTGCTGCCGGACCAGGATGCCCAGAAGATCCGGGAGCCTGAGGATTATTGAGTGGGTGGCGCCGTCCCGATATCGATATCCGCTTCCGGCAACTTTGGCTCCTCGTTGATCATGTAGATTTCCTGGTAGCCGTGCAACGTACCGGAAATCCCGCCCACGATGAACCCCAGCGCACCCATGGAAATGGCCCCCAGGGCGGCGGCGCCGCCCTCATCATAATAATCATCACCGCCTGCGTAACCTGTCAGCCCGCCGACGGCCGCCCCGCCAAGCAACCCGAAGACCAAACCGCGCATGGCACCTCGGCCCCGGTCTTTCAAGGTGATTCGGCCCACATCAGCCGTCGCCATCACTCTCGGATTCCGGGAATCGTTGGGGATACACCAGGTCGAATCGGCTTTCATGCGAATATTCCTGGCCTCAAATTTTCGTCCATCGACCAGGGTGATGCGTGCCTCCCGGTCGACAGCCGCATAAGTAACCTGGTCATAGGTCGCACCGGGACTCAACGGATCCAGGTGACGAGTGGTGGAACAGCCCCCGAAAACCATCAGCATCAGGAAAATCGCAACAGGCTGCATCAATCCTTTTCGCCCCGGTTTTCTTGGACCTGTGCCTTTGCTGGTTCGTTTGCTTTTTCTCATGACAAACCTCCCGCCTGGGGACACCCTTTATTGGGCTCACTTCGGGAAGTGCAAACACAGAACCGAAAAACCCGTCGGCAGGGCGAGCCTTGTTTCGTGCGGAATCCCATGGGGTTGCACCGTTGATCGTCATGCACCTGGGGCGCCCGGCAACCGGAATCTGTACGAAAAAATCCACTCTCCTGTATTCACACCCAGGCAGGGAAAACAGGAATCATTGTCCTGAAGCTGGTCGGATCAGACCGGGTTGTTTCCATTCTGGTCCGAGACAACGGG
>JBDLKA010000204.1:0-2840 GCA_039714075.1 Candidatus Krumholzibacteriota bacterium | reverse complement strand
TCCGCGCTCGCTGCCAAGGGCGGCGGTGGAAATGGCGGTGGCGGAAATAGCGGCGGCGCTGACGACATCCTCAACGACGACCGGCCGATATCCAACAACGGCTTCGTCACCGACTACTTCGCCGGCGCCGGGGACTGTTCGGGATGCCACAACGGCGAGACCGCCAACGCCGACGGCGAGGATGCCGGACTGGTCAGCCGCTGGTACCCGTCGATGATGTCACAGGCCGCGCGCGATCCCTTCTGGCAGGCCAAGGTGCGCACCGAGATGATCCGCAACGGCGACGTCTCGCTGGTTGGCGCCGGAGTACTCCGCCACAACGGCGTCGAGTTCGAGAACGTCCGCGACCTGCTGGACTACAAGTGCAACCACTGCCACGGCCCCATCGCCGGGCACGAGGCCGATCTGATCGGCGAGGCCCAGCGCATCTGGGACTACGATGTCAACGACGACGGCACCATTATTGCCACCAGCGGCCTCGACAACGAGATGGGCTACACCAACCCCAACTCCCCCCGCTATGACGAGTTCATGGACGGGATCACCTGCACCGTCTGTCACCAGTTCCAGGGTTACAACTACAAGAACGTCGATCTGATCGGCCTGGTCGAGGACCACACCCGGACTACCGTGTGGGATGACCTGCTGGACAGCACACCCAACCGTGACATGTTCTCCGGAAGCTGGGTCATCGACTTCGATCCCACCATCTCCCCGCGCGAGCTGTATGGCAACATACCCGAGCCCACGGTCAAAAACATGCGCGGTTTCGACGGGGTCTTCGCGGCCTACACCGACAATCCCAACATGTGCGGCACCTGCCACGACATCCGCACCCCGGTGATCGAGGATGGTGCGGTCATCAGCACCGCCGCCAACCCCGACGGTTCGCCCGCCCCCGGCTCCGACTACTTCGTCGAACAGACGACCTTTCTGGAGTGGTACAACAGCGACTACCCGGGCATCGGTACACAGACGCAGGGTGCACTTGACCGTAAACGCTGCCAGGACTGCCACATGCCGCTGGCCAACGGCGGCGTGACGATGAAGAAGAAGATCACGCGGGACAACTGGCACATCCACTCCTTCCGCGGCGTCAACTTCACCATGCAGGACATCTTCCTGCGCAACGCCGACTACCTCGGCATCGACCTCAGCGAAGGCGACTTTCCGGACGCCATCGCCGTCACCGAAAGCTTCCTGAACAACGAGACCATCGAGTCGTTTGAAATCGTCGGCACACCGACCATCACCGGCGGTATCATGACCGTGCAGGTGGGTGTGAAGAGCATGGCCGGGCACAAACTGCCCACCGGCATCCAGGCCCGCCGCGTCTTCCTGAACTTCGCGGTCAGTGACGCCGGCGGCGTGTTCTGGGAGTCCGGCGCCCAGGCCGAGGACGCCGACGGGCTCACTAAAATCGTGGGCGCCAACGGCGACCAGGGATTCGCCGACTTCGCCGGTGAGCCCGCCGCCTACGAGCCGCACTACGACGTGATCGATGACCCAGCCAAGGTGCAGATCTACGAGGCGGTGATGATGACCCCGTCCGGCGATCCCACCGGCACCATCCTCGAAGCGACCGACCTCATCAAGGACAACAGGCTGCTGCCCGACGGGTTGACCAAAACCAGGCTCAACTCGGCACCCAACGACCTGAATGTCCTCGACGTACGGGTATGGGGCGCCGCCGAGAGCGACACCAACTTCGATGGTGTCGGCGTCGATGGCAACGCAGTCTATAGCGATATCGTCACCTACCAGGTTCCGGTTGGGACCCGTACCCTGGCTGAAGTCAATGTCGACGTGAACATGTACTTCCAGACCTTCTCCTATCCCTTCCTGAAGGACCTTTTCTACGGAGAGCCTGAGTTCGCGGACGACCCCGTCATCCAGCGCATGAAGAACCTGTTGACGCAGCCGGATACTCGTGAGACCTTCCTCATGATAAACACCGCCTACTAAGAGCCGCACCCTTGGTTTGGAGGACACCACCAGCAGGGGCCGGGGCTTCCCGGCCCCTGCTTCGTGCGGGATACGCTTTTGTTCCGCGGTACTCTACACCGGTGCGTTCGACGCCCTGCCCACCTTCCATGGGATATTTCAGTCATGCATAAAACTACCATCTTGCCCGGCCTGCTTCTCCTGATACTCTCCTCCGCCGGGTACGCGCAGGGCCAAAATCCGGTGACGGTCCAACCAACCGCCGCCGCTGCCGGGCAGCGAGTGGAGCTCACCTCCCCCGAGGATGAGGTCTTCTACGCCATCGGCTATGCCTCCAGCGGCAAGTTCAGCAAGCTCTCCCCCTCCGAAAAGGAGATCCGGGCCGCGCTGCAGGGGCTGCGTGACGGCCTCGAGCAGAAGAAATCCATCGTCAACATCATGACCATGCAGGAGCAGGTTGACAGGGTCACTGGTGTTCGCCTGAAAGCCTTCGACGAGAAGCTGGCCAGAGAGGGCAAGCAGTTCTATGACGAGTTCGTGAAATCCGAAGGGGTGATTGTCACCGCCAGCGGACTCGCCTACCGCGTCGTCGAGCCCGGCAGCGGAAAGTCAGTCAGATCAGAGTCAGACTACGTCGAGGTCCACTACTCGGGCAAACTCCACAACGGAACGGTGTTCGATGCCAGCGTCGAAGAGGGGAAACCGGCCCGCTTCAAGGTGGGCACGCTCCTCAAGGGATGGCGTGAGGGTCTGGCCCTGATCTCCGAAGGGGGCAGGATCAGCATGGTGCTGCCTCCGGGGCTGGCGTACGGCACTCACGGACGGGCACCGCTGGTTCCTCCCAACGGCACGCTGCAGTTCGACATCCAGCTGCTGACGGTGATGGATGAAGCCAC
>JBDLKA010000203.1:0-2845 GCA_039714075.1 Candidatus Krumholzibacteriota bacterium | reverse complement strand
CAGATGCTCGACGCCACGGAGGCCCTGTACATGAAGGTACTGGGCCTGTCCGTGGTGAAAGAGAGAAGGGCGACCGCCTGATCAGCACTCGATTAGGATAACATTCCGGTGATGACCGGCGCAATGCCGTCGATCATCAATTGCACCGCGATAACGGTCACCAGCAATCCCATCAGTTTCTCGATGACTTTCATGCCCGTGCGCCCGAGCCGCGCCAGAACCGCGTCCGCACCCATCAGGATCCCGCCGGTGAGCAGCAGAATGCCCAGGACCGCACCCATGACCAGGGGGATGCCCAGGTGGGACGGGGCCTGGGGGGTGAGAACCATGACCGTGGTGATCGACCCGGGGCCGGCGATCATGGGAATGGCCAAGGGCGTGATCGAAGGGTCGTCGTCCTCGTCCTCATCCTCGTTCAGTTCGACGTCCTTGGCGTAGGCCCGTCCGATACCCGTGCGCCACCGCCGGGGCTTGGACTGCAGCATGTCCAGGCCGATGCCGAAGAAGATGACGCCTCCGGCGATGCGGAAGGCGTTCACGGTGATCCCGAACAATTCGAGTAGCTGATGTCCCGCGACGGTGAACATCAGCAGCACCAGAAAGGCGGTGGCCAGGGCTTTGATCAGGACCTTGCGCTTCTGGCGTTGATCCATCCCCGAGGTCAGGCCGCTGAAGAACGGAATGACACCCAAGGGATCGATGACCGCGAAAAGGGACGAGAACGAAAGGAGCAGAAAGGCTGTGGTGCTCATGATTCACCTCCGGGGTGGTTTGGTGGATGGGTAATCGGCCGGGAATATGGTGGTTTAAATCCCGAAGTCCAGCCCAGTGTCAGATGATTTCCAGGCGCTCGGCCGTCAGGGTCACCGAGCCGTGGTCGTCCTCGACGATGCCGGTCACCAGGTAGGGTCCGCGGCTGAGCAGGCGCGAGCCGTATTGAGCGTAAACCTTTGGAAACAAGGTGACTTCGCACAGGTCGGTCTCGTCCTCGAGGGTGATGAACTTCATGGCCTCGCCGGTCTTGCGCACCGTCGCACTCTTGGCGGTGATCAGGGTGCCGGCCACGGTGACCCGGCGGCCGGCCCAGCCGCCGAGGTCGCGGGCACGGATCACGCCCCGGCCGTGCAGCCACTCGCGTAGCATGGCTAGGGGATGGCCCGTGGCCGTCAGGTGCAACACCTCCATTTCCTGCTGCAGCTTTTCGGTGTGGGAATAGTCAGGGATGGCGGGAATCAGCGAGACCGCCGAGCCGCCGCCGGGGGCGGTGCCGCCGACGGGAAACAGGGTGGCCGTCTGCACGGTGGTGCGTTCGTGGCCGCGTCCAGCGGCTTTCAACCTTTTGTGCCCACGCTGTCGTTCCTTGCGGATCAATGCGTGCCGCCACAGCAGTTCCGGCCGCGTCAGTTCGAAACCGTCGCAGGCGCCGCAGCGGATCAGGTTCTCGATCTCGTTCTCGGCCAGTTGCGGCACCCGTTCGAGCAGGTTGCCCAGCGAGACGAAGTACCCGCCGCTGCCGCGCTCGTCCAGCAATGCGTCCAGCGAGCGGCGACTCATTCCGTGGATCTGCTGCAGCCCGATCCGGACCTGGCGCTCCTGCCCGGTGAACACGTCGCGGCTGTGGTTGATGTCCGGCAGCAGGATTTCCAGCCCCAGGCGCCGCGCCTCCTCGAGGTAGGCCGACACGCTGTAGAAGCCGCCGCCGTTGCTCATGACCGCGGCCATGAACTCGGCCGGATGGTGGGCCTTCAGCCAGGCGGCCTGGAACGAGAGCACCGCGTAACTGGCCGAATGCGCCTTGCAGAAGGCGTAGCCGGCGAAGCTGCTGACCTGGCGCCACAGTTCCTCGATCACGGCGGGTTCGGTGTCGGGCGCGGCGCCCGAGGCCATGGCGTCGCGCGCGCCGGCGAGGAAGCGGTCCTTCATGGCCAGGAACTCCTTGGCGTCGCCCTTGAAACTCATCGAGCGGCGCATCAGGTCGGCCTCGGCCAGGGTCATGCCGGCCACGGCGCTCAGCGTGCGCATGACGTCCTCCTGGTAGATCATCACGCCGTAGGTCTCGTTCAAAAATTCGAGCGACGGATGGGGCAGCACCGGTTTTTCCTTGCCCAGATGCCGTAGCACGAAGCTGCGCGACATGCCGCTGTCCGACGGGCCGGGCCGGATCACGCTGCTGGCGGCCACAACGATCGGGAAGGTGTCGGCCTTCAGCTTCTTCAATAGCGAGCGCATGCCCGGCGACTCGATGTAGAAGCAGCCCATGGTGTCGCCCTGCCGCATCAGGCGGCGCGTGGCCGGGTCGGTGTCGGGCAGTTTGCTCAAATCCACGCTGATGCCGTTGTTCTCGCTTACCGCGCGCGCGGCGTCGGCTACCACGGCGATGCCGCGCTGGGCCAGCAGGTCGATCTTCACCAGGCCCAGGTCCTCCACCGAGTACATGTCCAGCTGGCTGATGAGGATGCCCTTGCGCGCCCACTGCAGCGGGAACAGGTCGGTCAGCGGACGGCCGGCGATGACCACCCCGCCGGCGTGGATGCCCAGGTGACGCGGCCGCTTGTTCAACTGCCGGGCCTGCAATAAAAGGGACCGGTAGGGTTCACGGGACAGCGGCAGGCCGGCGGATTCGGGTCTTTGCGCCAGAACGCCTTCGGCATCGGGACCCTCGAGCACGCGCCAGGGCAGCCGGCGCGTGACCTTGCTCAGCTCCCGGTCGCCGTAGCCGCGGGCCTTGGCCGCTTCCCGAAATCCGGAGCGCGAACTGAAGCGGTTGATGTTGCAGATCATCGCCGTGCGGTCGCGCCCGTAGCGGTCGTAGACGTACTCCAGAACCTGGTCGCGGTCCTTCCAG
>JBDLKA010000202.1:0-2872 GCA_039714075.1 Candidatus Krumholzibacteriota bacterium | reverse complement strand
GGCAGAAGGGTGGAGCCCAGGATTTTCGATGTAATTTTGAGGTGGCCATGTCCGGCCCACCGCAAGGGACGGGCCGGACACATTCTCAGAGGCACAACCGGGCTGCTACCTGTCGGAGGCCAGCACCAGGGTGGTGCAACTGCGCTGCAGTTGGTCCGCGCGCCAGTTCAGGAACTGGTCCGAAGCCACGCAGCCACGACTTTCCAGCAGGGTGAAGTAGACG
This sequence comes from Candidatus Krumholzibacteriota bacterium, assembly GCA_039714075.1. Taxonomy (GTDB): domain Bacteria; phylum Krumholzibacteriota; class Krumholzibacteriia; order LZORAL124-64-63; family LZORAL124-64-63; genus JAGLCY01. Next base: position 2,649 of record JBDLKA010000202.1, on the reverse strand, counting down.
TTCAGCCTGGAGATCTTCGTCCCGCCGTCGCCGGTGGTCCGCCGGGAATTCCGGATGCAGGTTTCCAGGGTCTTCCAGGCCATCAGATAATTGGTGATGCAGAACAGTTTGTACTGCTTCAGGTTCGAATCCAGGTTCAGCAGATATTCCTTGCCGCCGGCCAGATGCGATATGGTGGCGCTGGCCAGGCAACGGATCTCCCAGGTGGGATCGTCGGCATATCCGGCCGGTTCCCGACCGGGCCAATGGGGGGTTCGTTCGGCCGGGCAATAGTGGATGTTGCGTTGGCGGTCCTTCCGCAGGTCCTTGACGATATTGGTCAGTTGCAGGCCGATCCCCAGTTCCACGGCCGCATCCCGGGCGCCGGACTTGTCGGTCCCGCTGATGGCGGCGAACAATTCGTTCATCATCAGGCCGACGGTTCCGGCCACGTAGTAGCAGTATTTATCCAGCTGCTCATCGGATCCGAACTGAAGGAAACCGCGTTCGTCCTTTTGCTCGAGAAACAGGACCATGCCCTCGGCCATCTCCGTCACGTACCGGAAAATGGTGTCCCGGATGGGACCGGGAAACGACCCGATCAGGTTCAGGATCCCGCTTTCATGAAGGGTGAGCTGTTCATCCCAGGTCGCCGGCGCGGGAAAAAGATCGGCCGCAGCCAGGGAGCCCGGAACACGGGGTTCACCCAGCCGGTCCGTGAATTCCTTCAGATAGATGCATTTCGTATCCGTGGACAGGGTTTCGCAGTCTTCAATCGTATCGACGACGCGGCACAGGAGGTAGGCGGCCGAGGCATAGGTGCGAAAGGGCTCCTTCAACATCCTGATGGTCAGGGCGAAGGTCCGGGAGACCCGGTTCAGCCACACCTGCAGGTCATCCCGGTTCAGGAGCAGTTCGGTGCCGGGCTGTTGCAAAAGGTCTCGGTTCATCATCATCCATCGACACGGGATGTCCGCAGATCCTGCAGATACCGCCTGCGGATTTCGAAGGCCAGCACACCGAAGCTGACCGCCACGTTCAGCGAGTGTTTGACGCCCGCCATGGGAATTTCCACCACCTGGTCCACCAGGTCCAGCAAATCCTTGTTCACCCCGTTCACTTCATGGCCCACGATGAAGCAATGGGGAAACGGAAAGCGGAAGCTTTCCCAGCCGACCGACCGTGCGGTTTGTTCGAGGGCGATCAGGGGCAGGCCCAGATCCTTCAGATGGCGCGCGGCGGCCACCGAGTCGCTCCAGTAATCCCAGGGAACGCTGCGGGTGGCCCCCAGGGCGGTCTTTTCGATATCCGGACGAGGGGGAGTGGCCGTCATTCCGCACAGGTACAACCCGCCCAGGGCCACCGCATCGGCGGTGCGGAAAATGGAGCCCACGTTCCAGACGCTGCGGATGTTGTCCAGGATCGCATACGCCGGCATCCGGTCGCCCGCGGAGGCCGGAAAAACAGCTTCTCCGGGCCGGGGCAGCCGGTGATCGGAGGCGGTGGAATCATCGCCGGACATCATTTTGATATATTGGCGCAGGACAATGCGTTTGGCAACCCGCCAAGGGAATATTCCCCAATTACAGGGGTAAACCCGCGGCGCGACCGGTCGATAATGGGTGTAAGGCGTCCCCATCCATTGTCCACAAGGAATGAACCCCGCTCAATGAAACGCAACACCGTCAGTTTATGCCTGATTGCCCGCGACGAGGAAGCCACCATCGGCATGGCCATCAAATCCGTGTTGGCCCTGGTCGACGAGGTGATCGTGGTCGATACCGGATCCCTGGACAATACCCGCATCATCGCCGAAGGGTATGGCGCCCAGGTCTTCGACGTGCCCTGGGCGGACGATTTTGCGGCGGCCCGCAACGCCGCCCTGGACCAGGCAACCGGCCAGTGGATCCTGATCCTGGATGCCGACGAGTTCCTGGAACCGGTCCGTCCCGTGGAATTCCAGCGCCTGCTGCATGATCCCGCGGCCGCCGGTTATCGGCTGCGCATGGGCGGCAAGGGCGCGGCCCAGGATCCGGCCATGACCAGCCGGGTGCGTTTGTTCCGCAATGTGCCGACAGTCCGGTATCGTTATCCCATCCACGAACGCCTGGCGCCCTCGCTTACCGAATGGGCCGCCCGGGAAAACCTGCTGATTCTCGATGCGGACCTGGGGGTGGTGCACGAGCGCAATGATTCCGACCGCCGGACGACGCGGCGCGAGCGCAATCAGAGAATCCTGCGCAAGGCCCTGGAAATCCATCCGGGGGAGCCGTATTTCCCCTACCGCCTGGCCTGCGAAGGTCTGGTCCAGCTTGACGGCGAAGTCCTGCCGGTGGCGGGTCTGGGGGCGGCCCTGGCCCATCTGCGGGCCGCCTGGGAAAAAGTGGTCCATCTGGACCCTGCCGACCGGGCCGCTTTGACCTGGCTGCCGGATCTGGGCGCCAGGATCACTTCGAGTCTGCTGGCGGCCGGAGAGGTCGCCGAGGCCGCGGCGAAGGCCGAAGCGATCCGTGAGGTATATCCCGATCATCCCCTGGTTCTGCTTCAGGCGGTGGCGGTGGATTGCGCCCGGCTGAGGCTGGACGACGGCCCCCGGGGAAAATCTTCCCGTGCCCAGGTCATCGCGCGGGCCCGGCGGGAATTGAAGCGGATCATGAAGTCCCGGACAGG
>JBDLKA010000201.1:0-2897 GCA_039714075.1 Candidatus Krumholzibacteriota bacterium | reverse complement strand
TTTTGGAGGCTGGATCATGTTGCTGGAAGCACCTTTCACCGAAAAGAAGATCCGCGCCCTGCGCGTCGGGGACCGGGTGGAGATCACCGGGCTGATCTACACCGGGCGGGACGCGGTGCACAAGTATCTGCACGACGGCGGAAAGCCCCCGGTCGATCTGAAGGACAGCATCATCTACCACTGCGGACCGGTGGTGGTTAAGGAAAAGGGCCGGTGGGTGGTCAAGGCCGCCGGGCCGACCACCAGTATCCGCGAGGAGCCGTACCAGGGCCCCCTCATGGAGCAGTTCGGGATCAGGGCGGTCATCGGCAAGGGCGGCATGGGAGCCAAGACCCTGAAATACTGCCGGAAGGTGGGCGCGGTCTACCTGCACGCCATCGGCGGGGCGGCCCAGGTGCTGGCCGAGCGCGTGGTCGAGGTCACGGGCGTGCATCTGGCCGACAAGTTCGGGGCTCCCGAAGCCATCTGGGAGTTCCGGGTGGACAAGTTTCCCGTCGTGGTGACGATGGATTCCCACGGCAAGTCCCTGCACGAGCAGGTGCTCGCCGATTCCACCCGCAGGTTCGACGAGATTCTGGGCTGAGACCTGATCAGCCGTGGTTTGTCGCGCCGTCGCGGAAACCGGAAAGGACGTGGTTTTGCAGACCGAGGATCGCTACCTCTTCACGTTGCCGGCCCTGCTGAACATCCTGTTCAGGGGGCGGTGGATCATTGCCGCGGTCACGGCGTTGGGCCTGTTGGCCGGCATCGGCTACGGTATCGTGGTCAAGCCCCTGTATCTCGCTGCGGTGCAGATCCGGCCGGGCATCGTGGCCTACACCGAGCAGGGTGGCCCCATTCGCGGATGGGTCCGCGAGGACATCGTCAACTATTTCGAATCCTCGCTTTTCTGGCAGGACATGCGTGAAGATGAACGGTTCGCTGATTTGGAGGTCCCCCCGGTCGTCCGGGCGGAATTCGTGGCCAGCGCGATCCAGTTCATGGCCGGCGGCGACGTCATCACGCTGACCAACCTGGATACCGACCGGGAACGCGCGGGCGCCATCCTGGAAGGGGCCATGGCCGCCTTCAACAGCCAGGGCTTCGGCGATACGCTCAGCAGTGATCTCAATCTGACGCGCAAGGGCATCGAGGTCCGGATGCGGGGGATCAACCACGACATCGACCTGGTGCAGGCCAAGGAAGACAAGATATCCCTGGAAATCGAACAGATGCAGGGTGAACAGAAGTTGATCGAATACGAACGGAAGAAACTGGACCTCGATCTGAAGACCCTGGCCGAGGAAAACGCCTGGCGCAGGCGGGCGGCCGAGAATGCCCAGGTGGAAGTGGCTACGGCGAAGGAAAGATTGCAGGCCGCCGAGGCGATGCTGGAAACCGTCCTGCGGACCGAAACGGGTGCCGCCGGCGGGGGGGACTCCGGCGGGAACACGAACGACCCGGTGGGTGAGGTCCTCAAACAGACCGCCAGCCGGGAACAGGCCGGGCGCGTGGGGGACCTGCTGCTGACGGTCAATGAATTGAGCAACACCATCTACGAGGGCGGGGTCAAGGCGGACAGTCTGCTGGCCAGGGTCGTCGCCAATGAACAGGAAATGGAACGGTTGAACCTGGTGGGAGAACTGGTGCTCGCCAAGCGGGAAACCGATGTCCGGCAGCGGATCGGCGATCTCCGGATCCAGCTGGAAAAGGAACTGCCCCATGAACGGGCCATGCTGGAAACCGATCTGCAGGGGGAGAGGGTCAAACTCGACAACATCGCCCCCCTGGAACAGGTGGGCCGGATCTCTGTCAGTGATAATCCGGTGCGGCCCAGGAAGATGCGGGCGATGACCATCTTGACGGTCCTGGCCTTTTTCGGTTCCTTGGCTTTGGTCTTTCTGCGGGAGTTTTTCCTGGTCAACCGCGAGGAAATCACACGTCCGACCCGGATTTGACGTCCCGGTCGGTCACGGCCGGAAGGATCCGTTGCAATCTCGCATCCATTGTGAGAGATTACGCCATTATTTGGAGTCATCCGGCGGGAGACCCCTTCCGCCGAAAACCCTTCCTGAGAGGATGATCATGCGCACGATTCTGACCGCGGCTGTGACAGCCGTCCTGGTTCTTGGCCTGGTTGGTTGCAACAGCCAGGATGAGCCCCAGCCTCCCCAGGAAATCGTCCCCGGGCTGACCTTCGCCGATTCCGTGATCGGTCAGGGGGCTGAAGTGCAGGCCGACGATTACGTCGTGGTGCATTACACCGGCTGGTTGTATGAGGAAGGCCAAAAAGGCGACCAGTTCGACAGTTCGGTCGAGCGAGGTGAACCCATCTCCTTCAAACTGGGGACCAACTTCGTGATCCAGGGTTGGGACAAAGGCCTGCCCGGCATGAGGGTCGGCGGCAAGCGGTCACTGATCATCGCGCCGGACCTGGGATTCGGTCCCCAGGGACGTCCGCCGGTGATCCCGCCCAATTCCACCCTGTTTTTCGACATTGAAGTCCTCGACATGCCCAAGGTGGACGTCGAGATCCTCTCCGAAGGTACCGGCGAGGCGGCCAAGACGGGGGACAACATCAGCGTCGATTACACCGGTTGGGTCTGGGAAAACGGCGCCAAGGGCGAACAGTTCGACTCGTCCGCCAACGCCGGCCGGCCGTACAACTTCACCCTGGGCGCCCGCATGGTGATCCCGGGCTGGGACCTCGGCCTCGAGGGCATGAAGGTGGGCACCAAGGCCCGGCTGATCATTCCGCCGGTCCTGGCCTACGGCAAGCGCGGCAGCGGTCCGAAGATTCCGCCGGACGCCACGCTCTGCTTCGAAGTGGAACTGGTGGAGATCGCCGGCAAGTAGCCCGGCATCATTTCCGGCCATGCGGGTGGTCCGGGAAGAAACTGGTTCTGGAAGAAACTGGT
>JBDLKA010000200.1:0-2947 GCA_039714075.1 Candidatus Krumholzibacteriota bacterium | reverse complement strand
TACAGGTTGACCCCGCCCAGGAACACCGTTTCCGAGTCGGTGGGATGGACCGTCATCTGTTGGCAATAGTTGTCCTGGTTGTCGAGGAAGGTGGTGGTTCCGTTCCAGGGCAGGCTGGCCAGATTGGCGGATCTGTCATCCCACCAGCCGCCGGCTCCCGATCCGTCGCCCGACAGGTATTGATAGCGGAGCAGGGCGGCGTCAGAAAGGCCCCAGGAATTGGAGACCTGGAACCACACGACGTTTTCGTTGGACGGCGCGACCGCGATTATGATCCGGTCGTAATCGACGGCGCCGGGGGGTGTGATGTCGGTCCAGCTGACCCCGTCGGTCGAACGGAAGGCCCCGTGAACCCCGCCGTCGTAACTCAGGGTGGCGTACACGACCCCGGTGGAGGTGACGGCGACATCGGTGTAGCTGGCCAGGGTGGAGGGGTGTCCGAGTACCGAGGTGAAGCTTGTTCCCCCGTCGGTCGAACGGAAAATATGACCCCAGACGGCGGCGTAGACCTCGTCGCTCCCGGAATTTGACGGATCGGTCGCCACCCGGTTGACGAATTGCCAGGGGCTGACCGGGTTCTGGGGATCGTGGCCGCTGGTGGCCGGCAGCAGGGACCAGCTCACGCCGCCGTTGGTGGATTTGAAAATCCCGTCGCCGTTCTGCCAGTATTCCCCGGTCGGCCAGGCGGCCGATGCGCCGTCGGCTTCGCCGGTGCCGTAGTACCAGACATGCCGATGTCCGGCGCGCGTGTCCTGGGCGACGGTGGTCACGCTGTGGAGCTGGCTGCTGCCGGTCGTCAGGGTCCAGGAGGCGCCGTCGTCGGTGGTGCGCCACATGCCGCCGCTGACGCCGCCGGCCAGCAGGGTCTGACCGGAGGCGTCACCGATATCGATGGCCAGGGCCCGGGTCCGCCCGCCCACGTTCCAGGGGCCGCGCGCGGCCCAGCCGGAGACGGCCTTGTCCGCGTTCCCGGCGGCAGCCCGCCGGGGCAGCCACGTGGCGAATTCCTGCTCCAGACGGTGGATGTCCGCCGGGATGCGGCCCGTTTTCGGGTCCGCCAAACGCATCCGGGCGTAATCCCGGCGCGCGTGACGGTCGTCCCGGGCGCCGGACCGTTTTTCTGAAACGGCGGACGGAGGAGCCGGAGGGGGAGCGTTCCTGTCAATCGCCGCCGGTGGGGAATCACCGGGGTCGAGGAAGGACGGAATTCCGACAATACAAACGATTATGAGGACGGCGGCGGTAAGGGCTGACAGGGTCTTGAACATGTTGGGCCCCCAAGGAATGCATCTTATCCGTAATCTTTCGCAGCTTGATATATATGAAAACATCCTATCATCTCGGTGGGAAATTGTCAATCGACGGCGAGGATCGTCGTCATGGGGGTGGAGATGGCGCGCCACTCGGAGTAGAATGGCGGGAAACCCGGGAGGTAACGATGAACGACGCACCGAATTCCGTCCCTGAATTCCGCATGGCCTACGAAGACAGCTGCGACCGGGTGCCGGTCCTGTTGATCCACGGTTATCCGCTGAACAACTTGATGTGGGACCTGCAGATCGGCGACCTGTCCGATATCGCGCGCATGATCGCGCCTGACCTGCGCGGTTTCGGCATGACTGACCCCACCGAACCCCCGTACAGCATGCAGACCTTTGCCGACGACTGCGCCGCCCTGCTGGACCAGCTGGGCATCACCGTGCCGATCGTCGTCGCCGGGCTGTCCATGGGAGGGTACGTGGCGTTCGAATTCTGCCGGCGGCATCCGGAAAGGGTGGCCGGGCTCATCCTGACCGCGACCTGGGCCGGGGCCGATTCCGCCGAGGCCAGGGACAACAGGGACAAGGCGGCGGGTGTGGCCATCGCCGAGGGGGCGGGCGCCATCGCCGAAGGCATGTTGCCCAAGTTGCTGGCCCCGGACAACTACGCGGCCCAACCCGACCTGGTGGATTTCCTGCGGGAAATGATGCTCGAAACCAGCGTGGACGGCATCGTCGGCGCCCAGGCCGCCATGCGGGACCGGCCCGACTCGACGACCGACCTGCCGGCTTTGGATGTGCCCACCCTCATCGTTCACGGGGCGGAGGACCAGATCATCCCCGTGGCCGAAGCCGAAGCCATGGCCAAGGCCCTGCCGAAGGCCAAGCTGGTGGTCGTGCCGGGGGCGGGGCATATGCCCAACCTGGAAAATCCGGAAGCGTTCAACGACGCGGTGCGGGAGTTTCTGGATATCTTCTACGGGGATTAAAAAAAAGCGCCGCCCGACGGCTCGGGCGGCGCTTTGGCAAACCAGGTTCGACTATCCCAGGGCGTACATCCTGTCGAGCAGATCGACCACCCGGTTGGAATAACCCCACTCGTTGTCGTACCAGCTCAGGGTCTTGAGCATGTTGCCCTCGATCACCGAGGTGTACTCGCTGTCGAAGATGCTCGAGTGCGGATCGCCCACGATATCGCTCGAGACCAGGGCCTCTGTGGCGTAGCGCAGGGTGGCTTTGAGCCGGTCGGTTTCGGCGGCCGCGCGCACGGCCTCCCGCACCTCGTCGACCGTCACGTCACGCGACATGATCGTCACCAGATCCACCACCGAACCGTTGGGCACCGGCACGCGCATGGCCATGCCGTCTAGTTTGCCCGCCATCCTGGGCAGGACCTTGCCCACCGCCTTGGCGGCGCCGGTGGTGGTGGGAATGGTGTTCTCGGCCGCGGCCCGCGAACGGCGCCAGTCCGTGTGGGGGACGTCGGCCAATCGCTGGTCGTTGGTGTAGGCGTGCACCGTGGTCATCAGACCGTGTTCGATGCCGAACTCCTTGTCCAGCACGTAGACCAGGGGTGCCAGGCAGTTGGTCGTGCACGAGGCGTTGGAGACAATTTCGTGCTCGGCCTTGAGGTCCTCGTCATTGACCCCCAGGACGATCGTAGCGTCGATCTCGTCCTTCGCCGGCAC
>JBDLKA010000199.1:0-2950 GCA_039714075.1 Candidatus Krumholzibacteriota bacterium | reverse complement strand
GCCAAGCTGTACCGTCAGAAGGGTACGGGCCGTGCGCGGGCCGGCTCCGCTGGCAGCCCCACCCGGATCGGCGGCGGCGTGGCTTTCGGTCCCCATCCCCGGGACTACAGCTACACCCTGCCCAGGAAGATCAAGCGCCGGGCTCTGATGAGCGCGTTGAGCGACCGGGCCGAAAACGACCGGGTCCTGGTCATCGAGGATTTCGAAATGGACGCGCCCAAAACCCAGACCATGGCCGGCATCCTCAAGGCCATGGAGCTTGAAGGACGCCACACCCTGCTGGTGTTGGGACCGGAGGGTGACAACGTTTACCTTTCCGCCCGCAACCTCAAGGGTGTCAGGGTGTTGCGCTCGAACGAGCTCAACGCCTACACGATCCTGTGGGCCGACAACCTGGTGTTCACCCAGAAGGCCCTCAGCGGGGCCGAGGAGGTGTTCGGGTCATGAAGGACTTGAGCAAGGTCATCAAACGGCCCCTGATCACCGAGCAGGGCGCCATGATGCGCGAAGAGCACAACCAGTATTATTTCGAGGTTGCTCCCGAGGCCAACAAGCACGAGATCAGGCAGGCCGTGGAGCACTACTTCGGGGTCAAGGTTACGCAGGTGCGGACCATGAACTACCAGGGCAAGGTCAAACGCATGGGCCGGTTCGAAGGTAGGCGCGCCAACTGGAAAAAGGCCGTTGTGACGCTGGCCAAGGACGATTCAATCGACCTCTTCGAAATCGTCTAGCACGAGGAGAAGGATAGAATGGCAATCAGGAAACTCAAGCCCGTGACACCGACCCAGCGGTTCCGGACCGTCGCGGATTTCAGCGAGATCACCCGGAGCGAGCCGGAGAAGTCCCTGCTCGAGCCGTTGACCAAGAAGGGCGGCCGGAACAACCGCGGCCGCATCACGGTCAGGCACCGGGGCGGCGGCCACAAGCGCCGTTACCGCAAGATCGATTTCAAGCGGAACAAGCTCGACGTGCCGGCCAAGGTGTTCAGCATCGAGTACGATCCCAACCGCAGCGCCCGGATCTGCCTGCTGCACTACATCGACGGGGAAAAGCGCTACATCATCTGGCCCAAGGGTGTCCAGGTGGGCGATCCCATCCTCGCCGGTCCGCAGGCGCCGTTCAATCCCGGCAACGCCTTGCCCCTGGAGAACATTCCCCTGGGTACCCTGGTGCACAACATCGAGCTGAACATCGGCAAGGGCGGCCAGATGGCCCGCAGTGCCGGTTCGTTCGCCCAGGTCATGGCCAAGGAGGGCGATTACGTCACCCTGCGCCTGCCCAGCGGCGAGGTGCGCATGGTTCACTGCCGTTGCTACGCCACCATCGGTGAAGTCGGCAACGCCGAGCACGAGAACATCGTCAGCGGCAAGGCCGGCCGCAGCCGTTGGCTGGGCAAACGCCCGACGGTTCGCGGTGTGGCCATGAATCCGGTCGATCACCCCCATGGCGGTGGCGAGGGCCGGACCAGCGGCGGACGCCATCCCGTCAGCCCCTGGGGCATGCCGACCAAGGGATACAAGACACGCAAGAAGCAGCCCAGCGACGCCTTCATCGTGCGGCGCCGCAAGCTCAAGAATACGTAGAACCGGAGGAATTACAGGACATGGCTAGATCAATCAAGAAGGGGCCCTTTATCGAGGAATCCCTCCTGGCCAAGGTCGAGGGCCTGAACAGCAAGAACGAGAAGCGTGTCGTCAAGACCTGGTCTAGGCGTTCGACCATCGTTCCGGAGTTCCTGGGCCACACCATCGCCGTGCACAATGGTCGGCAGTTCGTGCCCGTGTACATTCAGGAAAACATGGTGGGCCATAAACTCGGTGAGTTCGCTCCGACGCGCACCTACCGCGGCCACACCAGCAAGAAGTCGTAACCGGAGGTTGTACTGATGGAGGCACGTTCCGTCTCCCGGTTCGTCCGGGTTTCGCCCCGCAAGGCCCGTATCGTGGCCGATCTGATCCGGGGCAAAAACGTGGATGAAGCCATGGGCATTCTCGCCCTGACACCGAAAAAGGCTTCGCCGATTTTGGGCAAGGCCGTGTTGTCGGCCGCAGCAAACGTTCAGTTCATGAACGACGGCCAGGTTGCCATGACCAACTCCGACATCTTCATCAAGGAGATCCGGATCGATGAAGGCCCCACGCTCAAGCGGATCCGTCCGCGGGCCCAGGGGCGCGCGTTTCGCATCAACAAGCGGACCAGCCATATCAAGGTCATTGTCGAGTCTGCTGTCTGATTCAGGGCGGCAATAAGGAAGGAAGACCATGGGTCAGAAGACACATCCGATCGGGTTCCGGCTGGGAATCGTCAAGGACTGGAACTCCAGCTGGTTCAGCGACAAGAACTTCGCTGACTGGTTGAACGAGGATCTGCTCATCCGCAAGTACGTGATGGCGCGGGTCGGCAACGCCGGTGTGGAGTCCGTCAAGATCAAGCGGTTCCGCGACAAGGTCATCATCATCGTGGCCACCAGCCGGCCCGGTGTCGTGATCGGCAAGAAGGGAACCAAGGCGGACCAGCTGCGCGCCGAGCTGCAGAAGATGATCGGTAAGAACGTCAAGCTGGATGTGGACGAGGTCAAGAAGCCCGAACTGAGCGCGCCGCTGGTCGCCGACCACATCGCCGCCCAGCTCGAGGGCCGAGTCGCCTTCCGCCGCGCGATGAAGAAATCCATCGCCACGGCCATGCGCATGGGCGCCAAGGGCATCAAGATCCGTTGCGCCGGCCGCCTGGGCGGGGCCGAAATGGCCCGCATCGAGTCCTACCACGACGGCAGTGTGCCCCTGCACACGCTGCGTGCGGACATCGACTACGGCACCTCGACCGCGCGGACCCAGTACGGCGCCATCGGCGTCAAGGTCTGGATCTGCAAGGGCGAGATCTTCCCCAACGATTTCAAAGAGCAGCTGCGCAAGCAGGTTGTCGAGCAGCGCGCCTAGCGCAGTAACCG
>JBDLKA010000198.1:0-3081 GCA_039714075.1 Candidatus Krumholzibacteriota bacterium | reverse complement strand
CCTTTCGCGCCCGGGATTTCATTAACGGCGCCTACTTCTCCAAACCCGACTGGCACACGCCCTGGTACTGGTCCCCCCACTGGCAGCACGGCACGCGCAACGTCAACTACCGGCCCAAGGCGCATCCGGAGATCTGGGGGAAATTCAGGGAGTTCACTTTCAATCAGATCGAGGAGCTGTGCACCGGTTACGGCCCGGTGGACATCCTCTGGTTCGACGGAGCCTGGGTGAGTCCCGACAACCGGGACCAGGATATCGGCATGGAAGGCATCGCGGACATGGCCCGTCGCCACCAGCCCGGAATCCTCATGGTGGACCGTTGGGTGGGAGGTCCCTACGAGAACTACCGCACGCCCGAGGCGAAGGTCCCCGCCGAACCGTTGACCGAGCCCTGGGAAACCTGCATGCCCATGGCGGGCGCCTGGTCCTACAACGCCAATAGCAAGTACAAGCCCACGCGGCAGCTCGTGCACCTGCTCGTCGATGTCGTCGCCAAGGGCGGCAACCTGCTGCTCAACGCGGGAGCCGACGGCGAAGGCCACTTCCACCCCGACGCCGTCATTCGCATGAAGGAACTGGGCGCCTGGCTGGCGGTCAACGGCGAGGCCATCTACGGCACCCGTCCCTGTACGCCGTTCAAACAGGGGGACATCTGCTTCACGCAGCGCAGGGACACTGGCGACGTGTACGCAATCTACCTTGCGAAGGAGGGGGAGCAGCTGCCGGAGCATCTGAAGATCGATGGAGTGCACCCCGCGCCCGGGCAGCAGGTCCGCCTCCTCGGCGTGACGGAGCCGCTTAACTGGGAGATCGTGGACCACAATTGCCTGATCGACCTGCCAGCGGAGGTCATTGCGAAACCGCCCTGCGAGCACGCCTGGGTGTTTCGTCTCGGGCAGGTCGAGGGACCCCGGTCACCACAATTGAAGGAAAAGGAATGACAATTTTCTCACGACGAGTCCCGAGGATTTATCCGCTTCTGCTGCTGGGGGTGCTGATCACGGCGGGGTGCAACGGCACGCCCGGGCGGCACTGGATCGCCGAAGGGTCCGGCGACGGTCGCATCGTGCTGGCTGCTGGTGACTCGCTCACCCGGCACGCCGCCGCGGAACTGCAGCGCTATCTGGCGGCGGCCACCGGCGCCACACTGCCGATAACTTCAGGTGATGAGACCGACTCCGGTTCCGGGATCCTGGTCGGCTGGGGCCAAGAGGCTGTCGCCGCTGCACCGGATCTCGGTCCCGATGCCTTCGTCTGGCACAGCGCGGACGAGAACCGACTGATCATCGGCGGGCCGGGGCGGGGCACACTCTACGGCGTCTATGCTTTTCTGGAAGAACACCTGGGCATTCGCCGCTACACGCCCGAGGTGACCCACATCCCCGAGCGGCGCGTCTTCGACCTGCCCCGGCTCGACGAGACGCGGAGCCCGGCCTTTCCCGTTCGCTGGCCCCATCTGCCCGGCGCCGAAGACCAGGCCTGGTGCGATTGGCACGGATCCCACTCCCGCGCGCATCGGGACGAGACCTGGGGCATGTTCGTCCACACCTTCGATAAACTGGTGCCGCCGGATGTGCATTTCGCCGATCATCCGGAGTACTTCTCGGAAATCAAGGGGCAGCGACTGGCCAACCAGCAGCTCTGCCTGACGAACGAGGATGTCTTCGAACTGGTGGTCGCGGGCCTGCGCGAGCGCATGGCCGGGCGGCCGGAGGCGCGCTACTGGTCCGTCTCCCAGAACGACCGCCACGGCGCCTGCGAATGCAGCCTTTGCCGGGCCCTCGTCGAGAAGCACGGAAGCCAGGCGGGGCCGCTGATCGTGTTCGTGAACCGGGTGGCGGCGGAGTTTCCCGGGAAGATCATCTCCACCCTGGCCTATTCGTACACCCGCCGGGCGCCGCGGGACCTCGAGGTCGCCGCGAACGTGAATATCTGTCTGTGCAGCATCGAGTGCGACCGGGCCGAGCCGATCGCGTCGGGTGAGCGCGATGCCGACTTCCTGCGCGACATCCGGGAATGGTCGGCCCTGTCGGACGACCTGATGATCTGGGACTACGTGGTGCAGTTCAGCAACTACGTGTCCCCGTTCCCGAACTTTCACGTGCTGCAGCCGAACATCCGTCACTTCCGCGACGCCGGTGTGAAACTCATGTTCCAGCAGGGCAGCGGCAGCTCGAAGAGCGATCTCTCCGAGCTCAAGCAGTACGTCATCGCCAAGCTTCTCTGGGATCCGGAACGTGACGTCTCCGCCCTGGTCGACGACTTCATGGCGGGGTACTACGGGAAGGCTGGCGGCCACATGCGCCGGTACTTCGACCTGATGCACGATCGTCTGCGGGCCTCCGGCGACCGGCTGGGCATCTACGGCAACCCGGTCATCGAGGGCATGACATGGTTGACGCCGGAGATCCTTGTCGAGGCGGAGGGGATTCTCGAAGCGGCGGAAAGAGCCGTTGCGGAGTATCCCGAGATAAGACGGCGCGTGAGTGAGGCCCGCCTGTCGCTCACCTACGCCCGCCTGGAGCAGGGCAAGTTCTTCGGCGCCGGCGAGTACGGAATGTTCGAAACCGCGCCCGAAGGTGGGTGGCGGGTGAAGGCCGGCTGGCCCGAGATGCTGGAGACGTTCGTGTCCGGATGCAACGCCGGGGGATTCGAGCGCGTCCACGAGCGCCACTCTCCGCCCGACGATTACGGGAAGGACACGCGCCGCTTCTTCGCCGAGGGGATGGTCGACCACCTGGCCGTGGGCCGTCCCGTCGACCTGACAGTGCCTTTCAGCCCCAAGTATCCCGCAAACGGAAGCGCAACCCTGGTCGATGGAATCAAGGGAATCAACGATTACTGGTACAGCTGGCTCGGCTGGGAGGCGGTCGACATGGCCCTGGACGTCGACCTGGAGGAGACACGAGAGGTGAGCCGCCTTGCCGCCGACTTCCTGCAGGTCATGGGCTCCTGGGTCTGGCTGCCGGTCGAGGTTCGCTGGTCCACATCGCTCGACGGCGAGACCTGGGAACCCGCAGGGGTGCTGCGGCCGAGCAACCCGGCAACCCGCGACGATCCCTTCACCGAACGCTTCGAGAT
>JBDLKA010000197.1:0-3090 GCA_039714075.1 Candidatus Krumholzibacteriota bacterium | reverse complement strand
TTATCATGGTCATGCCGCAAAGACATGGCGTCGTAGATCCGCGCCTGCCAGCCCGCCTTTTCGGCCTGGGCGGCCAGGGGCACGAAACTAAGGGGCGGCCAGGTGCCGGCCACCTCGACCACCCCGCAATGATAGGGCGGGGTCACGAAGACGATCGTCTTCTGACTATCTTTCATGATCACGGTATTTCTCCCTGTATCTGCGCATGCCCACGATGCCGAATACCGTCAACCCCACCAGCAACACATGCTTGACGCCAAGGGCAACCATCATCCCGCTTTTCTCGACGACGGGATTCCATTCGAAGTCCATGAAGAACCAGGCCCGCACGGCCCCGGCCAGGATAACATAGGCCAAGGCCCACCAGGTCAATTTGGCCAGCCGACTGATCAGGCGGCCCAAAATCAGGGCGCGGTCGGGCTCCTCGTCCAAAAACCTACCACTAATGTGTATCATGACGACGTTTGTCGCCAATACCGCGACGGCGAGGTCGTGAAAGTAGTTGGTCAGCATGAGGATGAGGTAGCCCACTCAATCTCCTTCGTAGCGGTAGACCAGGATGCGGCCGGCAGGGGGATCGGTAACAAAAATCCGTTTCCCGGGACGATCAACGGCGATGCCGGCGGGCCCGGAAAGCCGCGACTCCTCCGGATAGGAAGCAAGATACCGGCCGAGCGGACTGAACATATGGACGCGGCCGTTATAGCCGTCCACCAAGTGCAGGCGGCCCTGGTTGCGGATGCCGCTGGGGTCGGCTGAATGCTCGTCCTGGACCGAGGGATCGATCCTGCCGTCGACGGCGAACCCCTGGGGCGCCATTTTCATCAGGCCGGGCACCGGATCGAATTCGTAGATGGAACGACCATCGCAGGTATAAACGCGGACCAGGCCTTTGGCCGCGTCCCCGACAAGCAGGCGCCCGTCATCGGTGACAAACACGGTCGACGGGAAACCCACCGGGGATTCATTTTCCCCGGGAATGGTCAACACCATTTCCCCCGTTTCTATTATGTCCGTGATGGTGTTCAGGGAAATGGCCAACACCCTTTTCTGGTTCATGTCCGCCACGTAGGCCATGCCGGCGAAGCAGGTCACGGCGATGGGAGCCAGGCGCGTCACGCCGTCGGGCAGTGTCCCGAACGAATCCAGGTATTGGCCCTGACGATCGAACCGCGCCACGATTCCCTTCCCGTGGTCGGTGACCAGGATCTGGGAATCGGTCACCGCGAACGAAGTCGGCAGGATCGGTTCCGGCGCCTTCAGGTCGACGGCACCCAGGCGGTTCAGGTCCAGGTCGAACACTTCCAGCCGGGGAAGTCCGTTGAAACTGACGAACAGGGAATCGCCCAGGATCTGCAGACGGGTGGGTTCCAGGCCGGGATGGTTTTCATCCAGTTGCACCAGCCGTTCGAACTCCGGCGCCCGGGTGTATTCATCCTGCGCACACCCCGGTGTCAGGAGGGCCAGACACCCTCCCATCACGATCCAGGCCAGGCCTGCGGCCCGGAATCTGCACCGGCGCTCAACCATAGGTGTGGATCGTTTCGTAGACGTAATGGACGCCCCACAGGGCAAAGGCGATCGTGGCGACGGCGACGATGTTGAGGATGCAGAACCACCGGGGCGACAACTTGAGCGACATGCGGGCGTGATAAAGCAATGCGTAAATCAGCCAACTGAGCAACGACCACAACTCGACCGGGTCCCAGGCCCAGTACCGACCCCAGGCCGCGTGCGCCCAGATGGAACCCGAGACGATCATCACGCCCCACAGGATCAGGCCGAAAAGCAGGTAGGTGACGACCGACTTCGGCAGATCCCTGTGTCCGGGCAGGGCGGGCATGGTCCGGCGGAGTTCGTCCAGCTTTTCCTCGCCCATCAGGTAGATCACCGAATAGGAGGCCCCGACCAGGAATACGCCGGCGCCCGCCGTGGCGAAAGACGCGTGGATGAACAGCCAGACGTTTTCCAGGGCGGCCGACAGCGGCGTGGCCTCCTGGGGCAGGGACGATGACCATCCCATCAACAGCAGGGCAAGGCCCGAAACCGGCACCAGAACCACGACGGCATGCCCGACCTTCAAACGCACCAATTGGTAGATGACCAGCAGGAACCAGATCGACGCGATCATGGATTCGAACAGGCTGACGAACGGCGGATGGCCGGTTCCGACCCAGCGCACCACACCCAGGGCGGTCAGGGCCGCAGTGGCGGCCGCCACGAGAACCTGGGAGACCTTCAGGGGGCGGGCCTTGCCGAAGATGACCGAAAGCAGGGCCAGAAAAAACCCGCCGGCCAGCAACAGGGCGCATGTCCAGAACAGGATTGTCTCGGTATTGTTCATGACCGGTGGCCCTTCCTGGGAAAAGTCCGGGGCAGGACGGTTATCGTCAGGCCGGCCAGGCCGACCCAGAAACCCGTGAACACCATCCACAACCAGGGATTGCGGACCGCGTGAAGGTAGCACCAGTTGCGGATCCTGGGAACCGCAACCCGGAGCGCCCCGGCGACAACGGTGTCGGCGGCCGCGACTTCCCCTACAAAAAGTATCGAATCCCCCCTGGAGACCGAAAGCTGTCGCCTCTGCGGGGATTCCTGCCTATCTCCTTCAATGATTTGGACTTCTATCCTGGTGTGCGAGTCCTCAAGTTCGATGAAATCCGCATGGATCCATTCGTCGCCCGACTTCCGGACCTTCATCCTCATGAACCGGCGAAACACCACCCCACCCGCGGAATCCATCACCAGGATTTCCGGGGAGTAACCGGTCAGGGCCCCGTAATGGAATTCGATTCCCCCCCAGAGAAACGGTTGGTTGATGCGCAGCAGGCCCTCCACGGGCGCCCCGCCCTTCAGGGGTTTCAAATGAACCCTGGCCGCTTCGGTGGTGGCGTCCTTCACGGGGAATTTTCGGTCGATGTCCTGGAGGGTCAAAGCGAATTTCCCCGCGGGTTCCCGGCTCAGGGCGCCCTTGGTTATGAAAAAATAATGGCTTTCCTCATCCAGGACGTGCTGTCCCTCCGTGATGCCGAACGTGCCGTCGAAACGGTACAGGCTGTGGAGCATCACCCCGCTGATGACCATCAAAAT
>JBDLKA010000196.1:0-3165 GCA_039714075.1 Candidatus Krumholzibacteriota bacterium | reverse complement strand
GATGTTTTCCCTGCCGACGACTTCATGGGTCAGGCCGCAGGTGATGCGAAGCCAGGCGATGATGGCCCGTCCCCAGGCGGCGAGGAAGCGGTTGCGCGGCAACTGGGACATGAACAGGCTGACCGCGAACCCGAACACCATGGTCAGGACGATGGCCACCAGGCCCAGATAGAAAACCAGCGTGCGAAGGGAAAGCATCACTTGAGGGCACCCACCGGGGAAAACCTGTAATCAATTTCACCGTTTACCGTTGCCCGTAAATTGACCGGAAATCCGGATTCCGGCAAGGGAACAATTTTCAACTGTTGTCCGTTATGAATGGGATCGGCGGTGTCCCTGGTGTATATTTCCGGAGTGAAAATACCCGGTTCCGTCGATTCACCAGCTCACATTGGCGCCCGCCCCGAGAAGGAGATTTCCATGAGGCCGACCGCGCGAGAAACAAGCAAGCTCTTCATCCTGGCAGGAGTCCTGGCCCTGCTGCTTTCCGGATTCGCCCTGGCGGCCGACGATGAGGCGCCCGCGGAAAAGATCAAGATCAACAGCCTGGATGAATTGCCCGTCCATACCTACCCGCTGGACGGCTCCGTTGCCGACCTGATGGAGGTGCCCGACAGGATGAAGGCTCTCAGGGATCAGGTCCGGGCCGACATCGAATCCGACCTGGCCACCTACGAGATCACTGACGTGGCGACCCTGAAGGGGTTCCACCAGAGCCTGGCCCTGCTCGATCTGGCGGACCTGGAGTACGACAGCGCCCTCGGGCACCTGGACAAGATCACCGCCATGGAGGACAAGGAAGCCGCCAAAATGATGGGCGGCCTGACGACCCGGGCCTACGTCGCCGCCAAAATGGAGGTGCTGGGATCGGCCACCGAAGAGGTGTTCCTGAAAACCTTCGGCAAGGAGCTGGAAACCGCCCTCTTCGCCCTGCCCTACCGGGTGGTCCAGGACCGGG
This sequence comes from Candidatus Krumholzibacteriota bacterium, assembly GCA_039714075.1. GTDB lineage: Bacteria > Krumholzibacteriota > Krumholzibacteriia > LZORAL124-64-63 > LZORAL124-64-63 > JAGLCY01. Next base: position 2,207 of record JBDLKA010000196.1, on the reverse strand, counting down.
TCAAGGCCGACAAGGCCCGGGCCGAGTACATGAGCGAAAACCTGCTGAAGGGCGTGATCCAGTCCCAGATCGAACCCGCCGCCGAGGCCATGGGTGGACTGAGCAGCGACCTGGCCGCCGCGGTGATCGGTATCCGCTACACCATAGATCACCGGCTGGCCACGAACCACATCGTCTCCAAGGTCTACGGTGCGTATCTGGACGCCAACAAGGTCGAAAAGGCCGACATCTGGCCCCAGCGCGAATTGACCCTGCAGCCCGCCGAAGAGTTGGAACCCGTCATGGTGGGAATCTGGGATTCGGGTGTCGATGCGACCGTGTTCAAGGACATCATGTTCGTCAACGGGAACGAAAAAAAGGACGGGACCGACACCGACGGCAACGGTTTTGTCGATGATGTCCACGGCATCGCCTACGACATGAACGGGGTGGCCCATACGGACATGCTGCATCCCCTGGGCGACCAGGACGGCAAGCTGGACGCGATCTACGAATACACTCAGGGTTTCACCGACATGACCGCGGCCGTGGACAGCCCGGAAGCTTCGGCAGTGCGTAACAGGATGAAGAACATGCCGGCGGACCAGGTGGGAGACTTCATCACCTCGCTCGGTTTCGGCGGTCTCTACATGCACGGGACCCACGTGGCGGGCATCGCGACCCAGGACAACCCTTTCGCGCGCATCCTCGTGGCGCGCATCTCGTTCGACTACCACACCACGCCCCAGGCCATGACCGTCGAGGCGGCCAGGGCCCACGCTGAAAGCTACTCCGCCACGGCGAAGTATTTCCGTGACCACGGCGTGCGCGTGGTGAACATGAGCTGGGGTTGGACCTACAAGGAGATCGAGGGCAGCCTCGAAGCCAACGGCGTGGGCGCCGACGCCGAAGAGCGCGCCGCCATGGCCAAGGAGATGATCGGTATCCTCAAGGACGGGCTGTATCAGGCGATGGTCGATTCCCCCGACATCCTGTTCGTGACCGCCGCGGGCAACGACGACAACGACGTCGAGTTCGACGTGGTGATCCCCTCGAGCTTCAACCTGCCCAACATCATGGTCGTGGGCGCCCTGGACCAGGCGGGCGATCCCACCAGCTTCACCAGCGGCGGTGAAAACGTGCGGGTCTACGCCAACGGCTTCCAGGTGGAAAGCTATGTTCCCGGCGGTGAGACCATGAAGATGTCGGGCACCTCGATGGCTTCGCCCAACGTCTGCAATCTGGCGGGCAAGCTGATCGCGCGGAAGCCCGAACTCAAGCCGGCCGAGATCGTCCTGATGATCGAGCAGGGCGCCGACGCCCATCCCGACCATCCGGACATCCTGCGCATGAACGCCAAGCGGACGGGCATGCTGCTGCTGCAGAACCAGGATTGATCCAGGGAATAATGCGACGGGCCGCTTCAAGGGGCGGCCCGTTTTTTTTTGGTTGTGCCTCTGAATTTATGTCCGGCGCGACCGACACCTTGTAAGATGATTCCAAGCGGGTTGGGATATTGGATATCAAAGCAGGAAAACCCCTAGTTGCGGATTTGACAACATATTTATTTACTTTAATGAGTGACTGACAATAAATATGTTGTCGGAAAATTCAATATTGCCAATTTGTTTTTTAACGTGTTGAAAACAAACAAAATAGCCACAAAAAGTGTCCCCGGGGGCACTTTTGGGTAACAACTTGTTGATAACAAATGAGTAAACAATCTGAGGTTCAGGTTGGAGTTGCCATAGCGGGATTTCCGTTAAAACACATTTTTTGAGGCACAACAGATTCTGGAACCTAACGGCTGGTGACCAGCCGAACTACTACGATTAACATTAGAATCGCGAAGATCCTGCGGAAAAGGACCGAACCGGTCCGGCGGTTGGCCCAGGCCCCGAACTGGGCACCCGGAATGGCGGTAATGGCCAGCAAGCCGGCCACCGGCAGACAGGTGAAGCCGTGGAAACCCGGACCCAGGGCGGCCGCCGGCGCCGAGGTCAGATAGCCCAGGGCGGCGGCCAGGGCGCTGAACACGATCACGGCCGACGAAGTGCCGGCCAGCCACCCCGTGGGCACCCCCAGGATCAGGGCCAGGGCAGGCACCAGGACCACGCCGCCGGCCAGTCCGCTCATGCCGGAGACCAGCCCGACGCCCGCACCCACCAATAGTCCCTGCCACCAGCGGAACCTGTAATCCTGGCGCTCGTGGACTTCCTTTTCGGTGA
>JBDLKA010000195.1:0-3196 GCA_039714075.1 Candidatus Krumholzibacteriota bacterium | reverse complement strand
CCAGCCCGCTGATCCGACCGGTCACCGCCGGCCCCAGCAGCACCCCGAAAGATCCGCCGATACCCGCGCTGATGGCCAGATGCACCACGAAACCAGTCACCGCGTTGGGGAAGCCCACCATTTTGCCGATCATGGGCAGGGTCCCCATGAAGGCCATCATGACTCCGAAAACCACTCCGCCCATCAATCCGCCGACGATTCCGTGCTTGATTCTATTGGCGATCATTGTTCTCCTCCTTACACTATTGGTCAGGTCCACTTCGCTGGTGGACCTTGTTGGCAAAACTTTCGGTCACATGGGTTGGTGCCCGGGGCCGCCGGTTTGTTACAGGAAATTTTTCCCGACCAGGAGATCGCCGGCCTGATGGTTCCGCCCACGGCACACGACAAATATTCCCGACCGGAATTCCTGGACCTGCTGCGGGCCAGGGACGAGGCCGCCACGCAGGAACTGGTCAATGAGTACCTGCCCCAGATCCTGCGGGCCGCCCGCGGCGCCGGGCTCAATGCCCAGAACGCGGAAGACGTCTGCCAGAGCACCTTTGTCACCTTCATCGAGAAGATCGGTGATTTCGAAGGACGATCGCACGTACGCACCTGGCTGTTCGGGATACTGTATCGTAAGATTTCAGAGATGCGGCGGTCCGCCCACCGTGAGGGTGCCGCCGAAAACATCGAAGAGACCATGGAGTCCCGCTTCAAGACCGACGGTCACTGGCAGAAGCCGCCCCGCGGCACCGACATGGCCGCCTACGAAAGGGAAGTCCGGGAACATCTCGCCGATTGTCTCGAGGGGATTTCGACGGACCAGCGCATGGCCTTCGTCCTGCGCGAGGTGGAAGAGATGGACAGCGAGGAGATCTGCGAAACCATGGCCGTCAGCCGTTCGAATCTGGGTGTGCTGCTCTTCCGGGGGCGCAACCTGCTGCGGGAATGTCTCGAGACCAGGAACATCGAAGGTTGATTGACAATGCTTAAGTGCAGAGACCTATCAAGAATGGCGGCCGCGGGTGAAATCGAGGATTTCGGTTTCATGAAGCGGATGGAAATCAAGTTCCACCTGTTCATGTGCAGGCACTGCCGTAACTACGTGGCCCAGATCCGTTCCATCGGGGAAGGCGCCAAAAACGCGGCCGCTGAAGCCGAACCCGACCGGGAAGAGCTTCAGCGGCTGGAAAAACATATCTGCGATCACCTCTGCCGGGGCCACCACGGGACCGATTAGTCCACGACCACCTCGACCATGATCATCGGCTTCAGGTATTTGTCCGCGGCGGACTGCAGATCGGCCAACGTCACGTCGTCGTAGACCGACAATCCGTTCAGATAACCGGCGATGTCCCCCTCCAACTCCGCCATGGCCAGGTAGTAGGCCTGTCCCATCGACGACAGGCGCCGCATCATCATGCGGCCGGTGCGGGCGGCGCGGATTTTTTCCATCTCCTGTTGGGTGATGGAGGTGGCGTCGAAACCGGTGATGAACGCCTTGAGGGCCTGCCGGCCCTCGGCCATCCGCTCGGTGGGCGGGTTGAGCCAGGAGACGAATTCCCCCCGGTCCCCGTCAACATTCATCGAGGCCCCCACGCTGTAGCTGAGACCCTTCTTTTCCCGCAGGTCCATGGCCATGCGGTCCGAAAGGAGGGCCACCACCAGGCGGAGGGCGGCCGCATCGGCCTTGTCCACCGCGAAGATGGATCCCAGCCGGATGGCGGTCAGCTGGCCGCCGACCGTGGCGGCCAGACTGTCCGCCCCGGTGGTCACGGGCATGGGCTCCAGGCCCACGCCCGGCGAGCCGTTGCCGGAAAGATTCTTCTCCAGGCTGGCGGCAAGTTCGGCGTGGGTTGACGGACCCACGATGGAGAAGATCAGGTTCTCGGACGAGAAGGCCTTGCGGTAGACCGTCCGGACCTGGTTGAAGTCGAGCCCGGCCAGGGATTCGGGATCACCCTCGGCCGGCATGACCAGGGGATGATCGCCGAACAGGGCGGCGTCCAGCATGGCGTTGGCCGTGCTGCGGGCGCTGGTTTCGTGGCGTTCCAACTCGGTGATCCGGTCTTTGCGAACCTTGGTGAAAGCCTGTTCGTCGAACGTGGCGTGCTGGATGACCTCGGTCAGCAGTTCCAGCACCTCCGGCCCGTAAGCGGCGGCGGTTTCGATCCGGATGAAGCTGAAACGGCCGTTGGTGTAGTAGTTGTCCATGGGGATGCGGGCATCGTCCACCATCTTGACGTTGGCGCCCAGATCCCGCAGACGCCGGGCCAGGCACACCTTGTCACAGCCGGGGATGCCTTCGCTCAGCAACCGGTGCACCATGTCCAGGGCGCCCGCGCCGCCATTGTCGCGGTCGATGACCGCCCGGCCGCGCACCGCCAGATGGATGGCGGTCAGCGGGCTGTCCGGGTTGGTCTGGCTGACCAGTACGGCCCCGTTGGCAAGGACGGAACGGTCGACCTTCAAAGGTGCCGGCGCTGCCGCCGGACCCTTCTGGTCGGGACTTCCGGCAGTTTCATCGGTGCCGCTAGCCTGTTTCTTCATGGCCGCGGCCATGGCGGGAGGCATTTTCATTCCCGGGGGCATCTTCATGCCGGGAGGCATGCCGGGCATCCCGCCCTCATCCTCTTGTTTGGCCGAGTCCGGCTCGATCATGATCGCCAGGCAGGGCGCGTCGACCAGCCAGTTCGTCAGCACGCGGGTCACGTCCTCGGCGGTCACATCGCGCAACCCGTCCAGGTAGTTGATGAAGAAATCGGACCCGCCCAGGGCGATCGATTCGGAGGTGTAGATGCCGGTCATCCGCAGCTGTTCCCGCTGCAGCAGCGTTTCGACCTCGGACATGCGCACGATGCCGAGAATGTCCTCGCCCGTGATTCCCATGTCGACCGCGCCGGTGACCGCGTCCTGCACCAGGCGGTAGGCCATTTCCGGCTCCACGCCTTCGGGCAGGGTGAATTCCAGGGTGAGGCGGCTGAATCCCGGAGCCTTCTGCCACCAGGTTCCCAGCTGCGGCCGCACTTCCGGATCGAGATCGTCCAGAGCCCTGGTCAGGATGCCGCTACCCTCGAGATCCAGCAGGTAAACCATGACCAGGTACGGGAAAAATTCGTTCATCCCGTAGGCCGGGGCCTCGAAGGAAAGGGCGAGGATGCGCTCATCTCCCCCGCGACGGGAAACCGAAGTCGTGCGGTCGATCAGGGCG
>JBDLKA010000194.1:0-3236 GCA_039714075.1 Candidatus Krumholzibacteriota bacterium | reverse complement strand
CGATGTGACGGACCTGATGAACCCCGGCCGCGACGAGGTCCAGGTGCAGTTGACCGTCTACGAACTGGGTTGGATATGGCACTGGCACGGTGACGACGGCTACCCCGCGCCCTACTTCGACGACGTTACGGTCAAGGTGTTTCCCTATCTGGGGCCGGCCATCACCGTCCGGGAAATCGACCTGGCCCAGGACAATTTTCCCGAGCAGGGCACGATCGATTTGGCAGACCTCGGTTCCAACCACGTCCGCTTCGACATGGCCCGTAATATTTCCCTGGCCAGCCATCTGCGCAACGATCCGGGGGATTCGATAATCGCGACCATCAAGCCGGTGCGGGCTGGGGCTGTTCTCGCTGGATACCCTGAATTGCATTATTGCCTGGAGCCCAACCCCCTGTTCGACCCCTATCGGGGGGGCTTGCCGCCTACCGGATCGGTCGCGGGGTTTCCCGTCTATAATGAATGGGGCTTCGACTTACCGGACACCGGTTTCCTGTTCCCGGGCGATGTCCTGCACTATTACATCTCCGCGACCGACGCCATCGGTGGACCGGGCGGATCCGATCCCCAGACCGCGCTCATTCCTCCGGATACGACGGGTTTCAGCACCGACTTCCACTATCCCATGGGCTACAACTCCAGTTTCACCGTCCGTGCCCTGCCGACCATGCGCGATGACGGTTTCGGGGGCCTGGAACAGCCGGAGGTCCTTTTCATCAACGACTATGCCGATCTGGGCGGGGAGAACAAGTGGTACACCGCCCTGACCGGTTTCGGAATGTACCACCAGGATGATTACGACATCTATTACGTCAACGGGCCCACTTCGGGTGTGGGAAACGGCATCGGCGGCCGGGCCACAGCCGCGACCCTGGCGGGGTACTCGGAAATCCTCTACACCTCGGGTGATCTGAAAGTCCATACCATCTCCAACGGGGATTTCAACCGCGACCCGGGTGACGATGTGGGGGTGCTGACAGGCTGGCTCGATCTGGGTGAAAAAGACATGTTCCTGACGGGGGACAATCTGGCTTCCGATCTGGCGGCAGCGGGACCGGCGAACCAGGATTTTCTCGAAAATTATATGGGCGTCACTCTGGCAAACTTCAATGTGCGCCCATTGATTCAAAACCAGACGTCCCCCAGGGTCGCCCCGGTATACGTCGCCAATCCCGACCGCATATTCTATCATTCGTCTACCTGGGTGGCCTACGGAGGTTGTCCGGACATAAACATGTTCGACGCGGTGCAGACCCGTGGATCGGCGGTGCGAGAGGCCGAATTCCTCGACGTGTCGGGGCACGGTGGATTTTTCTCCTACTCGGCCGTGACACTGAACAGGGTGGGCACCAGCAGGATCGTTTCCATGCCCCTGGATCTGATGTACGTCATCACCGATCCCAACACCGGCGGCAGTCCCTTGTCGGGCCGGGGACTGCTTTTGCGTGATGTCCTGAATTTCTTCGGCATCTTCATCATCATCAATGACGTGCCGGATGATCTGCCCGGGATCGCGTTCCAGGCCGTAAATTTTCCCAACCCCTTCAACCCGAGCACGACGATCAAGTACTCGCTGCCCAAAGCGGGTCATTTGAAGCTGAGCGTGTACAACGTGCGCGGCCAGCTCGTGAAGACCCTGATCGACGGCCCGCGCCCCGCAGGCGCCGGCCAGACCGTCGTCTGGGACGGCAGCGACAACCTGGGTTCGGCTGCCGCGAGCGGCGTGTATTTCTACGAAGCGCGGGCCCATGGTGATGTCCGGATCGGAAAGACGACATTGTTGAAGTAGTTTTTCGATGTTCCAAACGGGAGATGGCCATGAATATTTTTCGAATGTTCGGCTATGTATTGACGGCCGGTATGCTTTTGGCAAATTCGGTTCAGGCCGAGGACCTGCCGCGGTATTCCCGCGGCGGCGGTGTGATCCATGGTGGGAATCCGGCTTTCGCCAAGGCCGGGGCCGACACCGTCAACCTGATGGCGGCCTCGAATGACCCAACCAACAACACCGATCCCCGTGACGGCGGGCTGGAACCCTATTACGACGGGGACTTCGAGGACGCCTTCGGCAATCCGAACTGGAACGGGTGGACTCATTACGACATCACCCAACCGCCCGAGACCCACTGGCACGTGAGCAACTACAACCAGGCCGATCCCGGCAACCATGCCGCCTGGTGCGGCGACATCGATATTCCTGCTTGTGATATCGACGATCCAGCCGGTGGATACGGCAACAATTGGCGTGAACTGTTGGAATTCCGCCAGACCGTTCCCCACCCGGACTTCAGTTCCCGGGTGATCGTGACCGCCACCTTGATCCACGACTCGGAACCCGTTTACGACTACACCTACCTGAGCACCCGTTTCGAGGGCCAGAACTACACCGATCTGCAGGCGTGGGACGGCGCGGGCACCGTGGCGGTCAGCGATTCGGTGACGTACCTGCCAGCCGAATATCTGGAAGGAACGGACATCGCGATCTACTTCCGCTTCATTTCGGACAGCGGCTGGTCGGATGAGGATTGTACCTGGCCGTCCTCGGGTGCCTGCCAGGTCGACGATATCAACGTCCGCCTCGAAAACGGAGCGTTCAACGCCGACTACTTCGAGGATTTCGAGCACGGCGGCGATCCGGCGGACCTCGGTATCTGGCAAACGGCCTTTCCCGAGGGTGTGGGGGACTTCGCCAAAATCTGGATGGGCCTGATGGACGAGGATCCCTGTGCCACCAACAGCACCGCCCAGGTGGCCTTCATCGACGACGGCATTGTCGTACCCGGCACCGGGGGTAGTGAATGCATCACCTGGTGCTACGGACCCTACGGCTACATCGTGAATACGACAGGCGGGCTTGCCGGGCAGGGATACTACATTCACAACGCCATCGAATCGCCGGTCATGACCTGGCCTGCCCCGAAAGACGTGGGTGCGGATGCCTACGAGGGGGTCAGGCTCACTTTTGGTGTCTATGTCCACGAGGATCTGACCATCGATTCTCCGGGTATCTTCTACACCTGGGGAGTCCGTTCCGCCGATACCGACGGCTCGGCCGGCCAAGGCGTCCAGGTTCTTGCGGAGCAACCCTGGCGGGACCGGAATTATGTCTACTATGGGCGGCCCGAATACCGCCGGGCCGGTGACGATGTGACGGACCTGATGAACCCCGGCCGCGACGAGGTCCAGGTGCAGTTGACCGTCTACGAACTGGGTTGGATATGGCACTGGCACGGTGA
>JBDLKA010000193.1:0-3313 GCA_039714075.1 Candidatus Krumholzibacteriota bacterium | reverse complement strand
GTGGAGAAATCGGCGTGATCGATGGCCAGCGCCGTAACCTGGAGCAGATCGCAGCCGGGATTGGAGATGACCACCGTATCCGGTATGACTGCGCCGATGAACTGCGGGCCGTAGGCCAGCAGGGTGTCGGACAGCGCGATATCCGTCTCGCCGGTCACATGCATGTCGGCCGGCACCAGGGTTTCCGGCGCGAGGGGATCGTTGCTGTTCACAACCAGATCCGCCAGGTAGTCCCCTCCACACACATTGGTCGCGTCGAAGATCACGTCGACCGTCTGGACTCCCCCGGGTGCCACCACACCGGCGGAAGGATCGACCTGGGGCAGATTGCCGCCCCCCATCATCCAGATGACCGCGTTGGCGTTCAGCTGTTCATTGACCGACCAGATGTAATCCAGGTTTTCGCCCATCAGGACCGTCCGGGCGGTCGCATCCTGGGCCACCCCGAAGTACCGGCCCGACGAGCCCTCCATGAACAGCCAATCCGCGGTGGTCGTCGCAAAGCTGTCGTTGTCGTTGCACCAGGCACCGCCCAGGATAAAACCGGGAATTCCGTCATTGATGGGATGGGAGGTGTTCAACTGGGGATCGTTGCAAAAACTGTAGTCCTCCGGACTCCCGATGCCGAAGACCGGCCCCAGCTTGGCGGGAACAATACCCATCCAGTTGTAATTGAGATCGTCCATTCCCAGCATGATACCCCGGCCGCTGTCGTAAAAATCCCTCAGGATCGTTGCGCCGGCTTCGGAAATCTGGCCGTCGTCCTCGCCGATGACCAGACCGTCCAGGGGGGTGAGATCATCATTCCGGTAATCCACCACCTGGAAGGCGAACATTCCCGCAAGCTCGACATTATTGACCAGTTGCAGGAAAAGATTGTTGGCGGAATAGCCGCTCACCCCGACGAGGGGCACGGCGCTGCTGGTCACCAGATCGTCCACGGTCTGGCGGTACACGGCCATCCGGTCCGCAAGGAGGGATTCCTCGCCGGGGGACAGCACGGAATATGTAATTCCGTCAATTTCCACGGAGTTGCTGGGGGTGATGCCGTCCACCACCGCGGCGGCGGCATTTTGCAACAGGACCGCCACGCTGTCGCGCGGAGTCGGGCGAATATCCCAGACCAGGTCGTTGCCGCCGGTGTTGGTGATGGTCAGCTGCTGCGTTTCGATTTCGCCGGTCAAAAGATCGGCAAAAAGCTGGGTGGGATCGACCACGATCTCGGGGGCCAGCAGGCCCTCGCCGGTCAGATCCACGGTCAGCAGGGGCGTGTCCGGGTCGTTGCTGGAAATACTCAGGGTTCCGGACGCCGGTCCGGTGCTGGTGGGACTGTAGAAAACCTCCAGGGCCCGGCTGTCGCCGACGGCCACGTCGAAGGGTGTCAAATCAGTGGAGAAATCGGCGTGATCGATGGTCAGCGCCGTGACGTGGAGCAGATCGCAACCGGGATTGGAAATTACCACCGTATCCGGTATGGCCGCGCCGATGAACTGCGGGCCGTAAGCCAGCAGGGTGTCGGACAGGGCGATGTCCGTTTCGCCGGTGACGATCATTTCGACGGGCACCGTCACACGGGGAGCAAGGGGATCGTTGTTGTCGACGTGGATGTCCGCCAGGTAGGTGCCGCCGCAGACGCTGGTGGCGTCGAAGGTGACCAGCAGATCGACGGACGCCCCCGGAGCCACGGTGCCCTCGGTGGGATCTACGGCCAGCCATTGGGCTGCACCGCTGGTCCAGGCGGCCGCGTTGTGCAGAATCAGCGGCAGATCGCCAATCCAATAGCCGGAACCGGCAAAGAAAGCGTTGACTCCGACCACCTGGTCGCCCTGGGTGGCGATAAAGGCCTCGCCCATGTCCCAGTCGGCCACCCACTGGGCTCCCGCAGCCAAAGGCGCGGTCGCCAACAGGTCGGCCGTAACGGTTGCCACCCCATCCATGATGGGGTGAGAGGCATCAAAAGCCGCCAGCGTTCCCGAGCCGATCGGGCCAATACCCAGGTCGAACGGGGAATAGCCTTCATCCATGAAGCGGCCCGCCAGATGGAAGCCGTTCACGAAGGAAGCAATCGTCTGCACCACGCCGCCGCCCAGATCCACGTAATCGGCAAGCACGTTCCCAAGCAGGACAGGGTCCTGGAATGGGTTGCCGTTGGAGATGATGACCACATGATAGGGCTCGAGGTCGGCCAGGGTCGGAGTACCGTTGTTGGCATCGAAAAAATCCACCACGGTAATATCGGAGAAGGCCAGCAACTCGGCCTGGATTTCGGAAAAGGCGCCGCTGCCCACGATGAGCAGGGCCATGTCGACGACATTGGTTCCCGGAATCGTATTGATGGGTGTGGGCAGGGGGTCCCGCAGCGGGATCGCCCCGTCAGCCCAGGCTGTCCCGGTCGGGGCTTCCGCGGGAGAGGACTCCTGGGCCGGAACGGCGTTCAGTTGTCGGCCGGTCGACACCTGGAAACCGGCCGGGAGGCTGTTGGCGCCCTGCACCGTCAAATCCTCGGTCGTGATTTCAAAAAGAAGATCGTTGCCGCCGGTGTTGCTCACCGTCAGCATTTGATTCTGGATTTCTCCGGTCAGCAGACTCGCCGACATGGAGGCGGGACTGACCCCGATGACGGGTGCCACCAGGCCTTCGCCCGCCAGGGCGACGGCCAGCACCGGTTGGTCGGGATCGTTGCTGGTCAGGCTGAGGGTACCGGACACCGGGCCGGTTCCGCCCGGACTGTAACCGACCACCAGCAGGCGCTGTTCGCCGATTGCCAGATCAAAGGGGGTCAGGTCGGTGGTGAAATCGGGGTGGTCGATGGCCACGTTCGTCACATGGATGACGTCGCAGCCGGGATTCGAAACGACCAGCGTGTCCTCGATCACCGCGCCGATGAACACCTGTCCGTAGTCCAGCAGGGTCGACGAGACATCGATGTCCGGTTCGCCGGTCACCGTCATGACCGTCGGCACGCGGACCTCCGGATCGACGGGATCATTGCTCTCGACCACGACATCGGCGAAATAATTGCCCCCGCACAAATCCGAGGCGTCGAAGGTAACGGTGATATCCATGCTGCCGCCGGCGGGTATGGTGCCTGCGACGGGATCGACGGAGGGGATGCCGCCGCCTTCCATCATCCAGATCACGGCGTTGGCGTTCAGCTGTTCGTTGGCATACCAGACACCGGCCAGGTTTTCACCCATCGCCACGGAGCGGGTTGTCGCATCGTGGGCCACGCCGAAGATATTCCCGGAGCTGCCGTCCTTGAAAAGCCAGTCGGCGCCGTCAAGCTGGAAACTGTCGTTTTCGTTGCACCAGT
>JBDLKA010000192.1:0-3331 GCA_039714075.1 Candidatus Krumholzibacteriota bacterium | reverse complement strand
CGCACGCGCCTGTCCTGGGAAAATCGCGGACATTTCCTGGCCGTTTATACCAAGGTAATGCGTAATATCCTGATAGACATGGCACGCAGCAAGCTGGCCGTCAAACGGGGGGGCGACCGCGTGGAGGTCACCCTGGGGGACCACCACAACAAGGTCGAGGCCCAGGCGGACGAACTGCTGGCCATCGACCAGGCCCTGGACAAGCTGGCGGAACTGGACGAACGGCTGGCCCGGACGGTGGAGTGCCGCTTCTTCGCCGGCCTCAATGAAGTGGAAACGGGGCTGGCCCTCGGCGTGTCCGACCGCACCGTGCGGCGGGACTGGATCAAGGCCCGGACCATTCTCCACGGCCTGTTGGACGACGCCCACTTCCAGTCCGGGACCGATGGCGGCCACTGACCTCATTCAAGACCGGTAGACTTTTATGGATTTTCATAAATTCGATACCCGACGGTGGCGCAAACTGGACGTCATCCTGGACCAGGTCCTGGACCTGCCCGCAGCCGAACGCACTCCCAGAATCCATGAACTCTGCGGCGGCGACGCCGAACTCATCGAGGACGTCATCGCCTTTCTGAACGATACCGCCCGGGCCGACGGCTTCCTGGACAAGCCCGCCGGGGAAAACGCCGCCCACCTGATCGAACAGTCCTCGCGGATGTGGGACCCGGCCTCCCGGCTCGGCCACATGATCGGCCCCTACCGGCTGGTGGGGATTCTCGGCGAAGGCGGCATGGGCATCGTCTACGTGGGGGAAAGGGACGACGGGCAGTACAAGAAGTCCGTGGCGATCAAGCTCATGCTCGCCCTGGGATCCGATTCCCCCCTGCGCCCCCGGTTTCTGGCTGAACGCCAGATGCTCGCCAAGCTCGACCACGCCAACACCGCCCGCCTGCTGGACGGCGGCATCACCGACGACGGCTACCCCTACATCGTCATGGAACTGGTCGAGGGTGTTTCGATCCTGGAATACTGCGACAAACGGGAACTCGGTCTCGACACGAGCCTGCACCTGTTCGAAGGGGTCTGCGCGGCCGTGGAAGACGCCCACCGCCACCTGATCCTGCATTGCGACCTGAAACCCGCCAACATCCTGGTGACGGCCGAAGGAATACCGAAGCTTCTGGATTTCGGGATCGGGCGCTGGCTGGATTCCGCAGAAGACGAGCCCGCCGCCGACCGCAAACCCTCGCGGGGCCTGATGACCCTGGCCTACGCCTCGCCCGAGCAGCTGCGCGGCGAACCCATGACCACCGCCAGCGACGTCTTCGCCCTCGGCGTGCTGCTGCATGAGCTGCTGACTGGCGACCGGCCCTGGGATCTCGGAGACCTGGACGCCGCGGAATCGGCGACCAAGGTGACGTCGGCACCGGCCCAACCGCCCAGCGCCGTCGTTACCGAATCACGCCGTCGGGCCAGGCTCAGGGGCGACCTGGATGCCATCATCCTGAAAGCCGTGGCCGCCGATCCCCGGGACCGCTACGGATCCGCCCACGAATTCGTGGAAGATCTGCGCCGCTACCGGCAGCAGCTTCCCATCGAGGCGGTGACCTCCACCCCGCTGTACCGATTCCGTAAACTGATCTCCCGCAACCGGGCCGCCACGGTCGGCGTGGTGCTGGTGCTGATGTCCGTCGTCGCCGGCGTGGCAGGCACGGCCTGGCAGGCGCGGGTCGCCGGCCGGGAAAGGGACGCGGCCCGGCTCGAGGCCGAACGTGCCGGGGCGGTTAGCGAATTCCTTACCGACCTGTTCCGGAGTTCCGATCCCAACGAAAACGCCGGCGCCGACGTCAGCGCCCGGGAAGTCCTGGACCGCGGTTTCGAAAAGCTGACCGAGCTCGACGACCAGCCCGAACTGCAAGTGACGTTGGAAAGGACCATGGGCGAGGTCTACGCCAATCTCGGGTTGCAGCAACAGGCCTTGGAAATCTATGAGAAAGTCCTGGATACCGAGACCGCGCTCTACGGAACCGACAGCTATGAGGCGACCGACGTCCGCATCCATCTGGGACTCGCCTACCTGGAATTATCCCGTTACGAGGAAGCGGAAGCCATCCTCCAGGAATGCTATGACATCCGGGAAAACCAGGAGCCCCGTAATTCCCAATGGCTGGCCGAACCGCTCAAGGGTCTGGCCCGTGTGGCGGACTTCCTCGGAGACGAGACACGGGCGATTCAATTGTACGAAGAGGCTTTTGCCCTGATGGGTCCCGAAGTCCGGAAGGACCTGAACGGCATGGGCATCATTACCAACAATTACGCCACCGCCCTGTCCGGGGTAGGGCGTTTCGCGGAGGCCGATTCAGCCTTCGCGGCGGCTGAAAAATATTGGCTCGCGTCGCTTCCCGAATTCCATTACTACTTCGGGTCCCTCTACGGCAACTGGGCCTTGACCGCCTCCCATTTAGGCGACCTTCCCCGCGCGGAAGAGCTGCATCTCAAAGCCCTGGCCATCAAACGCAAACTCAAGCACAACAAGGTCCAGATCGGGGTTTCACTCATCAACCTGGGTAACCTGATGGTCGAGAACGGGCGTCCCGCCGAGGGTTTGCCCCTGCTCCTCGAGGCGGTGGCGATCAACCAGGAAGCCTACGGGGAAATGCACTATTACACCGCCGCGGCGGTGATCAATGTCGGGTCGGCGGAAATGGCTCTGGGAAATTTCGACGCCGCCGAGAAGAACTTCCGCCAGGGGGAACGGATTTTCCGGGAGATCTTCGGCGACGAACACGCGGCCGTGGCCATCGCCCACACCCGGCTGGGGCAGGCCGCCCACAAACGGGAGGATCTGGATCGGGCCGAGATTATCCTGCGTGAGTCCATCGCCATACACCGGCCCCTGCTGCCCAGTCAGGTACATCGTTTCGCTGAAAGTCTTCTGGAGCTTGGGGAAGTCCTGATCAAAAAAGGCAAACCCGGCCCTGCCGAAGCTCTCCTCCGGGAAGCTCTGGATCTCTTCGTCGAGGCCAACGGGGCCGACTCGAAAGGGGCACGGGTAACGCGGGACCTTCTGGCTGCCCTTTCGCCCTGACCGTTGGCGGGGCTTGACGGGTGTTCCCTCCTGGTTGATCCTAGTGAACATCATGTGGGGATTTTCACTTCATTTTCTTTCTCGCCCGCGGCGGAACCACCTGGTCCTGCTTGCGACGGTGTGCCTGCTCATTGCCGTGAGGTCCGGCTTCGCGTCGGATGTCCCCAAGACCGATGTCATCACCCTGGTCAACGGCGACGTCATCACCTGTGAAATCAAGGAAATGGTCCGGGGAAAAGTGCGGGCCAAGACCGACCACATGGGCACCATTTTCATCGAGTGGGACAAGGTTACCCGTGT
>JBDLKA010000191.1:0-3401 GCA_039714075.1 Candidatus Krumholzibacteriota bacterium | reverse complement strand
GCCGCCAAACTGCCCGGCGCCGAACCCAAACTGCTCAAGCAGGAGGCCGGAACTCAAGCCCAGGATGCCCCTGATGCCCCTGATGCCCCTGATGACCACGGTAACCAGGACGATCAGAACGACCAGGATGACCAGGAGGTCCACATTTGAGCCCCGCGGCCGGAGAGCATTCAGGACAGGCGGAACACCGCGGCCTTCTGATCACTTTTGAAGGTCCCGAGGGCAGCGGCAAGACCACCCTGATCAACGCCATCGCCGAATTCCTGTCGGCCAAGGGCGAGGATCCCATGATCCTGCGCGAACCCGGCGGGACGGAAATCGGGGAGCGAATCCGGAACATTCTGCTCGATACGGCGTCTGAAGGAATGTGTGCCGAGACCGAACTGCTGCTGATGGTCGCCAGCCGGGCCCAGCTTGTCCGGGAAAAGATCGAAATCGGGCTCGAGGCGGGCATGATCATTCTTTGCGACAGGTTTGCCGATGCTTCGGTGGCCTACCAGGGATTTGGACGGGGACTGGGTGAAAAGCAGGTTCAGGCCCTCAACAAGGTGGCTTTGAACAATATCGAGCCCGATCTGACTTTCCTGTGTCTGCTGCCGCCGGAAGAGGGTCAGAAAAGACTCCACCGCGATACGGCCGACCGCCTGGACCGGGAGACGGCGAAATTCCACCAGCGCGTGTACGAGGGATACCAGGCGATGGCGGTTTCAGGTGTTTTGCGTTTTAAAGTGATTGATGCCACCGAATCGCCGGAGCAGATGCTGGACAGGGCGCTGGAGCACCTCAAGCGTCTTGATCACGGCCTGCTAAAATACCTTTAACGAACCCGGCCAGGTGCCGAAAACAGTCTGATACAACCACGGACGTCAATGAAGGAACACTGCATGAGCCTCCAACAGAACCACACAGCAAACCAGGCCGTCCGGACGGGCCGTTTGCGATATTTCGTCCTCATTCCCGTGCTGCTGGCGGTGCTGACCGCTTCGTTCGCGGTGGCCGACGACGATCCCGCGACCAGGCGCCGGGAATTCTACGACAACCTCAAGATCATGAGCGAGGTCTACGACAAGGTCATCAACAACTACGTCGACGAGATGGACCCCAAGGAAGTCATGGAAGCGGCCATCAAGGGCATGCTGGACGAACTCGACGAGCATTCCAACTACCTGCCGCCCATGAACTACGAAGACCTCGTGATGTCGACCGAGGGCGAGTTCGGCGGGCTGGGGATCAGCATCAACATCCGGGAACATTACCCCACGGTGGTGTCGCCCATCGAAGGGACGCCGGCCTACTACATGGGTATCCAGGGCGGCGACCAGATCATCGAGATCGAGGGTGAATCCAGCCGCGACTTCACCAGCCGCGAGGCCGTGAAACTGCTGCGCGGCAAGGCGGGCACCCAGGTCAACATCACCATCAAGCGTCCGGGGGTCGAGGAACCGCTGCCGTTCACCATCACCCGGGACATCATCAAGATCGAAAGCGTGCCCTACGCCTTCATGATCGAGGACATCGGCTACGTGCGGGTGCAGAACTTCGCCCGTTCCACCAAGCAGGAACTGAAGGACAAGCTGGACGAGTTGAACGCCGCCGGCATGAAGGGGCTGATCCTGGATCTGCGCTTCAACCCCGGCGGGCTGCTGGATTCCGCCCAGGGCGTCAGCGAGCTTTTCCTGCCCCGGGACGAGTTGATCGTCTTCACCAAGGGCCGCCTGCGCTCGCAGAACCATTCCTTCTACAGCGAAAGCCGGGGCAAGGTCTACAACCAGGTGCCCATGGTGGTGATGATCAACGGTTCCAGCGCCTCGGCCAGCGAAATCGTTTCCGCCGCCGTCCAGGATCATGACGCGGGCCTGGTCGTGGGCCAGACCTCGTTCGGCAAGGGCTCGGTGCAGACGGTTTTCCGCCTCGACGAGGACGAGGCCCTGAAACTGACCACCGCCCGGTACTACACTCCCAGCGGCCGGTCCATCCACAAGGACCGTCCCCGCCACGGTGAGCATCCCATGGACCAGCTCGCCGAGGGTGACGAAGAGACGGATCCGGAGGCCAAGCCCGAGGAACTGGACAAGGACCCCGCCGAGAAGGAAGTCCACCGGTTCGACCAGGAGAAGTTCTACACCGACAGCGGCCGCGTGGTCTACGGCGGCGGCGGCATCAATCCCGACATCGAGATCGAGCAGGATTTCCTGAAGGATTTCGAGGTGGCCGTCGAGCGTGACTACGCCCTGTTCGCCTACGCGGTGGATTACGCCGCCAAGCACACCCACATTCCCGAGGATTACCAGGTCAGCGACGCGGAATACACCGAATTTAAGGAATTCCTGTCCGGCCGGGAAAAGATCGGTGAATACCTCGAAGTCTTCGAACTCGCCTACAGCGATTCCCTGGTGGACGCCAACAGCGAGTTCATCAAGCGGGGCATCCGGCGCGAGGTGGCCCGCCGCCTGCATGGCCCGGAAGCGGCCTACAAGGTGGCCATCGAGGCCGACACCCAGCTTCACGAAGCCCTGGACCTGTTCCGCAAGGCCAAGACCCTGCCCGACCTGCTGGGCCTGGCCGAGGAGTGGAACGCCGAACAGATGCGGCTGCTGGCCGTCGAGGATGCCGAGGAAAAGAAAGAGGCTGTTTCCAACTGACGGTTTTCCGGTTTTTTCAGGATTGCGATGGGCCCGCCCTTTTGGGGGCGGGCTTATTTTTGTGGGGGTTTCGCTGATTGCTGAAATTCATAACCAATTGAAAATATTGGCAATTATCTGGATTTTTCTTGTGTTTTTCGCTTTTTGTTCGTATATTGGTTTTGCCTCCCATGCACCCAACCCTGGAGGTATTTCATGTCCGCAATATCCTATGTTCCCGATCAATCCGCCGCCAAGGTCCACGCTTCCTTGAAGCGTTCTTTAAGCGTCATGGACGATGCCCGCCAGTGCGCCGTGTTGTGGTTCTGCGAGATCATGCGCCGCCGTCTGTTCCGTGATCTGGGTCATTCATCCATCAACCAGTACGCCGTCCAGGAACTGGGTTTTTCCAAGTCGCGCACCGACCAGTTCATTCGGCTGGCACGGCAGCTGTACAACCTGCCCGCGGTGCGCGATGCAGTGGCCAATGGAGAACTCGGTTATACCAAGGCGCGGGAGATCGCCGCGGTGGCCACTCCCGAGACCCAGGACGGCTGGCTCGAGGCGGCCAAGGGAACTCGCAAGGAATTGATTCGTGAAGTAAAGAAGGCCAAACGTGCGGCCAGGGTCGATCCGGGTCAGGGTTCGTTGTTGCCTTCCTCGCCGCCGGTGGTGGCGCCGCGGGAACTGCCGGTTCGCTTCCAGATGGACCTTACTCCCGAACAGGAAACCCGCCGGGCGGCCCTGGTCGAACGGCTCCACAAGTTGGGCGGAGTTCCG
>JBDLKA010000190.1:0-3475 GCA_039714075.1 Candidatus Krumholzibacteriota bacterium | reverse complement strand
CATTCGGCTGGCCCGGCAGCTGGATGGCTTGCCGGCCGTGCGGGATGCCATGGTTTCCGGTGAGCTGGGCTACACCAAGGCCCGGGAAATCGTCGGGGTAGCCACGCCGGATACCCAGGACGAGTGGTTGCAGGCCGCTAAAAAACCACGAAAGGAATTGGTCCGAGAAGTAAAGAGGGTCAAGCAGGCTGCTAAGGTCGATCCCGGACAGACCGAACTGTTGCCGACCGCCCCCACCGTGGTCGCACCGAAGGAACTGCCGGTCCGTTTCCAGATGGACCTGACCCCCGAACAGGAGGCCCGCCGGGCCGCGTTGGTCGAGCAGCTCCACAAACTGGGCGGCATCCCCAACGACAAGGCCGAGTTGGTGTTGGAAGCCCTGGCCGCCTTGGTGGAAACGAAGGAAAAGGCCCCCCGGGGGACCCTCGCCGGGCGGCCGCCGGTGCAGATCCATGTTCACGAAGAAGCCGGCAAAATGACAGTGGAAACTGACGTCGGAAAGCGCGAGCTAAGCCGGGCCGAGGCCGAACGGATGAAGTGCGATGCCGCGATCTGTGAACATGGAGGCCGGAACACGACGACCATTCCCCCGCGTGTCCGACGGCAGGTGCTGGCCCGTGATCGTCACCGCTGCCAGTCACCGGGCTGCAAAAGGACTCGCTTTCTCGAAGTTCACCACATTGTCCCTCGCAGCCGTGGCGGTGAAAACGACCCCGAAAACCTGACGACTCTCTGCGGATCCTGCCACCGTTTGTGGCATGAAAGGGGAATTGGAGTAACCGTTGAAGAGTCAGACATCATTTCATCATGAGCATCCGCTTCGTTTCGCTGAACCCGCCCACCTCAAGGTGGTAGAAATAGATTCCGCTGGGCAGGCGGTTCCCGGATCCGTCCCGCCCGTCCCAGGGCACCTCGGTTCGCCCGGCGGCCAACGGGTCGCCGTTGAGCAGGGTTTTCACCTGCCGGCCCGCCAGATCGAATATCCGCAGGTGCGGCCGGCCCGGTTCCTTCAGGTCGATGGGAATTAAGGTGCGGGGGTTGAAGGGATTGGGATGGTTTTGTCCCAGGAATTCCCGCCCGAAAGTTCCGATGCTGGGGGAATCATCGACCGGAGCCAAAGAGCAATCGCCCAGGCCCTTGGCACCGATGACGAAATAATACGGGTCCGCCCCGATCAGACAGGGCGACTCCTGGGCCAGGAAAAAATTCCCCGAGGCCACGTTGCAGAAAAGGGGGTCAGCGGAAAAATTGCCGCCGCGGTCCATTCCGCAAAGCTGGTCCCCGCCCTTGTTTCCAAAAATATCGCACAAACTGATTTCCACGCCTGGCCCGCCCCCGTAACAATAGATGCCCTCTCCTTCCCTGCTGAAGGCGATGATGCTGGCCGTGACCTGGAAGCCTGTGCTGTAGCTGTAGATTCCCCCACCCCAGTTGACCGCCGAATTCCCCACGATAGTGCAATGGTTCACCTCGACCGGTTCACTGCCGATGCAATACATCCCGCCTCCGCTTTTTCCGGCCATGTTATCGACAATCAGGCACTCCCAGATCCGGGCTTGGGCCCGGCAGGCAATCCCACCCCCGGAACCATCAATAGTGGTATTGCCGAAAACCGCACAACGTGTCAGTTCCGGACTGGGCATCGAAGTACTATAAAAATCGACCATTACCCCGCCCCCGTCACGCTGGGCCGAATTGCCCATGAACGTGCAGGTGTCGAAGCTTTGTTCTGCTACACTCCAGACGCCGCCGCCGTCGATTCCCGCCGAATTCCTTTCAAACGTGCAATCCGAAATGATCGCCGGGCAACTCACATGCAATCCGCCGCCGAATGTGTCGGTGGTGTTTCCAACAACCTTGCAGCCCTCCATGACAAGGTTCGAGGTACCGATGGCACAAACACCTCCCCCGAAACGGCGGGTGGAATTGTTCGAAACAATGCAATCTATCAAGGTCAGGGTGGAGTTCCGGCAATAGATTCCCCCACCGTGGGTGGCGGTTTGATTACCGGTAATGATGCACGACCTTATTTCCACTTCGGAATCGAAGACATACATGCCGCCGGAGATGCCTCCCCTTATCGTGAACCCCTCCAGTCGGGACGGTTCGACCAGATACGGGAACCGGATGACGACGCTCAACCCGCCCCCGTCGATGGTCGCGCAATTCGGCAGGCCGGTTTCACTCCGTAGAGTCACACCTCCCTTCATATCAATGAATTCGAAGTACGTGCCGGGAGACACCAGCACCGTGTCGCCGGACGCGGCGGCATCGATACCGGCCTGGATGGTCGGTTTGTCAACGGGAACGTGGATGACGGAGGAAAAGGCGGGTGACTGGGATATCAAGCTCAACAGCATCGCCAGGAAAAGTGTCCAGCGGAATCTGGTTTTCATTGCGGGTTTGTTCTTTCCTGCCCCGGATTACTGGTCGTATCTGCAACAATAGTCGGTATGGCCAACATGATTAATGATACTGCATCTGCAACACCCGGTTCAACCCCTGAAGCACTCTCGAAACCCCCCCAAAAAAAACAGCCGCAGGATTAAACCCTGCGGCTGCCGCCACCGGCCTCGCTATCGCCCGAACGAGGCCGGTTTCACTGTTCCCGGGCCGCCCTCAGCGGACCAGGGTCATCTTCTTGACCAGAACCTCTGCGCCGACGACCAGCCGGGCGTAGAACAGCCCCGAGGCGGCACCGCGCCCGCTGTTGTCCCTTCCATCCCACACGGCTTCCTGTGGCCCGGGCTGCTGGGTCTCGGAAACCAGCCGGCGCACGAGCCGGCCCGAAACATCGTAGATGTTCAGGGAGACCCGCGCCTGACGGGGCAGGCTGTACTTCAGGCTCGTCGTCGGGTTGAAGGGATTGGGCACCGCGCCCTGGAACACCAGCTGGCGCGGGACCTGTACGTCCCCGACTCCGCTGACCGACGAGACCGTCATGGTGACGGGCACGTAGTAGACCGGGTTGACCGGATCGTTGGACTGGATGGCCAGTTCACCCAGATAGGTACCGTCGGGCAGGCCGGCTGCGTCGAACTCCACCGATATGGGCGTGTTTCCGCCTGGCGCAACGGAACCGGTGTCCGGAACGACGGTAGCCCAGTCGACCTGCCCGGGGTAATCGAAGTGGATGGCCAGTCCGTTGTGCAGGTAGTCCGGGTCGTTGTAGGCGACCTGGGTGCCCACGGTGCCGTCGGCATTCTCGATGCCCACCGTGGCGGACTGGGGCTCGGGGACATCGGCGTACTGGTAGGTGATGTCCCCGTTATCCTTCAGGATGACCTGCATGGTGTGCGGCGTGGCCGTCTGGTAACGGATCACGTCCTGGTACTGCATGATGAACCGGCCGCTGTCAGGCTCGGCCCGGTAGTAAATGGTCCCGCCCTGGTTGCTGCGCATGTCATCCCAGAAGAAGGCCAGATGGCCGTTTGGCACCGCCGCGTCCGGGATCAACCCGTTGCGGTAATCATGG
>JBDLKA010000189.1:0-3605 GCA_039714075.1 Candidatus Krumholzibacteriota bacterium | reverse complement strand
ACACCGGGATTGCCGGCCTGCCGGTCCACATTGCCGTCCGGCTCGCCATCCCCGTCGCTGTCGCCGACCTCCACTCCGTTGAGACAACCGTCCCCGTCTGAATCCAGGTTGGCCAGAGTCGAGTCCCACAGGCGTCCGTTGGCCAGATAATCCACTCCGAAGGGATTCAGGGTGAAATCGGAGGCGGTGGGTTGCTCCGAAACATGACAGCTATGGCACAGGTTGGGCACCGCCACCGGCAGACGCCCCATGTCGGTTTCGGTGGCCAGGGCCGGATCCACGGACAGGCACGCACAGACCACCAAGGCACAGACCGCCGAGACGGTCGCTGCACAAAGCGAACCTGTGGAAAATCCGAGTTTCATCCTGCCACCTGGGACGGCGCCGCAATCGAACACGACGACCGTCGGAGAATCACATTTCCGTCATTCAACCACGGGCATCCGGGCAGAAACATTTATACCGCCCAATCCCATTATACCTCCGACCCTTCAATGCCGTCAAATCGCTCTTATTCCGCATTGGCGGCCAGAAGCGCCTCGACCCAGCCCTGCATTTCCTCGCGCCCCAGCCTTTGGACGGCCGAAGTGGGGAAAAACGGCGTGTCGCCAGGAACGCCCAGGGCCTCGATGATATCCTGATAGCGCCGGGGGCGGGCATTTGTTCCGACTTTGTCCACCTTGGTGACCGCCAGGGCATACGGGTGGCCCGACTCCCGGATCCAGCCCGACACCTCCAGATCCTCGCGCGTGGGCTGGTGGCGGGCATCCAGGAGCTGGAACAGGGCCAAAGGCCGGTCCCCCACCGTCAGATACCGGCGAAACAGGTCCATCCAGGCCGCGCGCACCTTTTTGCTGACCTTGGCAAAACCATAGCCGGGCAGATCCACCAGGTAATACCTTTGGTCCACCAGGAAATAGTTCAAAAGACGGGTCTTGCCCGGCTTGCCGCTGGTATGGGCCATGTTGGTCCGCGCCAGGAAGTGGTTGATAAGAGATGATTTGCCACAGTTGCTGCGCCCGATGAAGGCAAACTCGGGCAGGATCAGGTCCGGACGGCCCTTCAGATCGGGACTGCTGGTGATGAATTCCACTTCCATGCCGGAGCTCAGGCTTTCGAGGCCCGGGCGGCGGACTTTTTGGCCCTCGTCGCTTTCGACCGGCGCGCGGCCGCGGGAGTTTTGCCCTTCTTTTTCCCGCCATCGACCAACGCCAGGGCCAGGACCTCATCCATCGATTCCACCAGGTGGACCGTCAATTTGTTACGGACCACCTTGGACAGCTCCCGGAAATCCTTCTCGTTGTCCTTGGGAATGATCAGGTGCCGGCTGCCCGCCCGGACCGCGGCCACCGCCTTCTCGGGCAGGCCGCCGATGGGCAGGACCTTCCCGCGCAGGGTCACTTCGCCGGTCATGGCGACATCCGTGCGGACGGGGATCCCCCGCAACAGCGAGACAATCGCCGTGGCCATGGCCACCCCCGCGCTGGGACCGTCCTTGGGGATGGCGCCCTCGGGCACATGGATGTGGATCTGGTGCTTCTTGAACCAGTCGCCCGACATTTCCCGGCACAGCCCCCGCGCATAGCTGAGAGCGGTCTCCGCCGATTCCTTCATCACGTCCTTCAGGTTGCCCGTGATGGTGATCTTGCCGCTGCCGGGAACCGACGCCACCTCGATTTCGAGGATTTCCCCGCCGGCCATGGTCCAGGCCAGCCCCACCACCACGCCGACTTCGGGGTCGCGATCAACCAGTTTGCGGCGGAACTTGGGAATGCCCAGGTATTTCTGGATCGTGCGGTCGGTCACGGCGCCGGGAAAGGTGTCTTTTTCGGCATGGTGCTTGGCGACCTTGCGGCAGATCCCCGCAATTTCCCGCTCCAGGTTGCGCACCCCCGACTCGCGGGTGTAGCCGTCGATGATGGCCTGGAAAGCGGATCGCTTGAACCCGCCCGCCCATTTGGATACGCCGTTGCGCTTCATCTGCCGCGGGGCGAGGAACCGTTCGGCGATGACCATCTTTTCATGCTCCAGGTACCCCGGGATCCGGATGATTTCCATACGGTCTTCCAGCGCCGGCGGAATGGAATGCAGGCTGTTGGCCGTGGTGATGAACATGACGTTGCTGAGGTCGAACTCCACTTCCAGGTAGTGGTCGCTGAAGGTGGCGTTCTGCTCGGGATCCAGGACCTCCAGCAGGGCGCTGGCCGGGTCGCCCCGGAAGTCCGAGCCCATCTTGTCGATCTCGTCCAGCAGGAAAACGGGATTCCGGGTTCCGGCCTTGCGCAGGGAATCGATGATCCGGCCGGGCTTGCTCCCGATGTACGTCCGGCGATGGCCCCGGATCTCCGCCTCGTCGCGGACGCCCCCGAGACTGATTCGCACGAATTTCTTGTTGATGCTGTCGGCGATGCTCCGCCCCAGGCTGGTTTTACCCACACCCGGCGGACCCACCAGGCACAGGATCGTACCCTGGGTCTTTTTGGTCAGCTTGTAGACCGAAAGGAATTCGAGGATGCGTTCCTTCACCTTTTCCAGGCCGTAATGGTCCGCGTCCAGACGCTGCCGGACCTTGGCCGTATCCATCCGGTCCCGGGACTTCTTCTTCCAGGGCAACGCCAGCAGGGTGTCGAGGTAGTTGCGCACCACGGTGGCTTCGGGGCTCATGGGCGACATCCGTTCCAGCCGGGTCACTTCCCGCCGGGCCACTTCCATCGCCTCGGAACTCAGGTCGCTGTCGTCGATCCGCTGGCTGTACTCCTCGATTTCCGAGTCCTCGTCGGCGGTGAACCCCAGTTCCTTGCGGATGGCCCGCAACTGCTCGTTGAGGTAGAACTCCCGCTGGTTGCGCTGGACCTGGGTCTGGACCTCTCCGTCGATGCGCTGCTCGATTTCCAGGATATCCAGTTCGTTGGCCAGGATCTGATTGATGCGCTTCAGGCGCAGGCCGAGGTCGGGTTCCTCGAGCAACTCCTGCTTGAGGGGCACGCGGCCCAGGATATAGGCGCTGATGGAGTCGGCCATCCGGGCGATCTCGTCGATATTCAGGACCGAAAGAAGAACCTCGTCCGGCAGCCTCTTGTTCAGGCGCACGTATTCCTTGAATCTTTCCTTGATGGAGCGGCTCAAGGCCTCCACTTCGGTTCCGGAAGCGCCGATCTCCTCGGCCGGACTGATGTCCACTTCCAGGAATCCTTCGGCCAGGACCACCTTTTCGACCCGGACCCGGGCGACACCCTCGACCAGGATTTTCAGGGTTTCATCCGGTGTGCGGATGATCTGCAGGACCTTGATGACGGTGCCGAATTCGTAAAGATCCTCTCCGGTGGGTTCTTCCGTTTCCGGCTCTCGCTGGGCGATCACGCACAGGTACTTGTCCCTTTCCATGGCCGCTTCGACGGCGGCCACCGAGTGGGGCCTGCCGACCAGCAGGGGCGTAACCATGTAGGGAAAAACCACGACATCCCGCAGAGGCAGCAGGGGAAGCTCGCCGGGAAGAAGGACGTCTTCACCATCCCGGGTAACGATGAAATCGGTGGAACTCATTTTTCTCCTCGGACCGGCCGAACCGGAACGCTGCAGCGGGACGCCCACGGCCGGAAATCCAG
>JBDLKA010000188.1:0-3636 GCA_039714075.1 Candidatus Krumholzibacteriota bacterium | reverse complement strand
CCCTGGAACGGAAGCACCACCTTCCTCGACAACCAGGACAACTATTGCCAACAGATGTCGGTCCATCCCACCGACTCGGAAACGGTGTTCCTGGGCGGGGTCAACCTGTATCGCGGCAACAGCGGGTTCGCCGTTCCGGGCGCCATCGAATGGGTCGGCGGCTGGCTGTACGGCAACCATCACGCCGATCTGCACTGGCTGGTTTTCCAACCGGGTTCTTCGACCGTCGCCTACACCGGCAGCGACGGAGGCGTGCACAGGACCGCCAACGCCCAGGCGGCGACGGTGGTGTGGAGTTCCCTGAACAACGGCTACAACACCTGCCAGTTCTACACCGCGGCCATCGACGAGAACCTGCCCGGCAGCACGGCGGTGATCGGCGGCATGCAGGACAACGGCACCTGGTTCAGCGGCGTGGATCTGCCGACCAACCCCTGGACCGAAACCCTCAGCGGTGACGGCGGTTTCTGCGCCGTGGCGGACGCCTCGGGTCCGGTGGGCACCTATTACATGTCCTACCAGCAGAACTACGGCATCTACCGCATGAACCTGGACAACACGACCGGAGTGTGGACGGCCTGGAGCCGGATCGATCCCGGCGGCGGGGACACCTCGCTGTGGTTGAAGCCCTACATCCTCGATCCCAACGACACCCGGATGATGTACCTGGCCGCCGACGACGTGGTGTGGCGCAACAGCGACCTGACGGGTATTCCCGACTACAACAGCGGCACGGCGAACATCAACTGGTCCAACCTGACCACCGGTGCGGCCGGCGTGCCCGTCACGGCGCTGGCGATGTCGCGATCCGCCAACCGGATCCTGTATTTCGGAAACATGGACGGCAACGTTTACCGGCTGAACAACGCGGATACCGCCCCGTCCGGCAGCCCCGCGGTGCGCCTGGATATCGGTTCCGGATTCCCCGCCGGCGGCTATGTCAGCAGCATCGCGGTCCATCCCCAGGACGACCAGCAGGTCCTGGTCGCCTTTTCCAACTACAACGTCGTGAACATCTTCTACTCCGATAACGGCGGAGCTTCCTGGACGGCGGTGGAAGGCAACCTGGGCGGGGTGAATTCTCCCTCTGTCCGTTCGGTGGCCTTCATGCCCGCCATGGCGGTGGACTTCTACTTCGCCGCGACCAGTACGGGATTGTATTCGAGCTTCCTGCTGGATGGTGCGGCGACGGTGTGGCAGCAGGAAGGTGCCGACGAAATCGGCAACGTCGTGGTGGACATGGTCGCGGTCCGGCCGGCGGACAATCTCGTGGTGGCCGGAACCCACGGCAAAGGGGTGTTCCGGGGGTATCTCGGCGCCAGCGACGTTCCTGCGAACGACCGACCGGAACTGGTGCGCCTCGACCAGAACGTGCCGAATCCCTTCAACCCTACCACCACCATCAAATTCGGCCTGACCGCCGCCGGCCCCGTGACGGTCAGGATCCACGACGTATCGGGCCGCCTGGTGAAATCGCTCCTGGAGGGGAGTCCACGGCAGGCGGGCGAGCACAGCCTGACCTGGCGTGGTGACGATGCCAACGGGCGGCCCGTGGGTTCCGGAGTGTACCTCTGCAGCGTGCGCAGTCGCGGGGTGGAAAAAACCCGGTCCCTGACCCTGGTCCGCTGAACCGGGGACACTCTGCGGCTTGACTCGAAAACGTGATTTCAATAACGTTTTTGCATGGGAAACAACATTTTAATCAGAATGACCAGGGGCTGGGTAATCCTGGGTTTATTGGCGTCTTTTTCCGGGTGTTCGGATTCCACCGCACCCCAGAATACCCCTGTCGATTCCTCCCCTTCCTGCAATCTGCGCGAAGTTCCCCTGGTCAATCTGGAACACAGCCCCCATCCCGGTGAA
Organism: Candidatus Krumholzibacteriota bacterium; assembly: GCA_039714075.1. GTDB lineage: Bacteria > Krumholzibacteriota > Krumholzibacteriia > LZORAL124-64-63 > LZORAL124-64-63 > JAGLCY01. The sequence continues at coordinate 1,773 of JBDLKA010000188.1, read as the reverse complement.
GTGGAGGTTTCCTGGTGGATCATCAGCTGGGCCACCATTCCCATCGAGGAATACCAGGTGGCCTTCAGCCTGGACGGTCCCATCACCGAGGCCAATTGGGACCAGGCCCGGATTCTCGGCCAATACCCGCATCGCAAGGGTCAGGTGGTGTTTCGGGAATTATTCGGGGCCACCGACGGAATGGTTCAGGGTACGGAAACCTGGTTCGCGGTCCGGGCTCGGGACATCATGGGCAATCTTACGCCATTGAAGGAATCCCCCCGCCTGGTCACGACAACCGAATGGTGGGTCGAAGGCCGAGTCCGGGATTCAAAGGAAAGAACCATCGCAGGAATATTGGTACGCTCTCCCCCCACCGGCGCCACCGCCCTGTCAGACCCGGATGGTGCTTTTCGTTTGGGTCCCTTCAGGAATATCGACCGGATCAAGTTGGTTGCCGAGGACGGCTCATCCGGCCAAGAATGGTATGGATTCACCAGTGGCCCCATCTGGAATCGATCGGGTTCGGCCGGGGTTACGGAACATGATATTTTTCTCATCCCACGCCAATCCATTGAACCGGCCTGTATCCTGCACCACAATGAATTCCTTACCTATCTGCGGTTCATGACCTTTACCTCCGCCCGCGACGACATCCCCCGGGCTTCCATCCTCCACCGGTGGGACCACTATCCCTTGACGGTATTCATCCCCCCCCGGGTGAACGACGCCGGGGTCCGCCTGGATGACGGCGCCCTGGCCGCCCTGCTGGTTTGGAACGACGTCATGGGTGAAGAATATTTCGTGCGCACGGACCAGAGGGCCGGCGCGGACATTGAATTCGAATTCGAGGAAATGCAAATTTTCTACGGTAAGGTTTCGCTATTGCTGCCGGCGTACACCGGAGCAAAGCTGGGCCGCGTCATCCCTGAAAAGATGAGGGTTTCGATCAATCCGGTTTTGCCCGATTTCCAGAAAGTGACGGAAGTGGCCCTCCATGAATTGGGTCACACTCTCGGCCTGATCGTTCACGCCACCTGTCCGGCGCCCGGCTACATCATGGGAATTGTCGGCGGGTTCGGAGCACTGGACAGGGCCGAACCCATACACCTGGACGAGCGTCGGGCCGTGGAGTACATACGCTATCTGCCCCAGGGCCAGGACATGAACAGGTATCATCTTGAATGAGGACGCCGGCCCAAAAGGACCGGCGCCCGTTCCAACCGATGATGCACTCGGCTTCGGCGGCGTTGGGTTAACCCGCGTTTTCTCGGGGAATCCCTCAATCAGCCAACCGTTGGAGATGTCCCGTCAAAGCAGGGACGCCACCTCCACCGAGCCGGATCTATCATAACTCACTGGATCACCTCCTCATCAGGCGTGTCGTCCGCGGCGAGCCCCACCTCGCCCGGTTCCGTGGGCCGCCCAGGCCGATTGGAACCGTCGCGCTTCGGGCGCGATCTGGATCTGTGACAGGACGAATCCCGTCCGGAAAAAATCCTAGCACAGTCCCGGCGGCCGGACCAAAGGGTTTTTGACCGGTGCGTCGCGAAAATTTCACCGGGCGCAACCCTGAGATGAATAATCCGTATCAAATTTCCGTGCCCGGCGCGCCACGCCGGCCCACCCCACCGAACCGCACGGCACCGAAACGCGCAAACGGCCCGGGCCTCCCGACACCCGAGTCCAACGGCCTATTCCGGCCCCGACAAAGTCGAGGAGAGACCATGCGTTCCTTCAGAATCCCCTGTCTTCTGATCCTTCTCTTGATCCCCCTGGTCCTGGCCGCCCCCC
>JBDLKA010000187.1:0-3712 GCA_039714075.1 Candidatus Krumholzibacteriota bacterium | reverse complement strand
TCGAACAACAAGTGGGCCCTGTACGGCGCGGCCCGCGGCGCGGCCCAGATGGTCAGCTACGAGATCCCGCTGGCGCTGGCCACCATCCCGGTGGTCATGTACACCGGCTCGCTGAACACGCAGGACATCGTGATCGCCCAGCAGGGCGGCCTGATGAACTGGTTCATCCTGCGCGACCCGTTCCTGTTCGTGGCGTTCTTCATGTATTTCATCGCCTCGATCGCCGAGACCAACCGCGGGCCCTTCGACATGCCGGAAACCGAATCCGAGCTGGTGGCCGGTTACCACACCGAGTACACCGGCATGCGCTTCGCGTTCTTCTTTCTGGCCGAATACGCCAACCTGTTCCTGGTGGCCCTGATCGCGGTCATGGTCTTTTTGGGCGGCTGGTGGGCGCCGATCCCGTTCCTGGATTTCCTGCCGCCGGCCCTGACCTTCGTGATCAAGGGCGTGCTGATGGTCTTTTTGAACATGTGGGTGCGCTGGACCCTGCCGCGCGTGCGCGTCGACCAGCTGATGCACCTGTGCTGGAAAGTGATGATCCCCATTTCCCTGCTCTGCGTGGTGGGATCCGGGATCTGGATGATGGTGAGCGGCCAGGCGGGTTGATCCGTCCGGCCAACTGTTGGGACCTTTTATCGGAGTAGTACCGATGTCCGAGTACTTCCATGACATCTACAAGGCCGTCAGCAGCGCGCTGGTGGGCATGTCGATCACGATAAAGCACATCTACCGCAAGCCGGTGACTTTGCAGTACCCGGACGAGCGGCAGGTCCTGCCGGATCGCTACCGCGGCTTCGTCCACAATGACATGGCCAAGTGCGACTCGTGCAACATCTGCGCGAAGCTGTGCCCGGTGGATTGCATCTACATCGAGTCCGAGGGCAAGGGCAAAGAGCGGATGATGACCCGCTACGCCATCGACTACAACAAGTGCATCTGGTGCTCGCTGTGCACCGAGAACTGCCACACCGGTTCGATCACCATGAGCCACGACTACGACCACTCGGTGTACGACCGCAAGAGCCTGGTCTACGAGTTCATGGATCCCCGCGAGGGAACGATTCCCTGCCACCGCGCCACCCGGATCGACACGGGTTGGTGGGTGGAGCCCAAGAAAGACAAACCCAAGCCGAAGCCGGCCGCGCCGGCCGCGACGGCCGAGCCCGCGGCTCCGGCCGAACCCGCTGCTCCGACAACCCCGGCGGAACCGGCTGCTCCGGTGGAGCCGGCCCCGCCGGCCGACCAGCCTTCCGATGACAAAGGAGAGGACAAGTGACAGGTGATCTGGTCTTCATTCTCCTGGCCCTGCTGACGATCGTTCCGGCGGTCTGGGTGGTGTTCAGCCCCAACATCGTGCACGCGGGTTTCGCCCTGCTGTTCACGCTGTTCGGCGCGGCGGGACTCTACGCCTACATGGGGTCCGACTTCATCGCCGTCACCCAGCTGATGGTCTACATCGGCGGCGTGCTGGTGCTGGTCCTGTTCACGGTGATGATGACGCGGGTGCCCACGGGCAAGCGCGCCAACTTCGGCCTGGACCGCTACGTGCCGGCCGCCGTGCTGGCCCTGGCCGTTTTCGGGCTGCTCTACAAGACGATCACGTCGGTGGAGTGGGGCGCCAGCCAAACGGTGGCCCAGCCCACGACGGCCGAAATCGGCACCAACTTCATGACCAGCTACATCTTCCCCTTCGAGTACGTGTCCCTGGTGCTGCTGGCGGCCATGATCGGCGCCGCGATCCTGATCCGGGAACACAAGCCGAACGGGGAAGAAGAGGACAAAGAGGAAACGGAGGTGGCGTCATGAACGTCGGACTGCCCCATTTCCTGACCGTCAGCGCGGTGCTGTTCGCCCTCGGCCTGTTCGCCGTGATGTCCCGCCGCAACGCCGTCGGGATCCTCATGGGTGTCGAGCTGATGCTCAATGCCGCCAACATCAATTTCGTGGCCTTTTCCCGCTACGTGCAGCACGGCATCGACGGCCAGATCATGGCCGCCTTCGTCATCGTGCTGGCCGCCGCGGAAGCGGCCGTGGCCCTGGCCATCGTGCTGGCCATGTTCCGGAACTTCGGCACCGTCCACGCGGACACGGTGCAAAGCCTGAAGCGATAAGGGAGACCCTACGGTGATGAGCGACAACGCCATCCTCTATTCCGCCCTGGCCATACTCGGGCTGCCCCTGTTGTCCTACGCGCTGATCTTCTTCTTCGGGAAGAGCCTGCCGCGCAAGGGCGACTTCATCGGGGTGGGCTTCATGGGTATCGCCCTGGCGCTGGCCACCCGGATCTTCATTGCCTTCTGGAAGATCGGCGACCCTTCCTACCGGGTGGAGGGATCCTTCACCTGGCTGGACCTGGGGGGCTTCCGCATCGACGCGGGAATCCTGGTCGACGGCATGACCGCCGTCATGCTGATGGTCGTGTGCATCGTCAGCTTCCTGGTCCATCTTTACTCCGTGGGCTACATGCACGGCGACCGGCGCTACGAGCGGTTCTTCGCCTTCCTGGGCTTCTTCACCTTTTCCATGCTGGGCATCGTGCTGGCGAACAACCTGTTCTTCCTGTACGTGTTCTGGGAGCTGGTGGGCCTGTCCAGCTACCTGCTGATCGGCTTCTTTTTCCACAAGCATTCCGCGGCCAACGCCAACAAGAAGGCGTTCATCACCAACCGGGTCGGCGACTGGGGCTTCTGGCTGGGCATCCTGGCCTTCTTCACCGCCACCGGCACCCTGAACTATTTCGAACTGTTCGCGCACGTGGAAGCCGGCACCATCAAGGGGGCCCTGCTGAGCTGGGCGGGCGTCGGCCTGTTCATGGGCTGCGTCGGTAAATCGGCGCAGATGCCATTGCACATCTGGCTGCCCGACGCCATGGAGGGCCCGACCCCGGTGTCGGCCCTGATCCACGCCGCGACGATGGTGGCCGCGGGCGTCTACATGGTCGCGCGTCTGGCGCCCCTGTTCGGGCCCAACGCCATGATGGTCATCCTCTACGTGGGGGCGATCACGGCGTTCATCACCTCGACCATCGCGCTGGTCAAGACCGACATCAAACGTGTGCTCGCGTTCTCGACGCTCAGCCAGCTCGGCTACATGGTGATGTCGTTGGGCGCGGGCGATCCGACCAACGCCATGTTCCACCTGACCACCCACGCCATGTTCAAGGCCCTGCTGTTCCTGGGCGCCGGTTCGGTGATCCACGCGGTGCACTCGCAGGAGATGCCCGACATGGGCGGCCTGCGCAAGAAGCTGCCGATCACGTTCGCGACCATGCTGATCGCGACGCTGGCCATCAGCGGCGTACCGTTTTTCGCGGGTTTCTACTCCAAGGACGGCATCCTGGGCTCGACCCTGGCCTTCGGCATGACCGACGGGCACTACCTGCCGTTCATCCTGGGCATCACCGCGGCGGCCATCACGCCGTTCTACATGTTCCGCCTGGTGTTTTTGACCTTCTTCGGCAAGCCGCGTGACGAGGAGAAATACAGCCACGCGCACGAGAGTCCGCTGAACATGACCCTCCCGCTGATGATCCTGGGCGTTCTGTCCATCATCGCCGCGGGCTGGCAGACGGCGGACAAGGGCTGGTTCGCGAAGTTCGCCGCGCCCTATGACGTGCCGGCCATCGCTGCGGAATTCAACATCGAGGGCGCGGGGCAGGAACTCGCGGTCCACGACGCGGAAGTTCATGCCGAAGAGACCCATGGTGAAG
>JBDLKA010000186.1:0-3757 GCA_039714075.1 Candidatus Krumholzibacteriota bacterium | reverse complement strand
TGATGGAGGAGAGTTTCTGATCTCCTGGTCGTGACTGGGGCGTCGTCAAGTGGTAAGACACAAGGTTTTGGTCCTTGCATTCGCAGGTTCGAGTCCTGCCGCCCCAGCCAACCACTTTGTCCTGTTTTTCACCCGCTTTGAAACATCTAGAGGCATCTAGTAGCATCTTCTTCGTTCTCTGTGGAGGAACCGTCCCATGTCCAATGAACTTGTCCTGATCGCGGGAAGCGCCCACCCGGCCATGGGGAAACGCATCGCCGATTGCCTGGGCACCAAGTTGCTGAATGTGGAAATCGGTCGGTTCTCGGACGGCGAGATCAACATCAAGATCATGGAGAACATCCGCGGGACCGATGTCTTCATCATCCAGCCGACCATGCCGCCGGCGGAAAACATGATGGAACTCCTGCTGATGATCGATGCGGTGCGGCGCGCCTCGTGCCGCCGGGTCACCGCGGTCGTTCCCTACTTCGGTTACGCCAGGCAGGATCGCAAGGACCAGCCGCGGGTGCCCATCGGGGCCAAGCTGATGGCGGACCTCATCACCGGCGCGGGCGCCAACCGGGTCCTGACCATCGACCTGCATGCGCCCCAGATCCAGGGTTTCTTCAATATCCCGTTGGACCACATCTATTCGGCTCCGGTTCTCTTGAAGCACTTCTGGGAATACCCGCGGGACAACATGGCCGTCGTGGCGCCGGACGTGGGCTCGATCAAGATGGCCCGCGCCTTCGCCAAGCGCCTGGAGGTGGGGCTGGCCATCATCGACAAGCGGCGGCCCCGGCCCAACGAGGCCGTCGTCATGAACTTCATCGGCGAGGTGAAAAACAAGGATGTCCTCATCTTCGACGACATGATCGACACCGCCGGCACCCTGGCCGACGCCGCGCGGGTCATCATCGAGAACGAGAAAGCCAATTCGGTGATTGCCTGCTGCACACATCCGCTTCTTTCGGGCAACGCCCTGGATCGGCTCAACGATTCTCCCATCAAGGAAGTGGTTGTCAGCAACACCATTCCCTTCGAGCGGTTCGACAAGTGTCCCAAGATCCGCGTGCTGGATATGGCTCCCCTGCTGGCGGACGCCATCGAACGGATCCATCTTGAAAAGACGGTCAGCGCCCTGTTTGTCTGAGCCGGGGACCATTTGCCCGGTGCCTGCCTTGACATAAATGGAAACAGGTGCTTCTTTAAGCAGTCATTTTCCGGAAAACGCCGCCTTCCGCCCGGAGTAGCTTTCCCTTGTGGCTGGCGGAGCTGCGATTTCCATACAGGCCTTTGTGCCAGGAGGATCCTTGCCGCCACCTGCGGTGAGCCCTTTTCCCGGCTCCCGGCTTTCGGCTCGGGACCAGAATTTGCGGAGGAGACACCATGGGTCTCATTAGTCTCGATATCTTCCCCCGGTCCACCACAGGCAAGAACGCCAACCGTCGCACTCGCGCCGCCGGCCGGGTTCCCGCGATTATCTACGGCAAGGACCGGAGCACCGAAAACATGGAGCTGGACGCCCATTCTTTCAGCGTGATCCTGTCCCGCATGGCCGGCAGCAGCGCCATTTTCCGTTTGAACCAGGAAGGCGTGGACGAAGAGGCCATCGCTTTGCTGCGCGAAGTCCAGCAGAACCCCGTGACCGACGAGATCCTGCATGTGGACCTCATGGAAATTCCCCGCGGCGTGGACGTGACCGTGGAAGTGGCCCTTCAGGTCGTCGGCACGAACATGGTCGTCAAGAACGGGGAAGGCTCCGTGGCGATGACCCTCAACGCCATCGACATCAGCTGCCGTCCGAGCCAGCTGCCCGATTTCCTCGAGGTCGATATCAGCGAGCTGGAGCTCAACGACAAGATTTTCGTCAAGGACGTGTCCACTCCGGTGGGTGAAATCCTCACCGATCCCGAAGCTCTGGTCCTGAATATCAAGCCCCTCGCGGCCGAAATCGAAGAGGAAGAAGAGCTCGAAGAAGGCGCCGAAGGTGAAGAGGGTGCCGAAGGTGAAGGCGAAGGCGAAGGCGAAGGTGAAGACAAGGGCGAGGACAAGGACAAGAAGAAGGACAAGAAGGAAGACTGATTGTCCGGCTCACCCGAGCGATGTTTTTTCCCGAGCAGCCGGCCCCGCTTCGTGGCCGGCTGCTTTTATGACAGCGGCCCTGGCGGCGGGGTGGTCACAAGGAGCCTGCCTTGAAGGAACCGTTCGTTAAGCTGATTGTCGGTCTGGGAAATCCGGGTGACAAGTATCGGTGGCACCGGCACAACCTCGGGTTCCGGGTGATCGACGAGCTCGCCCGGCGCCGGGGCCTGCCCTTCAGGCTCGGCGGCGAATCCTATGCGATTGCCGAGGAAACGGATTCCGCACACCGCCTGGTTCTGTTGAAACCGTTGACCTACATGAACCTCAGTGGCCAGGCAGTGTCCGCCTGGTCCCGGGATGCGGGCGTGGCCGTGACCGGAACGGTCGCCTGCGATGATGATGAAACGGTGCGGCCGGTGGTGGTTTGTGACGACCTGAGTCTGCCGCTGGGATCGGTGCGCCTGCGGCCCCGGGGTTCCAGCGGGGGGCAGAACGGCCTGGAATCGGTGATCGAACAGGTCGGGGGGGAGGAATTCCCCCGCCTGCGTCTGGGCATCGCCCCGCTGGAGGGGGAAATCGATCCGGCCGCCTGGCCCGACCACGTCCTGGCTGATTTCGATCCGGGAGAGAGGTCCGGGGCGGAGGATCTGATGATACATGCCGCCGATACCCTGGAATTCTGGCTGGAACACGGTCTGGAATCCACGATTTCCCGTTTCAACCGCCGGATAAGGCCGGATACCGGAGATCCGGCGTGAGCTTTCTTTCTTGCGGGATGGCAAGGTGGTGGATATATTGCCTCCTTGCCTATTCGGTCGCAAGACCTTCAGAAAACCTGAAAAAACTGAATACCAGCTGGAAAGCTGAGTACTCACATCCCTACCCGGGCTGACACGCATGGGCGGTCACAAGCTGACCGACTGCGTGAACAAGGACCCGGGTCATCAGTCCGAAGGGAGGTGTAACCAGTGAAAAAATACGAGCTTATTTTCATCCTCAAGGCTGACCAGCCCGAGGCTGAGATGGAGTCGCGCGTCGGTCGCGTCCGGGAAATTCTCGGTGCGCACAAAGGCGAAATCACCCAGGAAAACCACTGGGGAGTGCGGCGCTTGGCCTTCGAAATCGAATACGAAACCCGCGGCAACTACATGTTCCTCAGGTTCAAGAGCGACGGCACGGCGGTCGCCGACCTCGACAAGTTCCTGCGTCTCGACGACCAGGTGCTGCGGCATCTGATCGTGGTGGACGAGGAATGGGACGATCGGAATCGCGCGGCCATTGCCAAGCGGCGGCAAAACCAGCCGCAGGAATCCGCCGGGGCTCCCGAATAGGGATCCGGCACCCCAAGTATCCGTCCCTCCCGCCGTTTCCCGGCTTCCCCGGTAAATAGTCGGGCAGGACAATGTAAAAAAGGAGAATCCGATGGCCCGTAAAAACCTTCGGATCAAGAAGAAGAAAAAGAAAAGAAGGCATGGCAAACAGAAGGTCTGCTTCTTCAGCAAGACCGGAATGATTGCCATCGACTACAAGGACGACGAGCTTCTGCGCCGCTTCGTGACCGAGCGCGGCAAGATCGCTCCTCGGCGTAATACGGGGACGACCCCCAAGTTCCAGCGTCCGTTGGCCATTGCCATCAAGCGGGCCCGGCACCTGGCTCTGTTGCCCTTCGTGAAGGAATACTACCGGTAGC
>JBDLKA010000185.1:0-3799 GCA_039714075.1 Candidatus Krumholzibacteriota bacterium | reverse complement strand
CCACCAGCGGCGTCAGCAGGGCCAGCCGGCTGAATTCCTCGCTGCCCAGGAACCAGGTCGCCGGGAAAAAAGCCACCCAGGCGAACGGCAGCACGAAGGTCAGGAAAATCCGGACGGGCAGGCTGTAGATCGTGATCGGATACCTGCTGAACCGGATGATGTTGTAGACCGGGGGCGCCAGGCCCATCCTGTCCTCGTGCCAGAACGAGACCGAGGTGATGGCCAGAAAAACGCCCATGTACACCAGGGCCGCCGACGGCACCAGGATAACCAGGGTCAATATATCTTGTACACCGAAACCGAGGCCGAGTTTCATGGAAGCGTAGGTCATTACCACGACGCCCAGCAGGATCTCGTTGAGGCCCGACACGTTGAAGGACTCGAAAACCACCTGGGCCAGGGTGCCCACCGGCCGCAACAGCACGCGATCGAACTTGCCCTGGATGATGTACTGGTCGCTGAAGCGGTAGAAGTTGACGCTGACCAGGTTGAACAGGCCCAGAGGCAGCAGGCTGAAGGCGTAGATGAACAGCACCTGTTCGAAGGACCATCCCTCCAGGGCCTTGACCTTGCTGAACAGGGTCGAGAGCACCGCCAGTTGGATCACCATGCTGAACGAGACGGCCAGGGTATCGACGAAGAAGTCCACCCGGTAGGCCAGGCGCATCTTCACGAACTGCGCGAAGTAGGCGGTGAAAATTCTTGCCTGCCATAAAGTTCTGGAAACCAAGCCGCGTTGCGGAAGGGTTGTCCAGTTGGTTTCGTTCGCCTTCATCTCACCCCCCCTGGACCACGACGCGTTTGACGGAAAAACGCCAGACCAGGCGCCCGGCCACGAACAGACCCACGGCCCAGACAAGTTGCAGACCGATGGCCGCGTAAAGTTCCTCGCCAGGCCGCTTGCCGAGATAGATGGTCACCGGGATGTAGCTGATGCCCTGGAAGGGCAGCCACTCGACCGCCCGCTGGAACCAGTCGGGAAAGAAGGTGAAAGGCACCACGACACCGGTCAGGAAATCCATGCTCACCATCTTGGCCCGCAACACGCCCTGGATGTTTTTCATGTAGAAGGCCAGGCAGCCCAGCAGGAAATTTATCTGGCTGTAGATGATCAGGGCCAGACAGAAGCTCAGGAACGTCCACAGGTACAGGCCGGCCTCGGGCGGGCCGCCGATGTTGAACAGGGGCACGATCACCACCATGATCGGCAGCGTGAACATGATCAGGCGAAACCCCGATTCGCCGATAGCCTCGAACATCATCACCGTCTGCACGTGGAAGGGCTTGATCAGGTGCATGGCGATTTCGCCCTCGGTGATCATGCGCATCAGGTCGCGGGCGATGTTGTTGAAATAGAAGCTGCGGCCGATCCAGCTGACGGCCACGTAGGTGATCATCTCGTTGATGCTCAGACCGCCGATGGAGGCGGCACCCGTGTCCGCCACCCGGCTGGCGAACAGGGCGGTGTAGAGGTAGTAGTGCCCCGACACGAATATCGTGTAGCTGACCACGCCGGTGTAGTAGCGCAGGCGGTAGGCCAGGAATTTCAAGAACGCCAGGCGGATGAAGTGGAAATACAGGCCCAGCGAGGCGGTCAGGGTGCGCCGCCAGGGTTCCAGGATGGCCGTGCGGACCAGATCGCTCACGAGGCCTCCTGTCCGCCCTGCCGGTAGATCTCCCGGACGACCTCTTCGATGGCCGGTTCATCCATGTGCAGTTCCGAAACGTGCCTTTCGTTGACCAGGCGCTTGATCACTTCGGCCCCGGGCACCTCGACCCGGTTGAACTCCGCGTAATGCAGCACCCCTTCGCCCTCTTCCCAGGTTACGGGCAGCCCCGCGGTGTTGGCGGCCAGTTCGCCGCTGGTGGCGCTGTCGCGCAGTTCGACCTTCATGCGCACCAGACGCCCCACGCGGCGGCGCAGGTCGTCCAGCTCACCGTCGAAATGGACCCGGCCCTTGTCGATGATGATCACCCTCTTACAGAGCTGCTCGATGTCCCCCAGGTCGTGGGTGGTCAGGATCACCGTGACGCCCTCGCGCTCGCAGATTTCCCGCAGGAAAATACGGACGTTCTCCTTGGCCAGGACGTCCAGCCCGATGGTGGGTTCGTCCAGGAACAGGACCTTGGGGCGGTGCAGCAGGGCGGCGGCCAGATCGCAGCGCATTCTTTGGCCGAGCGAAAGCTTGCGGACCGGCTGGTGCAGGAACTGCCCCGTTTCCAGGAGTTCGTCGAAGAGTTTCATCTGGCGTTCGTAGGTGGCGTCGTCCACCTCGTAGATCTTCTTCAGCAGCCGGAACGATTCGACCACGGCCAGGTCCCACCACAGCTGCGTCCGCTGGCCGAAGACGACCCCGATGTGCCGCGTGTATTGCAGCCGCTGCTTCCACGGCACCAGGCCACCGACGGTGACGGTTCCGGAAGTCGGGGTCAGGATGCCGGTCAGCATCTTGATGGTGGTCGATTTGCCCGCACCGTTGGCCCCGATGTAGCCGACCATCTCGCCGGCCGGAATATCGAACGATACGCTTTCGACCGCGCGCAGGAGTTCCTTCCGCGGACGGATCAGGTCCACCAGCCCGCCGGTGACGCCTTCGCGCTTCCTGATGAGACGGTAGTCCTTGGTCAGGTCGCGGACCTTGATGAGGGGCTCCATCAGAAAGGCATGTCCTCTCCCGGGCCGGGTTCCGGTTCCTCGTCGGATCCGGACGACTGCAGCCCGGCCACCAGCTCGCGCACCTCGCTGTCGGTCTTTTCCAACTTCTCGCGGCAAACCTGGATCAACTCTACGGCGCGCTTGACCTCGGCGCCCAGCAGGTCGATATCGACCTCGTCCTGTTCAAGACCGGCAAGGATCTGTTCGACCTCGCTGACGGCCTCACCGAAAGAGAGTTTTTTGGCCGGCGTCTTTTTTGGGGTCGTCTTTCTTTCCGCCACTTCGCTTGCCCTTTCTCTTGATGGTTGAATCATTTTTACCCGGTTGAACCAGACTGCGAACCTGTCCGTCGCTGAAACGCGTGTCGATGAGATCCCCCGCCGCGAGGGCCGCCGCGGTGGTCACCGTCCGCCCGTCCTTGTCCAGGGTGATGGTGTAGCCGCGGGCCAGCAGCCGGTCCGGGTCCATCAGGCGGACCTGGACAGCCAGATTTTCCAGCCGCACCCTCTGGATGCCCACCGGCCGCAGGGCCTCTCGTCCCAGGCGGGAAGCGAGCACCTTCTGCTTATTCCGGGCAGCGCCGGTTCGGGCGCCGGCCGCGCCGGAAATCCCGATCCCCAGTCCCCCCAGCTTTTCCCGCGCCCGGGAGGTTCTTCTGACCACCGCCGTACCCAGCCGGGAACGCAATTCCGCCAGGGCCCCGCGGCCGTCCGCGAGGCTGCGGGAAACCCGGTCCTGCAGGCGTCCAGCGGCGGTCTGGTAACGGACCCGGGCCCTCAGCTGCACCCCTTCGGTCGCGCGCAGCAACCGGTCCGCCACATCGATGCGGTCACGGGAAACAGCCAACAGATCACCGGCCGCGTCCAACAGACGTTCGGTGGCGTCCTCCAGGCGGGCCGCGGCCTCGTCGACTCTTTCGACCAGGAATTCGGCCGCCGCGGTGGGAGTCTTGCAGGCGTGGTGGGCGACAAGGTCCGCGATTGATTTGTCGACCTCGTGACCGATGGCCGTGATCACCGGCACGGGGCACTCGGCGATGGCCACCGCCAGGTCGCGCTGGTCGAACCAGGAAAGGTCGGCCCGCGAACCGCCGCCCCGGGTGATGACGATGACCTCGACCCCGGCGGCAACATGTCCGTCGAG
>JBDLKA010000184.1:0-4116 GCA_039714075.1 Candidatus Krumholzibacteriota bacterium | reverse complement strand
GTCGAGCATGCGGTGGGTGACCATGTAACCGCCCACGACGTTGACCATGGCGAAGGCCACGGCGCTGACGCCGAGGATGGTCGCGAGCTTGGGGTTGTCTGTTTTCGTCGATATGATCGCGCCGATCAGGGCGATGCCGCTGATGGCGTTCGACCCCGACATCAAGGGCGTGTGCAGGGTCGGCGGGACCTTGGTGATGATCTCGAAACCGATGAAGATCGCGAGAACAAAAACGGTGATGGCGGCAACAAGTGCTTCCATGGTCTAGCCTCCTTCCGTTCCGGCGGCGTCACCGGTTGAATTTTCCAGACCCAGCAGATCGCGGACCCGCGGATGGACGACCTGGCCGTCCCGGGTCAGCAGCGTGCCGGCGGTGACTTCGTCTTCGAGATCGATCTTGAGATTGCCCTCTTCCAGCATGGATTTGAGGAAGGTTTCCACGTTCTTGGAGAACATCTGGCTGGCGTGATAGGGCTTGCGCGAGACCAGATCGGTCGGCCCGAGGATGGTCACCCCGTGGGCGGTAACGACCTCGTCGGCGCGCGTCAGTTCGCAGTTGCCGCCCCGTTCGGCCGCCAGGTCGACGATCACGCTGCCCGGAGCCATGGCCTCGACCATGGGCTCGGTCACCAGCACCGGCGATTTCTTCCCGGGAATGGCCGCCGTCGTGATCACCACGTCGTTGCGGGCCACCACGGCCAGCATCTGTTCCTGCTGGCGGCGGATGAAGTCGTCACTTTGCGCCTTCGCGTACCCGCCCTTGTCCTCGGCGCCTTCGGTCTCCAGGTCGAACTCGACGAACTTGGCACCGACGCTGGTCACCTGGTCCTTGACCGCGGGCCGCACGTCGTAGGCCTCGACGACCGCGCCCAGACGTTTGGCCGTGGCGATGGCCTGCAGTCCGGCCACCCCCACGCCGACGACGAAGGCCTTGGTCGGAGCCAGGGTGCCCGCGGCGGTCATCATCATGGGAAACAACCGGGGCAGATGGGAAGCGGCTTCCAGCACGGCCTGGTAGCCTGCGACCGTGGCCATGGATGAGAGCACGTCCATGCTCTGGGCGCGCGTGATGCGCGGCACCATTTCCAGGGAAAATGAGATCACACCCCGGGCAGCCATGGCGGCGGTGCCGTGGGGATTGCCCAGCGGATCCTGCATGCCGATCACGATCTGACCCTCACGGCACTGGCCCAGGTTGGTCGCACCCGCGTCGGAACCCGGCCCGATGACCTGCAGAACGATGCCCGCCTTGGCGAACAACTCGTCCCGGGAAACGGTCGCGGCGCCCTTGTCGACATAATCGGAATCAAGGAATCCGGCTTCATCCCCGGCTCCCTGCTCCACCAGCACCTCGAGACCGACCTTGGTCAAGGGCTGCACCGACGCCGGCACCAGAGCCACACGTCTTTCGCCCGGAACGGTCTCCCTGGCGACGCCTACTATCATGATGATCTCCTGACTTGGAATCCCCTGGCCCGCCTGACCTGGGACGTGACGGGCCGAAACAGGACAATATCGAGCCTCAATAATAGGATAATGGGCGATTTAAGCAAACCCTTGGAAAATCACCCATCACCCTTGCCGGGTGCAGGTGAAATGTTATAATCAAAAATAGAGGATGTCAGCCACCAGTGGACAACAATTTTGATAATCCGGCCCGACCCGGGCCGCATATGAAGGGGGAACCTGATGAAAACACTGCTCATGATTGTCACGGGCCTGTGTCTCGGCACCGGACTCGCCGTGGCCGGAACCCACGTCTACGGCTGGGAGGACGGCGGCAAGGTCCTGGGATTCTACGGCACCAATGCCGATGAAACCGATGTCATGTTCGTTTCCGCGGTGGGCGCTCCGGACCCGGTATTCCAGGGTTCCATGTCCCTCAAGCTGGAGGACAACATGCTCAGCGGCACTCCGCAGGCCTTTCTGGCTTTCGTCTGGGGCCTCCAGCCCAACGACACCGTGACGGCCAGTTTCTGGCGTTATGACGTGACCCTGGCGGCCGCGCCTTCCTGCCGGCTCTGGGGCCATTGGAACGATGACCTGCCCGGGGACTATTTCGGCTACAGCGGCAGTGCCAGCGGCCAGGGGGATTACGGCCCGGGCACCGGCTGGGACGTGACCGTCTTCGATTTCATCAACGCCGACAGTCATACCGGCCTGGTGATCGAATGCCGGACGTACTCCAACCCCGGGGACATCGTCTACATCGACAACCTGGAAGTGACCATTCCCGACCACGCCTCCATCATGTTGCCGAGCGCCGGTTTCGTCGGCACCGAGGAAACGTCCTTCGGGTCGGTGAAGGCGTTGTTCAGGTAATACCAGGACGGGACCCACCGAAAAAAACAAGCCCTCCGGCCGCCGGCCGGAGGGCTTTGATTCCCTGAGCGGAAACTTCGCGGACGGCTCCTACAAATCGAAACCCACGGTCAGCTTCAGATCGGGAGAGTCGGACAGGCCGAGCTTCATCTCGCCGAACCATTGGGCATTAAACCTGTAGTCGCCCAGGATACTCAGGCCGAAATCCGATCTCGTATCACTATAGTCAATGCCGGTAATAGGATCACGGCCGACATCAACATGAACGATATTCAGACCCAGTTCCCCGCCGATGGAGAACGCCGACTCGGGAATGTCCCAGATCAGGTCCGCGTTGAGGGCCCAGAAGGTATGGTTGTCGCCAAAGCCGACCTCGACGTTGGGCACCAGGCGCATGGGTTCGAAAATCTGGCCCACGTTATAGTGGCCGCCGAAATGGAACTGGTCCGGATCGAGCGTTAACCCGCCCCTCAAGCCGAAACCCCCGGCAAATGCGGCCGAAGTCATCAGGCAAAGGGCGAAAGTGAGCAGGATTGTTCTTTTCATCGTGTTCCTCCATGGAATGAAAAGGCGAGTTAATCAGGACTGCTTCATCCTAATTATCATCTGCTCGGAGTTATTGCAAGAACTAAGCCCGCCTGCAAAAACAGGCGGGCTTGAATGTGAAACTTCCCGGGTCAGATCGGCCGCGTCGCCCTGGCCAGCCACTGCTTGTGGTCCTTGTCCAGGCCGCGCGCCAGTTCGCGGTAGACCCGCTTGTGGTAGGCGTTCAGCCAATCGATCTGGTCCCTTGTCATCAGCTTCTTGTTGATCAGCCGGCGGTCGATCGGGCACAGCGTCACCGCGTGGAACGAGTACCATGTCCTGCCGTTCTTGCTCAGCTTCTCGTTCTTCATGACGAAGGCCAGGTTCTCGATCCGGATGCCGAAGCGTCCGTTTTCATAGTGGCCCGGCTCGATGGACATCAGGTTGCCCTCCACGAAGGGAGGACTGACCAGGTTTTTCAGACTGTGCGGCCCCTCGTGCACGCCCAGGTACTGCCCCACGCCGTGTCCGGTTCCGTGGGCGTAATCCTGGCCGATCATCCACAGAGCCCGCCGCGCGAACATCTCGTTCCGCTGGCCGGTGGTTCCCGCGGGGAAGGGCGTCATGGTGCAGTCGATGGTGCCCATCAACACCCGGGTGAAACATTCGATCTGGCGCGGGGTCGGCTTGCCCAGGGCAACGGTGCGGGTGATGTCCGTGGTGCCGTCGGGATACTGGCCGCCGCTGTCGATGAGGTAGATGCCCCGCGGCTTCAGTTTGGCGTCGGTCTTTTTGGTGGCGCTGTAGTGGATGATCGCACCATGCGCCGCGTAGCCGCTGATCGTGCCGAAGCTGCAGTCCTTGAAACCGGCCCCTTCGGCCCGGAAGGCGGTCAGCCGGTCGGAGGCGGACATCTCGGTCACCCCGCCCTTGCGCACGGCGCCGGGCAGCCACTTGAGGAACTTGACCATGGCCACGCCGTCGCGGCGGTGGGCTTCGGCGATGCCCGCGATCTGCTTGGCGTTCTTGGCCGCCTTCATGGCGGTGATGCACGAAACGTCGAAGTGGAAATCGGAGCCTTTGAGTTTGTCGAACACCCGGCGGTTCGTCGTTGCCGGATCAAGCCAAACCTTCTGCTTCTTCTTGCCGAGATCCGCCAGGTCGCCCCAGATATCGTCATAACCCTTGATCCTGGCTTTGCCCTTGAGGGCTGCCAGCGCTCCCTTGGTCACCTTGCGTTCGTCCACGTACAGGGTGCAGCCGCGCAAT
>JBDLKA010000183.1:0-4292 GCA_039714075.1 Candidatus Krumholzibacteriota bacterium | reverse complement strand
TACGCTTCGCCCGTCTATTTTTTATCCTGATCCTGGCATTTTCACTGGTTTCCTTCGCCCGGGCAGGTGACCAGCCTCGCTTTTCCATCGGTGGTGGCGTCATTCACGGCGGCACCACGGATCTGGTCAAGGCCGGGGGGGACACCATCAATCTGATGTCCGCCCGCGTCGATCCCACCAACGAGCCCGGCGAACCGGCCTATTTCGGCGACTTTGAAGATCAATTGGGCATCCCTGCCTGGAATGCATGGACCCACCAGGACCTCACCAGTCCCCACTGGACCCACTGGAACGTCAGCAACTACAACCAACCCGATCCCGGCAACCATGCCGCCTGGTGCGGGGATCTCGGCTTCCCCTCCTGCGGGGCCGGGGACCCGGCCGGTGGATACGGGGACAACTGGCACGATATCATCGAGTTTCGCCAGGCGGTGCCCTATACCGGACTCGGTTCCACGGTGACCGTCACGGCAACCCTGATTTACGACAGCGAGATCGGCTACGACTACACCTACCTGAGCTACAGGTACCAGGGTCATGATTTCGGCAATTTGCAGAGCTGGACCGGAACCGGTACTGCGGCTGTGGTCAACTCGGTCAGCTATAAGTCCGAGGAATATCTTGGCGGTACCGACGTTGCAGTGTATTTCCGCTTCGTGTCCGATTTAGGTTTCTCCGACGCAGATTGCCAATGGCCGACCTCCGGCGCCTGCCAGGTCGACGACATCAACGTCAACATTGTCAACGGCGCCTTCAACGAAGATTACTTCGAGGATTTCGAACACGGCGGTGTCCCTGATGATTTTGGCATCTGGAACGTCGATTACCCTTACGGCGTCGGCGATTTTTCCAAAATCTGGACGGGTCTAGAGGACCTCGACCCCTGTGCCACGAATTACAGCCCGCAGGCGGCCTTCATCGACGACGGCATTGTCGTTCCCGGCACAGGTGGGAGTCATTGCATCAACTGGTGTTACGGTCCCGGGGGGTACATCGTCAACACCACCGGAGGGCTGGCGGGGTCGAATAATCAACTCCAAATCGCCCTCGAATCCCCCGTCATGGCCTGGCCGGCTCCCAAGAGCGGTTCGGGTCCCGATGATGACGGCATTTCCCTGGCCTTCGATGCCTACCGGCACGAAGACTTCGGTGCCGATTCGCCGGGCATTTTCTACTATTGGGAAGTTCGTTCCGCCGATACCGATGGCTCCGCGGGCAACGGCGTTCAGGACATTGGCGGACAACCCTGGCAGGGTCGGAACATCCTTGAAATGGGTGGTCCCGAATACTATCGCCATGATGATGTCATTACAGACCTGATGAATCCCGGGCGCGATGAAGTCCAGGTGAGGCTGACCGTCAGCGAATTGGGTTGGATATGGTACTTGAACGGTAACGATGGTTACCCGGCACCCTACTTCGACAACGTGACGGTCAAAGTCTTCCCGCATGCCGGCCCGGGGATGTCCGCGCGGGAAATAGACCTGGCCCAGGACAACTTCCCTGCGAGCCGAATCATCGACTACCAGGACCTGGGCTCCCACCATGTCCGCTTCGACATGGCCCGCAACATTTCTCCCGCCGGGCATATGCGCAACGATCCGGGCGACTCGATCGTGGTCGATATCGCGTCGGTAAGGTCCGGCGCCGACCTTGACGGGGATCCCGAACTTCATTACAAGCTGGACCCCAATCCTATCTTTGATCCTTACCGTTCGTCCGGTCTGCCGGCCCAGGGATCCGTCGCCGGCATGCCCGCCGTCGGCGGCAGCGGCGTCCCGACCGACGGCAAGTGGGCCTTCGACCTGCCCGATACGGGTTTCCTTTTCCCGGGCGACGAACTGCATTACTTCATCGCCGCCACCGACGCCATCGGCGGCGTGGGGGGCACCGATCCCCGGACTGCCCTGATGCCGCCGGACACCACCGGGTTCAGCACCGGGTTCCGTGACCCGAGGGGTTACGACCAGTCCTTCACGGTCCGCGCCCTGCCCTCGATCCGGGACGATGGACTGGGTGTGTACGAACATCCGATCGCCCTGTTCATCAACGATTTCGGCAATCGTGACCCCGAGAATGCCTGGTACACCGCAATGTACAGAAGTATTGTCGGGACCTATCTCGATATGGAAGAGGTCTATGACATCTATTACGTCAACGGGCCCAGTTCCGGCGTTGGAAACGGTATCGGCGGACGGGCCGATCACCTGACCCTGGAGCACTATACGGACATCCTTTACACCAGCGGCGACCTGGGTTCCTTCACTCTCGCCAACGGGGATTTCAATCGTGACCCCGGCGATGACCTGGGGGTCCTGATGAGCTGGCTGGATCTTGGCGAGAAGGACATCTTCCTGACCGGCGACGACCTTGCCAGCAACCTGTCCCAGCAGGGTGCCCCGGGCCTGGCATTTCTCACCAACTACATGGGCGTCGCCTTTGTTTCCTATTCCGTGCGGCCGCTCATCGGCAACCAGGCCGCTCCCCTGGTCCAGGTCATGGCAGGCAACCCGGTGTTCTATCACGACCTGCAGGCATGGATGGCCTACGGCGGCTGTCCCGCCATCAATAATTTCGACGCGGTTGAAACTTTCGGATCCGGCCAACGGTTGGCGGAATTCCTGGATCCCGGCGGTTCCAGTGGGATGTACCCCTACTCGGCCGCAACGCTGAACATCATGAACCCGGGACCGACACAGAGCCGGGCCATCTCGATGCCCGTGGATTTGATGTTCATCCATACGGATCCCGGCACACCCCCCATTCAGGTCTTCCCTGACCGGGACCAACTGTTTGCGGAATGCATGCTGTACTTCGAAGTGGTTCCCGGTCCCATCGGCGAGGTGAATCCGGGCGTGCCCGAGGTCGTCTTCGGGGCCAGCCATTACCCGAACCCCTTCAACCCGCGGGCGACGATCAAGTACTCGATGCCGAGTGCGGGCAATCTGAAACTGAGCATCTTCAACGTGCGCGGCCAGCTCGTGAAAACCCTGATCGACGGTCCCCGGCCCGCGGGCGCGGACCAGACCATCGTCTGGGACGGCAGCGACAACCTGGGTTCCAGCGTCTCGTCGGGGGTGTATTTCTATGAGGTGCGGCTGGAAAGCGACGTGAAGATCGGCAAGATGACCCTTTTGAAGTAGCGGTGGGAGATACCGTCCGGGCGGAGGGAACCCTCTCCGCCCGGTTGTTGAACACCTGATTTCCAAAATGTGGTATGATCATGCAATGATGGGAAATTCTGCGATTTTCTTGATCGTCAAAGGGGCCAGATCATGCACTCCCCAACCAAAACGCGCTTTTTATTTCTTCTCCTGATTATCACGTCCGTTTCCATCGCCCAGGCCGGTGAGGCGCCCCGGCTTCTCCGCGGTGTTGAAATCATCCACGGCCGCTGCGTGGAGCCGGCCAAGGCCGGGGCGGACACCATCAACCTGATGTCCACCCACAATGATCCCACCAATGAACCCGGCGAGCCGTTCTACTACGGGGATTTCGAGGACGCGGACGGCGTCCCCGACTGGAACGGCTGGACCCACTACGACGTAACCCAGCCCAACGTGACCCACTGGAACGTCAGCACCTACAACCAACCAAATCCCGCCAATCACGCGGCCTGGTGCGGCAGCCTGGATTTCGCGGCCTGCGATGCCCAGGACAGCGTGGGGGGGTACGGCAACAGCTGGATCGATCTTATCGAATTTCGCCATACCGTTCCCTACCCGGGCTCCAGTTCGACGGTGACGGTCACCGCCACGCTGATCCACGATTCGGAACCGGTGTACGACTACACCCACCTGAGCTACCGGTACCAGGGACAACTCGTCGCCGACATCCAGAGTTGGGACGGCGCCGGAACCGTGGCGGTTTCGGAGTCGGTCACCTATCAGCCCCTGGAATACATGGACGGAACGGACATCGCGGTGTACTTCCGCTTCAAATCCGACGGCGGCTGGTCGGACGCAGACTGTCAATTCCAGTCCTCGGGCGGTTGCCAGGTGGACGACATCAACGTGCACCTGGTCAACGGCGCTTTCACGGGGGATTTTTTCGAGGATTTCGAGCACGGGGGTGATCCGGCCGATTTCGGCATCTGGAACGTCGCCTTTCCGGACGGTGTCGGCGATTTCGCCAAAATCTGGACGGGCCTGCGGGACCTCGATCCCTGCGTTGAAAACTCCAGCCCGCAGGTTGCCTTCATCGACGACGGGGTGGTGGTGCCGGGTACGGGGGGCAGCAAGTGCATCAACTGGTGCTACGGTCCGGGGGGCTATATCGTCAACACTACCGGG
>JBDLKA010000182.1:0-4302 GCA_039714075.1 Candidatus Krumholzibacteriota bacterium | reverse complement strand
GGGCAGGAACGACCGGCTGCTCGAAGAGCTGCGCCGCGAGATGCCGTCGGTGCCGGCCACCCTGCCGCTACGCAGCCTGCTGGATGTGCTGCTGGAAACTCACCGGGCCCACATCGCCCTGGTGATCGACGAGTACGGCGGCACTGCCGGCCTGGTGACCCTGGAAGACGCCGTGGAGACACTGCTCGGCCTGGAGATCGTAGACGAGATGGACACGAACGTGGACATGCAGGCCCTGGCGAGGCGGCGGTGGGCGGAGCGAGTGCGGACGAAGGGGCTGGTGGTGGATAAGGAGCTGGATCCGGAAAGGGAGGAGTGAAGCGCCCCTGGTCCATGGATTCGGGGGACAACAATCGGTTGAATGGCGTTTGGGGGCTGCGGGAAACGACGTTTTCGCGGTGGGATCCCAAGGTACAATTTTACATTTCGACGGCACAACCTGGTCATCGGCAACCAGCAACGGCTTGTCAGATTACCTTCGGGCTGTTTGGGGAAGCTCCAGCAACAACGTTTATGCAGTAGGCAACAACGGAATCATTGTTCGCTTTGACGGCATTGAGTGGTCAATGGTGGATAGTGGAATCCATTCTGACCTCCATGGAATTTGGGGAACTTCCGATAATGACATATTCGTCATCGGAGAGCATCCCGTGGTGCATCATTTCGACGGCAAGACCTAGTCCCGGGTTGAGGCAGGCACCTCATTGCCGCTCTGGGGCGTTTGGGGTACCGGACCTGAAAATGTCCATATGGTCGGGGCTACTGGAATTATCCTCCACTACTCCAATTGACTGTGGCCTGCCCCACCCCCAGTGCGGGGAGGAGGGGCTCTTCAAGTTCAGGGGTTCAGGGCTGGGGGTCTTCACCCGGCGGAAATTACCTCGGATGGAATTATTTGTAGCGACACGGGATTTGCGGGTCGGGGATGGCGTGCAATTTCAAAACCGCAAGATCATTAATTTCCTCTTGCCTGTTCCAGTCGCCGCCGCCGATCTCGATAAGTCACCCGTTCCCTAGCGCTGTCGGGAGGAAAATGACCGAGCGGAATTCCTCCAGTACATTCGAGAGGTCGGAATAAGGCAGGCAAATTCACTCTAGACCTGGACCCAGGTTGGGGGCAAGATCCTCTTGATCGCATCCCAATTTGGGGTGTTGCACTTAATGTGGGGCAAGGCCAAGGCCCGGAGGGGACCGCAGGAATCGTTTAGGGAGGACCTAATAGCGGCCTGAATTTTCTTCACCAAACGACATCAGGCCCAACCCCCACCCCCACCCCAAGTGCGGAGAGGAGGGGGATGGTATCGACCACCATTTTTGACCACCAAACGAAGGCCGGGATCGGAACGGAGGCCGGGGATCGTTTGGCGGAGCCCCCCGCCCCTTTCACCCGCCAAGCGGTTTACGATGGGGGGATTAGGCCGGATGGATAATTTGGTAGGGACAGCGTGCCTCTTGACCGGCTAAATGAAATTCCATATTCTTCTTTATATCCCTTGACCGACATAGGGTTAATCGGTCGGCGGGAGAATTTTAGAAGGGGCATAATAATCGGAGAGATGGAATGATTCCTCTTTCCCGGCAATTGGAGGCCATCCAATGCGTTCATCCGCTACTCGTATTTCGTCCTTCCTCATGTTGTTACTTTTCCTGTTTATCCCCCTGGCTGCCTCCGCCGAATGCTCAGTCAACGAAATGACCGCGGTCATGATCCTGGACAATATCTACCCGGGCAGCAATCAAGCCTTGGAAACGCTGTCGGTTTTCCCGGTGGGTGAGCACACCTTTCCGTCCAATGAAGATCTTTTGTCTATCGTCAGAGACTATGTGGAATGCCCATTCGTGTTCTATCACCAATCCGAGAGTCAGTACCTGCATTTTCAATGCGTGCAGGAAAATCCTGAACCTTCCGCCATCCTGGACACACGGACCGGCCAGCTGTCTTTTCTGGGCATGGCGAGTTCTTCGAGCGAAGGTCAGGTGCTGGTCCCCCCGGGATCGACTCACGACTGGTCCATGGTTGCGGGCGCCCCGACAGCCGGACCGATCGAGATCGATGTCTTCCGTGACTCGGACCTGTTTCCGATAATTACGATTCCCGATTTGGTGAACCAGGTCATGGCTGAACTGCTCCAGACCGATGTGCTGCACAGCTTCGCCCAATGCGGTGATTATTCCGTTGTGATATTTCCCTATACTCCCAAGATCGATCCCATTGATCCACTTTTGGCCAAGGCCGTGGTCATGGTCAACGGAAGCTGCGGAGCACCCTGGAACAGTCAACCGGTGCCGGTGGACAGTCGGAGTTGGGGTTCGGTGAAGAGTCTCTATCGGTAGATCGTTTGAGAATTTCGGAAATTGTGTTTCGGTACTGCCCCCGGTCTGGGGTTCAGATCGGGGGTTTCGAGTACCCCCCTGGCAACAGGTTTTCGCACTATTGAAATGTCGAGAAGGCAGGCAAGTACAAACATCTACCTGATTTCCGGGAATCCCTGACGAACTGGTGGGAGTATTTTGCTGGGACAAGACGACCATCGGACCGACGCAACCCACCCCCTCCCCTGCCGTATGTTCATGGTCACCCCGATCAGGAGGTCGCCATGATCCGCAGGTTCCTGCCCCTGTTGCTGCTCGCCGCACCTTCCTTCGCCTCACCGGTATGCGAGGTGGTCGCCGAGGGCTCCGTCCTCTGGACGGGCGTAGCCGTCACGGACGATCACTCGGTCTTCGTCAATGCTCCCCGCTGGGCGCCGGCCCTTCCCTGGTCGGTGGCGCGGCTGGACGACGAAGGTGAATTCACACCCTTCCCAGACGCGGACTGGCAGGGCTGGCAACACGGTACCGACCCCGCGGGCGTTTTCGTGGCGGTGCAGAGCGTCGTCATCGGCCCCGCAGGCAAGCTGTGGGTACTGGACACGGGCAACCCCTGGTTCATGGGCCTCGTACCGGGGGCGACACGGTTGCTGGCCTTCGATCCCGAGAGTGGGGAACTGGTGCAGAAAATCGTCTTCGCCGCCGACGTACTCGAACCGACATCCTACCTGAACGACGTCCGGATCGACCCGGACCACGGCGCCGCCTACCTCACCGACTCGAACGCGGGCGGACTGTTGGTCGTCGACCTGGAGACCGGCGGCGCGCGGCGCGTCCTGCTCGGCCATCGGTCGACCATGGCCGAGGACATCGATGTGGTCATCGAGGGGAAACCCTGGCGCATGGGACCCACGCGGCCGGAGGTCCACAGCGACGGCATCGCCTACGACCGGGAGCGCGACCTGGTGTACTGGCAGGCACTCACCGGGCGCACCCTCTACCGTTTGCCGGGTGCTGTCCTGCGTGATCCCGAACTGACCGACAACGATCTGGCGGCGAAGATCGAGACCGTGCTCGTCCACGGCCCTGTGGACGGAATCGTCTGCGACGGCGGGGGCGGAATCTGGTTGAGCGACCTGGAGGGCATGGCGCTGCGGCGCTGGAGCGAAAAGGACGGTTTGCAGGAAGCGGCGAGCGGTGCCTGCGGCCCCTTGCCCTGGCCCGACAGCCTTGCGGCCACGCCTGACGGCTGGATCTACGCGACAACGAGCCGGATCCACGAGGGGGTCGCGCCGCAGGGACCGTACCAGGTGGTGCGGGTCAGGCGTTAACTGCGTAATTGCCTGGTCGTGCTTTCGAAAAATTCATGACGGCCGATGGGTCAAGAATGGTCCATTGCCTCCAACCAGGTGACGAACACCCGATTTGATGCTATTTTTCCCCCTCATTTGTATTCCCATTTCCATTCAACAGTGGAGTCTGGATGTTAAAAAGAACCTTCCTTTGCCTTTCAGCCCTGATGATCCTCGTCGGGACGGCTTCCTGCTCCCGGGCTCCGGCCCCAAACAGCGATCCGGTCGAAGCTCCAAGTCCTTCTCTCGCGGAAACGATTCCTTCAGACCCCATCCTGGAAGCATTGATCGACTCCGCCCTGGCCGACCCGTACGCCTACGAAAAGCTGGCTGAACTCTGCGACGAGGTCGGCCACCGCCTGACCGCCTCGCCCGGCATGAAGCGAGCCATCGCCTGGTCCCAGAAGTCCATGCGCGACGCCGGCTTCGACAGCGTGTGGACCGAACCGGTCACCGTGCCCCACTGGACCCGCGGCAACGAATGGGCGCGCTGCACCGCTCCGGTCGAATTCGACCTGGACATGATCGGCCTGGGCCTGAGCGACGGCACCGGACCCGACGGCATCGAGGCCGAAGTCATGGTGGTCTCCAGCTACGACGAACTGGACGCGCGCGCCGCCGAGGCCAAGGGCAAAATCGT
>JBDLKA010000181.1:0-4356 GCA_039714075.1 Candidatus Krumholzibacteriota bacterium | reverse complement strand
TCCGGCCAGGTGGCTTCGTCGTAGGCGGGGACGATCACCCGGGTGACGCCCCGGGCCGCCGCTCGGGCAAGCACACCGTCGGGGTCGTCCGACAGCGGGGGCATGTTCAGGTGGCAGTGGGTGTCGCAGAGATTCATGGATTTTCCTGTTCAGACCCCTATCAAGGGAAACCGTCAATGCCTGTTACCCGGGAGGCAGGCCGTGTCGTCAAGGAATGTCATTCTATAGGGCAAGGGTCATTTCCCTCAAACACGAAAACCGCCGCACAAGGTCAAAGCACGACGATCCGTGATCCGACCTCGTGAAAAAATTCCCGCGACCACACGGCCAAAGCGTCGGCATCCTTGACGAAGGTCTCAACGTCATCCCGGGCCCGGTCCACGTTCAGTTCATCGGTCCTGCCGCCCAGCAATTCCCGGAAATGCTCCTCGGTCAAGGGTTGATCGGCGGCCAGGTAACCGCTCTGGCGCATGCGCGCCTCCAGGTGCCCGAGATCCAGCGGAACCGACCGGGCCACGTTCCAGACGAAATCATACCAGTCCCGACCCTTGACCCGGGTCTTCCACTCGCGGCACAGGACCGCGTGCATCTTCCCGGCGAACAGGCAGGGCAACGTGTACGTGCGCACGGAAAAGGGAATGGGTTGCAAAAGGAACTTCGCTTCGGTGGAGAAACCGCCGGGCGGATCGGTGTCCACTTCCAGCCGGATCTTCAGGACACGGCCCCGGGGAATCGCCTGAACAATGTCTTCATCCGTGG
The DNA here is from genome assembly GCA_039714075.1 of Candidatus Krumholzibacteriota bacterium. GTDB lineage: Bacteria > Krumholzibacteriota > Krumholzibacteriia > LZORAL124-64-63 > LZORAL124-64-63 > JAGLCY01. The sequence goes on along the minus strand of JBDLKA010000181.1, from coordinate 3,597 downwards.
TGACGACCAGCAGTTCCCGCACGGTATCCGCCTTCAGGAATGCCGACTGGATCGCCCCGGGGCGGTTCTTTTCCTTCCGGACGACCTGGACGGCAAAACCGAAGGCCTCGAGTTCCCTTTCAAGGGCGCGGCCGTAGGCCCCCAGATCGAAGTCCGTCGTCGGGACCAGCAGGGAAAAATCCATGTCCTCTGAATAGCGGTCCAGGCCGTGCAGTATCCGCAGGGCGGTGCCCCCGTAAAAGGCCGCCTTCTCGAAAAACCGGCTGCGCCACAGGCCCAGCAGGGCCACTTCCTGCATGATCTCCCGCAGGGCGTTGGTGTAATCGACGGCGCTCCGGCAGTCGTAACGGGCCATCATGGCGGCGACGGCTTCATGCATTCCCGGCACCTCCCTGGGCCTTCTGCAAACGTGCGACGAGGGAGGCCAGCAAGCGGATCTTGCGAGAACCGTACCGGAATGCGAAATCGGCCAGAAGTTCCTGGCGCAGGGCCCGCAGCTTTTCCGGTGCGAGGCGCAAATCGGTCGTCACGTACGCCAGGACATCCCGCTGGCTCTTCAGGGCCACCTTGTCGGCATACAGCTTGTCGGCGAGGGCCTTTTCGGGAACGGCCAGCAGATAGGACCGGTCCTGCCCGGCATCCACGCGCTCGACCCCGGCCCGGAACGCGGGCAGCGGTATCCGCCGATAGCTGAACCGCCCGAGCGGGGTGGAGAATTCCCGGGAGCGGCCCGTGGTCACGGACGTCACCGTTTCCACGCGCTCGGGAATGAGGCCATGATGCTGAAGCGCGAATTCCAGCGAGACATAGGAAGGTCCGAAAATGAGGTTGGCCAGGATCCCCTTGCGGATCGGGCGTCGCCTTTCGTCATCGCCGAACACGTACAGACCCTTCTTGACCCGGGTGATCGTGCCCTGACGCAAAAGACGGGTGATTCGGTCCCGCGGGCGCTTCAGGTTTCCCAGGGCGGTCAAGAGGGTCTGGTAGTCGAACTCCTCGTAGGGGATTTGATGTCGGAGCGGGATGGACATGGCGGCTCCCGGTGCTTAATAATGCTATACTCTTCCCTAGTATGTCGGTAAATCCTCGACTTACTTAGAAGAAATCTGGTATTTAATTGAATGTCAATTGTTTTCAAGGAGATATCCGATTCAATTTGAGCCCCTCCCCCCCACCGACTACCTTTGGGGGCTCTGCGCCGAACCTTTGAGCGAACCCGGAACCCGAACCCCAGGACCACCATGCCCAGCTACAACCTGTCCCACCTCCAGCAACTCGAGGCCGAGTCCATCCACATCATGCGCGAGGTGGCGGCCGAGTTCGACAACCCGGTGATGCTGTATTCCGTCGGCAAGGACTCGTCGGTCATGCTGGACCTGGCGGCCAAGGCGTTCGCCCCGGGCAGGATCCCCTTTCCGTTGATGCACGTGGACACGCAGTGGAAATTCCAGGAGATGTACCGGTTCCGCGAGCTGATCGCCGAGCGCTACGACGTGGACATCAAGGTGTGGATCAATCCCGAGGGCAAGGATGTGGTGGGCCCGATCAGCCACGGTTCGGAGAAGCACACCCAGATCATGAAGACCGACGGCCTGAAGCAGGCCCTGGACCACTACGGTTTCGACGCCGCTTTCGGGGGCGCCCGGCGCGACGAGGAGAAGTCGCGCGCCAAGGAACGGGTCTACAGCTTCCGCAACGGGTTCCACCAGTGGGATCCCAAGAACCAGCGGCCCGAATTGTGGAACCTGTACAACGCCAAGGTCGACAAGGGCGAATCGATCCGGGTGTTCCCCCTGTCGAACTGGACCGAGTTGGACATCTGGCTCTACCTGATGCGCGAGGACGTGCCCATCGTGCCTCTTTACTTCGCGGCCGAGCGACCGGTGGTCGAGCGCGACGGCACGCTGATCATGGTGGACGACGAGCGCTTTCCGCTTCAGGAAGGCGAAACACCCATGACGAAGAAGGTGCGCTTCCGCACCCTGGGCTGCTACCCGCTGACCGGCGCGGTGGAGTCGGAGGCCGGGACCATCGAGGAGATCGTGCAGGAGATGCTGCTGACGACGACCAGCGAGCGCCAGGGCCGGGTCATCGACTTCGACGGCGCCGGCTCCATGGAAGAGAAGAAGAAGGACGGGTACTTCTAGTGAGCGATCAGAACTACCAGATCCAGGACGAAGACCTCATCCGCGACGACATCGGCGCGTATCTGCACAAGCACGAGACCAAGGATCTGCTGCGCGTGCTGACCTGCGGCTCGGTGGACGACGGCAAGTCGACCATGATCGGCCGCCTGCTGTACGACTCGAAGATGATCTACGAGGACCAGCTGGCCGCCGTCACCCGGGACTCGAAGATCCACGGCACCACCGACGGCGCCTTCGACCCCGCGCTGCTGACCGACGGACTGAAAGCCGAGCGCGAGCAGGGCATCACCATCGACGTGGCGTACCGCTACTTCTCGACCGACCGGCGCAAGTTCATCATCGCCGACTGCCCCGGCCACGAGCAGTACACGCGGAACATGGCCACCGGCGCGTCGACGGCCGACCTGGCGATCATCCTGATCGACGCCCGCCACGGCGTGGTCACCCAGACCAAGCGCCACAGTTTCATCTGTTCGCTGCTGGGCATCAAGCACGTCGCGGTCGCGGTGAACAAGCTCGACCTGATGGACTGGTCCGAAGAGGTCTACGACCGGATCCGCGCCGACTACAACGCCTTCGTCGCGCGCCTGGGGTTCGCGGACATCCACTTCTTCCCCATCTGCGCCCTGCACGGGGACAACGTGGTCGAGCCCAGCGAAAACATGCCCTGGTACGACGGCGCCACCCTGCTGCACCACATGGAGAGCGTGAACATCGCCAGCGATCGCAACCTGATCGACATGCGGTTCCCTGTGCAGTACGTGCTGCGGCCAAACCTGGATTTCCGGGGCTTCAGCGGCACCGTGGCCTCGGGCGTGGTGCGGGCCGGCGACCAGGTCATGAGCCTGCCCTCGCGGCAGACATCGAAGATCAAGTCGGTGCTGCTGAACGGCAAGCCGGTCGAGGAGGGGTTCGCCCCCATGGCCGTAACCCTGACCCTCGAGGACGAGATCGACGTGTCGCGCGGCGACATGCTGGCGCCGGTGAACAACGTGCCGGCGATCGGCAACGAGGTCGAGGCCATGGTGGTGTGGATGCACGACCAGCCTGCCCGGCAGGGGCGCTCGTACCTGGTCAAGCAGGCCACCAGCATGGTGCCCGGGGTGCTGACGGATATCCGGTACAAGATGGACGTGAACAACCTGCGCAAGGAAGCCGGCGAGACCGAGGCGCTGGAGTTGAACGAGTTCGGGCGGGTGCATTTGACGCTGCATCGGCCCATTGCGTTTGATCCGTATGATCGGAACCGGGCTACCGGGGCGTTCATCATCATCGATCGGGTTTCCAACGTTACGGTTGGGGCCGGGATGATTGTTGATCGGGTGGTGCGCGAGGAGCCGGTTGGGCCGAAGAGCAAGAATATTGCGGTGGCTCGGGGGACGGTCGTTCGTGGGGACCGCGAGACCATGCTCGGGCAGCGGGGGCATACCGTTTGGTTGACCGGGCTGAG
>JBDLKA010000180.1:0-4457 GCA_039714075.1 Candidatus Krumholzibacteriota bacterium | reverse complement strand
CCTGCCGAGAGGCATGTCCTGTTGACCGAAACCAGCGGCGGCGTGGGGACCTTCGAAGGCGCCGACTTCGGCGTTGTCATCGTACCGATTGAACAAAATGTCCTGGAGGCTGATGCGGACGCCACCGTGCGCGCCGATGTCTCTTCGCGCATGAACGACAATTACGGCGCCGACCCGTTCCTGGGTGTCGGCACCACGCGCTCCTCGCCGGATCCGAATGACGCGATCCGTGGTCTGGTGCGTTTCGACCTGGCGGGTGTTTCCAGGCCGGTGATTTCGGCCCATCTGGAGCTTACCATCTGCGCTTTCCGCGATGGCTACGACCAGACCTACCAACTCGATTTGAATCCGATCGTCGCTTCGGGACCGCGCACCCCCTGGATCGAAGGCAACGGCAGCGAAGTAACTCCGCTGCCCGTCGGCGTGGCCTGGGTCGACGCTGCCGACGGCGTGGCCTGGGTCGGCTATGGAGACGGCGGCGACTTCAACAACCAGACCCAACCCGAATTTGACCCGACACCGGCCGCCAGCGCAACCATCGTTCAGGCCGACCATGCGGCCGGAGATGTCATTCGCTGGGATATCACCGACCTCGTCAATCGGTGGAGCAGCGGCGAGATGACCAATAACGGCGTGGTGATCCGTGATATCCAGGCCCAGGGCGGTTTCCGCCAGCTGTGGTTCGGCGCCCGCGACGGTCTTCTGCGCGGGTACACCGATTCCCGCGTGCAGGCCGGCCCCCGCCTGGTCCTGGTTTTCGAATAGGGTCCGGCGTCAGGGCTGTGCCCCTGTCCGACGAAGCAAAAGGCACGGTGGAGCGGTCGGCTCCACCGTGCCTTTCCTTTTTTCACGAACCAGGTGCCGCTACTTCAGCAGCGTCATCTTGAGAGTACTCCCCTCCTGCTTGCCGTCGAGATACAGCCGGTAGAAGTAGATCCCGCTGGCCACCTCGCGGCCGCGGCCGTCGCGGCCGGCCCACTGCAGCTTCGTCGGGCCGGCGGCCATCATGCCGCCGGAGACGCGCCGCACCACGGCCCCGCGAACGTCGTAGATCCGGATCTCGGCCTTACCCGCGTGCGGCAGGTTGAACTGGAAAACGGTCAGCGGGTTGAAGGGGTTGGGCGCGTTTCTCAGCCGCAGCCCGGCCAACTGGTCGGCCACCCCGGAAATACCGTTGGGCGTCCGGAACTGAACCTGAAGCGGCTCGGCTCCCACATCGACCTGCAGACCGGTTTCGTCGCGCACCGAATAGACCACCACCCGGTTCTCGTGGGGCAGGTAGACCTGCAGGTCCACATCCGCGGGCAAACCGGCGGGATCCCAATTCAGTGTCACGGTCCCCGGTTCCGGAGCCGTCACCGTCAGGTTCCATTCCCTGGGCTCGCTGTCCAGGGGTACCAGATCGCTGTAGAAGACCGCCCCGCAGGCCAGATTCCATTCGGGATGCCTGATGTCCAGGGTGGTCTTGGCGGTGCTGCTCGGCGAAGGCGGCGGCGCCGGCAGGTCGAAGGCCGCGTCGAATCCCGCCGTGGCCCCGACGGTCCGGCCGATCACGACCTCGCCCATGCCCTGCGCCAGGTTCACGTTCAGCTGCCAGCCCGGATCGAGGGCCTTGTCCCCCTTGCCCGCCGGTGCCTTCTGCACCAGCAAAGGCAGCCTGGAGGTATCGTCCGCCGGTTCACTGGTGACGGCCACCGGGGCGGCCAGCATCGACCGGTAGTTGAACTGGATCGTGACGCCGGCGACATGGGCGGCCATCCAGTAGCCGTGCCACGGCTCGAGCGCCGTGACGGGAATATAGGTATCGGCAACACCGTCGTAGTCATAGACGAAGGGCGAAACCAGCCCCGCGGCCACCGCGTCGGACCACAGATACTGCTGGCCCGCATGTTCCACGGAAACCCCGCCGAGGCCGCCGGCTATCCACAGGGGATAACCGATCAGGTTCCACCCGATCATGGCCGGGACATCGATGGTGCCGTCGTCGGGGTCTCCCTCCATGGTCCAGGAAAAATTGTCCGTGGAAGCAAGCCACAGACCCTGGCCCTGGACCACCGGGTCGGTGCCAACCACGTCTCCGTAGCCGGAAGCGCCCTGGTAGTCGAACATGAAGGTGGCGCCCGGAGCATCGTCCAGCAGCACGTCACCCCAGGTGCCGCTGCCCGCGGGCGGAACCAGCGGTGCCCCCAGCATCGACCAGCCGGCGGCGATCTGACGCTCCGTCGGATACAAGGGCGGCATGATCTTGCCGACGAATATCGTGAAGGGATGGGGACCCGCGCCCGGCGTGAAGGTGTGGGTCAGCGTGGGGTAGAGATTCTTCATGGCGCCGGTCGCATCGTCCCGGAGCCACAGATCCCACCCGGAAGTATCGGGGAAACTCGGGGTGAACACCATGGTCACGATGTCGCTGACATCGGTCTCCACCACAAACGGCCAGCTCTTCATCTCCAGGGCGGGATTGTAGGGAGCCCGGATGTCGGTCATGAAGCGGTCGCCCAGGGGCGAGCCCCATTCCGGATGATGGAAGTAACCCGCGATGTAGTCCGCGGGCGCGTGCGGCGGTTCCGGCAGATCGTGCTGACCATCGAAACCGTCGGTGGCGTCCTCGGCGATGCCCAGGGTGTTGTCCATGTCCGACGCCGCGCCGGCGGTCACCGAAACGATCACCGTCATCGGGGCGCTGGCCACCGTCATGTCCGCGGGTACGACGACCTCGGGGGTGACCGGGTCGTTGCTGGAAACAATCAGGTTTGACAGGAACTCGCCGCTGGTGAGGCCCGTGGCATCGAAGATGACGTCGACGATCTGGGTGCCACCCGGCGCAACCGTACCGGCCGCCGGATCGACTCCGGGCAGGCCCGAGCCCTCCATGATCCACAACAAGGCATTGACGTTCAACTGCTCGTTGATGGGCCAGACTCGAGCCAGGCTCTCACCCATGACCACGGTGCGGGCCAGGCCGTCGTTGGCCGCTCCGAAGATATTGTTCAGGGAAGTTTCCTTGAAGAGCCACTCGGCGGTGGTCATCTGGAAGGCGTCGTTGTCGTTGCACCACGGATCCGCCACGATGAACGAAGGGATGCCCTCGTTGATGGGATGAAGGGTATTCAGTCCGGGGTTGGCGCAGAAATTGGAATCGATCGGAATATCAATGCCGAAAACAGGTTCCAGCGTGACCCTTACGGGTTCGGACCAGATGGCGTCCCAGTCATCCATCCCGATCATGATTCCGCGCCTGCTGTCGTAGAAATCCCGCAGGGCGAGCATGCCGTTGTTGCTGATGTCGCCATCCCTTTCCGAGATGGCCAATCCATCCAGCGCCGCAAGGTCGTCGTTTGCGTAATCCACCAGGTCAAAGGTGAACATACCCGTCAATTCGGGATTCGAAAGCAGCACGAACATCAAGTCGGAGCTGTGGTAGCCGCCGACCCCGACCAGGGGCAGCACGTTCTCGCCCTGGAGGGAGGACGCCGTCATGCGGTAGTCCAGCAGCCTGCTTTCCAACAGGGATTTATCATCCACCGATAGGCACGGGGTCATCAAGCCGTCCTCGTCGAGCGAGGAACTGGGCGAAATGCCCTCCACCACCGCGGCGGCGGCGGCCTGCATGACGGCGGCCGTGCTGTCGCGCCGGACGCGGGAAATATCCCAGACCAGATCGCTGGCGCCGGTGTTGGTGATGGTCAGCTGCTGGATTTCAATCTCATCCGGCAGGAGGTTCGCCGCCAGGCTCGCGGGATCGACTCCGACCACCGGGGGCAACAGACCTTCGCCCGACAGGGAGACGATCACCGCGGGCTGGTCCGGATCGTTGGAGGCCAGGGTGAACTCACCCACTGCCGGACCCACCGCGGTCGGTGAATAGGTCACTTCCAGACCCCGGCTCTCGCCCACCTGCAGGTCGAAATGCGTCGTATCGATGTCGAAGCCCGCGTCCTGAATCCGGATGGCCATGAAGGGCCGTACGGTCAGGACATCACAACCCAGGTTCGAGATGATGACGGTGTCAGCCACCGTATCCCCCAGGAAAACGGGACCGAAGGCCACCAGGGTGTCCGAAACGACAATGGCCGGTTCGCCGGTCACATGCATGTCGGCCGGCACCAGGATTTCCGGCGCGAGCGGATCGTTGCTGCCCACAACCAGGTTGGCCAGGAAGGTTCCCCCGCAGATTTCGCCGGCTTCGAAGGTCACGTCAACCGTCTGGATGCCGCCGGGCGCCAGGACGCCCTCTGTCGGATCGACCGCGGGAAGGTGGCCGCCTTCCATCATCCAGATCACCGCGTTGGCGTTCAGCTGTTCGTTGGCATACCAGACACCGGCCAGGTTTTCACCCATCGCCACGGAGCGGGCATTCGCATCGTGGGCCACGCCGAAGATATTCCCGGAGCTGCCGTCCTTGAAAAGCCAGTCGGCGCCGTCAAGCTGGAAACTGTCGTTTTCGTTGCACCAGT
>JBDLKA010000179.1:0-4525 GCA_039714075.1 Candidatus Krumholzibacteriota bacterium | reverse complement strand
CTAACGGCAAACACCAATGCAAGCGCGAGACAAGCGAACATGGTGAATTTCTTCATTATTTTCCCCCCATCGTTGACGTCTGCTGTCAACACATGGTTAGGCGAACGATTGCAGTGCGGACGTGGCGTAATTCAGGCGCCTATCCACACATAACGGGCGACAAAAAGGTTCCCTCAACTTTCAGCACAGACAGAACTGCGCTATCGAGCGAGACCTCCTTCAAAAGATGCAGACCCATGGTGACGAGTGAACAAGGTGTCAAGTGATTGATCTGAATTGAGAGTGGAAAACAGGGACAGCGCACCTCAAGAGATGGGAACTTTTGTCTGTGAGTCGCTGGATGACTCTACCGTAAATGGGGATGCGAGTCAATAGTATTTGTGCAAAAAATAATAGTTTTTGGCCAGCATTCCCCATCCTGCCCGGGGCCTCGCCAGGCCGGCCACCCCCACTTCTAGTCCAAGGGGGCGACCTGGCTGAAATCGGCGAAACGGGCAAACAGCCCATGAATTTCGCGGAGAAAGCCGATTCTGATCCGGCGCAGGGCCTCATCCTCGACGTTGACCCGGACCGTATCAAAATAAGTGTCGATGGCGGGGCCCAGGCCCGAAAAAACGGCGAAAACCAAATTATAGTCCCCGGTTTTTTCCGCCTCTGCCAGGCGCGGGGCGGCCAGCCTGACCTGATCCCGGAGTTCCTGTTCGGCAGGTTCCTTCAGCCCCTCGAAGTCCTCACCCGACGAGCCGCTCCCTCCGTCGAGCCAGCGTTCCAGGCACTGGTCCAGATCACCGACGGCCAGGATATCCCCTTTGAGAATGTTCCGGCACCTTTTGAAGCCGGTGGCCAGCAGCTGGAAATCCTCCCGGTCCCGATAGCCGGCCAGGGCGCGTGTCCAGGCCAGGGCGTCCAGGGGATCGCGCCACCGGACCGGAAGCACGGCGCGCACCGCCTCGGGACTGCAGTCCAGGTTCTCGGTGAAATACCCGGCCATGCGGGTTCTGACGAATTCATGGATTTCATCCCGGGCCGCCGAGGTGTCTTCATCCCCGGACAGGGGGGCCACCCGGGCCATGGCCTCGGCAAGGGCCGCTTCCAGGTCCACTCCCAGTTCCAGGTCCAACAGGATTCTCAATACCGCCAGGACATGACGGCGCAGGGCATAGGGATCCTTGGCGCCGGTGGGGGCGAATCCCGCCAGCCAGCAACCGGCCACGTTGTCCAGGCGATCGGCGACCGAAAGGGTGCTGCTGACCGGGTCGCCCGGCAGGTTGCCGTTGGCGGACCGCGGATAATAGTGTCTCTGGATGGCCCGGCTGACATCCTCGGGCTCGCCGGCCAGCGACGCGTAGCTGGCCCCGATGAACCCTTCCAGCTTGGTGAATTCCTTCCCGTCCCGGATCATCTCGCTGACCAGGTCGCTCTTGCAGATTTCCGCGGCCCGGACCAGGGCTGCGGGTACCGCTTCGCCGTCCCCCATGCCGTTTTTCCAGAGCCATGAAACCAGGGTCTCCAGCCGCCGGGTCTTGTCCCCCACGGTACCGAATCCCTGGAGCCAGGTGACGCTGTCGAGCATCCCGCGAAATTCGTCGGGTGATTTCTTCTGGTCGAAGTTCCAGTAGAAAAGGGCGTCGGCCAGGCGGGCGTTCAGCACCCTTTCATTGCCCCGGGTCACATTGTCCAGATGGTCCCGGCCCCCGTCGCGGACGGCCGCGAACCGAGGCATCAGGCCGGCCGCCCTGGTCGAGCCCACGGAAAAATATCGTTGGTGGGCCTTCAGGGCGGTGGTGATGACTTCGGCCGGCAGGGCGAAGTAGTCCTCGCTGTAGGACCCCAAAAACGGCGTGGGAAATTCGCAAAGGAACACCACTTCGTTCAGAAGTTCCTCGTCCTCCAGCAGGCGGGCTTCCGGGTGGTAGTCCGTCAGGATCGCGGCGATCCCCTTACGGATGATATCGGCGCGCTCTTCATGGTCGACGACAATCCCCGCTTCGCGGAGCACTCCCTGGTAACCGCCGGGATCGGCGATTTCGACCGGCCTGTCCTCGGCCAGGGTGCGGTGGCCGCGGGACATGCGGCCGGAAACCAGATAATCCACCTGTAGCGGCACGACTTCGGTTCCCAGCAGGGACACCAGCCACTGCAAGGGGCGGGGATATTCCAGGTCGTGATCTCCCCAGCGCATCACCTTCCTGAAGGGAATATCCAGGATGATGCGCGGCAGGATCTCGGCCAGGACCTCGGCCGCGGGCCGGCCGGTTTCGGTTTTGCGGGCCAGCAGGAACTCGCCCCGCTTGTCTTCCCCCCGTTCGCAATCCGCCAGGGCGACACCCGCCTTGCGGGCGAAACCCTCGCCGGCGCGGGTCGGCTGCCCGTCGGAATCATAAGCCACCGCAACCGGAGGGCCCTTGATTTCCACTTCGCGATCCGGCTGCCGGGCGCTCAGGCGCTCGATCAGCAGAGCCATCCGGCGGGGCGTGGCCATGACCCGCACACCCTCGGCGGGCAGATGGGCGGCCAGGAGTTCTTCCCCGACCCGGCGTTGGAGTTCCTTCAGGGCCCCGGGAATGAACCGGGCGGGAATCTCCTCGCTCCCTATTTCCAGCAGGAAAGGTAGATATTCGGCCTTGGACGGGTTGCTGGCTGACTGACTCATTCGGCCTTTTTCTCCTTGAGGAGCGGGAATCCCAGGTCTTCCCGGCTGGCGACATACTGGCGGGCGGCCGCGCGGGCCAGGTTCCTGACCCGGCCGATGAATCCCGTGCGTTCGGTCACCGAGATGGCGCCGCGGGCCTCCAGAACGTTGAAGATATGGCTGCATTTGATGACGGCGTCATAGCCGGGGTGGACCAGTCCCGCCTCCAGCAGGGACCGGGCTTCGGCTTCCTTGTCGTCGAAATGCCGGCGGTACATGGCGACGTCGGCCTGTTCGAAATTGAAGGCGGAATATTCCTTTTCGAACTGCCCCATCACCTCGCCCCAGGTCAGGCCGCCCCCCCAGACCAGGTCCTTGACGTGGTCCACCTCCTGGATGAACATGCACAGCCGCAGCAACCCGTAGGTCAATTCCACCGCCACGGGCTTGCAACGCACCCCGCCCACCTGCTGGAAATAGGTGAACTGCGAGACTTCCATGCCGTCGAGCCAGACCTCCCAGCCCAGACCCGCGGCCCCGAGGGTCGGCGATTCCCAGTCATCCTCCACGAAACGGATGTCATGTTCGGCGGGTTTGATGCCCAGCGATCGCAACGATTCCAGGTAAAGTTCCTGGCTGTCGGCCGGATTGGGCTTGAGGATGACCTGGTACTGCAGGAATTGGTGGACCCGGTTGGGATTCTCCAGATAACGCCCGTCCTTGGGCCGTTTGCTCGGTTCGACATAGGCCACCCGCCAAGGTTCGGGGCCCAGTGCCCTCAGGAAGGTGCTGGGATTGAAGGTGCCGGCCCCCACCTCGCTGTTGTAGGGCTGCACGATCACGCAGCCGTAGTCGCTCCAGAACTTCTGGAGGGCCCCGATCATCTGCTGATATTCCATCATCCTGAGCTGTCCTTTCCCGCCCGCAGCAGATCCAGGGCCGCGGGCAGACGATAACCGGGCAGGTGGTATCCCAAAAACCGGTGCAGATGGGCGCCCAATTCGCGGCGCAAAGGCCGGGGCAGGGGTTCGACCTTTCTGCCGGCCACCTCCAGGGCCACCTCCGCGCGGGCCATTTCCTGCAATTGGGCCCAGGCGTCCAGGCCAAGGGGACGGCCGCCATCGGCGGGATCCCGGGCGGTGCAGGACCCGCACACGACGCCTCCCTCGGCCGGGTTGAACCGCAGGGAATGCTGCCGGGCGGAGTCCAGATCATCCCCACAGCCGACACAGGCGGATACTTCGGGAGCCATGCCGTGCCGGGCCAGCAAATCCCATTCGAAAGCGAAAAACAACAGGGCCGGCCGATTGCAGGACCGGGACGATAACATCCTCACGAAGCTCTCGCAAACAGCAAACAGGACCGCCGCGGTTCCGGAACCCGAAGCGGAGCCCGGAGCGGAATCCTCGCCCCTGCCGGTGGTTTCCGTGTTCCCGAAGGGCCGGCAACGATCCACCAGTTCCAGCGCCCCCAGCAGATACGCGGACCGCTCCAGGGTGGCGCCTTCGCCCATGGGGTCCAGATCCACTTCGCCGCCCCGCAGGAACTGGAGTTCCCGCCGGGGGTCGAGGCTGAATTCGGCGGTCACCAGGCGGCCGGGCTCGATCAGGGGACGCAGACGGGAACGCCCCGTCCGGGCGCCCTTGGCGATCACCTTGACGTACCCATGGTCCCGGGTCAGCAGCGAGACCACGGCGCTGGTTTCCCCGCAGGGCCAGGCCCGCAGGACCAGGGCCTCGGTGCAGGCGGCGGGTCGGGTCATGACCGCCATGGTCAGACCCCGCGGCCGAGGCTCAGCAGCAGGGTGGCCAGGCCCAGATAGATGACCATGCTCACGATGTCGTTGGCCGTGGTGATAAATGGTCCCGTCGCCACGGCGGGGTCGATGCCCAC
>JBDLKA010000178.1:0-4556 GCA_039714075.1 Candidatus Krumholzibacteriota bacterium | reverse complement strand
AAGATGACCCTGTTGAAATAGGGCGCTTCATTTGGTGAGGATGGATACGGCCGCCGGACCCCTGAGGTCCGGCGGCCGGTTTTTTCCGGTCAGAGGACCCGATGGGTCTTGGTGATTGCGGCAACCCTCTCGTCCGACACACCGGCGGCCTCCGCTAACTCCGCCCAGCGACCCACCGCCTCACCGACTTCGGCAATGATATCCGCGCTCTTCCTGATACCCATCTCCCGTCCGATCGCCAGCAGATCCTCGCGCGTGAACCCGTCGCGTTTGCCGGCCAGCGTCATCTGGTGGCGGTTGGTCCAGTCGCCGGCGGGGTTGTACGCGTACGTCACGTCGAAGGCGGGCGACAAGCTCCACTCGCCTTCGGCGTCCATCAGGAAAGCGATGTTCTTGGTGTGGTCGTCCTGGTTGCGCGCCAGGATGTTGAACACCGTGCGCCGGTACTGCTGCTCCGCTTCCGGATAGGGCAGCCGCAGTTCGCGCATGACCTGGAAAGCCTGTTCGTACGAGTGGGCGCCGGCCGTGTTGAAGTCGAAATGGGCCACCGCGCACAGGGACTGCAGGTGCAGCTTGCGGCCGCCGCCGGGCCGGTCGAACCGGCGGGTCATGAAATGGGCGCGATCGCTTTCCTCCAGCAGGCGGCAGGGTGTCATCTCGATGCCGCAGGCGGCAGCCATCAGGTGATAGGCGTATTCGATGCGGCCGTAGCCGGCGGGTTCGCCCAGCTGGCTGTCGCGCACCCCGTCGAACTTCAGGATCCAGTGGTCGAATCCCTCGGGCGCCTCGACCTGGCCCGAGCGCACTTCCCCCGTGGCGTCGTTCACCGCGATGACCGCCTTGGGCCGCCCGCCGCCGGCCGAGGTGCCGACGCGAATGATGTCCAGCAACGCGTCCGAGGTGTCGGTCTGGAGGTTGGCGTTCAGGCCCGCGCGGTTGTCCAGCATGGTCCGGGCCAGCACCACCAGTTCTCCCACTTCCACGGGAACCGATTCGTCCAGGGCGCCGACCACCGCGGGCTCGAATTCCAGCGCGCCCATGGCCCGCCGCCCGGTGTAACACAAGCGCTCCACGGGACTGAAACTCTCGGCGGTGCGGCCCTGCCGTGCCAGCCAGGCGTCGATGATGCTGTTGCCGAACTGGTCGGGCAACGCGTCGGCCAGCAGGCCGGGCAGGCCGCGGAAGGTTTCGAACGGCAGGCCGGGAAAATTGAATCGGGATTGCGCCCGGCGCGCCTGGGTCCAGGGCATCTTCAACGGCGCCAGGTCCAGGCCCTCGTCCAGGAAATCGGGATCGAACTCGAAGGTGGCCAGCTGCCGTGCGTCGTCCCAGGCCACCGCGCCCACCAGCCGCCCCCACGCCTTGACCAGTGCGGTGTCGACCTTTTCTACCATTCGGGATCCTCCCCGCCGGAATCACCGTCCGGTTTTTTTCGTGACGCCCGCTGCCGCTGCCGTCCCTGGAAGCGAGCCAGTTGCAGAGGGCTGGGACCGGTGTCCGGCAGGAAGGAATCCAGTTCCTCCAGCGAATCGAGCACCCGCAGGATCCGGATCAGGGTCAGCATGCTGCTGGACGCCCCCCGCTCGAACTCGCCGACCGTCGTGCGGGTCAATCCCGCCTGGTCGGCCACCTCCTGCTGGGTCAGGTTCCGGTTCAGGCGCCGGTTTTTCAGGCGTCCACCGATCTCCTGCAGGATCGCCTTGTCGCTCATCCCGTAAATCGTCATAAAGATGCCTTTCCTTGCCTTTATATGTATGAATCGACTTCAAGGATAGTTTTATTAAACACTAATTTCCTTTCACCGGCAACCTGGAATTTTTTATTTTATGAATAAAATATCCATCACTAATGGATTGAAAGTCTTTAAAGATGGGTTTTCTGGACTTTTATGGTTGTGCCTCTGAAATTGTGTCTGGCCGCGAGAACACCCCAGACATCAAAAAGAGGTGTCCCCCGGGGCGCCTCTTTTTGCCATATCATCATCTCGGCGAGATAATCTCAGCTTTCCCGGCCTCCGCCTGACCCCGGACACAATTTCGAAGCCACAACCAAATTATTTCACCAACATCATTTTCCGGGTGGCGGCGAACCCCTCCGCCTCGATCCTGTAGAAATAGACCCCGCTCGCAACCGCGCGGCCCTGGTCGTCGGCCCCGTTCCATTCCACGGTGTGCGAACCGAAGGACATCACCCCCGCTACCAGGGTGCGGATTTCATTCCCCCTGACATCGTAGATGCGCAGCATCACCCGGCTGGACGTCGGCAGGTCGAAAGAGATCTTCGTGACCGGATTGAAGGGGTTAGGATAGTTGTCGCCCAGACTGAAGCGGACCGGGACGCCGGCCAGTTCGGCGTCGCCCAGGGTGATGGAGTCGCCGCCGTCCACGGTCATTACCGCGCGCAGGACGCCGCCGGATTTCCCATCCGCGGCATTGATTACGACCTCGAGGATGCCGCCCGCCAGTTCGACCGGCTCCGGACCCGCGAAAGCGACCTTCAGTTCATCGCCCGAGGCCCGCCAGGTGAACAGGCCCTGCCCGGTCAGTTCCGAGGTCACGCTTTCCACCAACTCTTCAAGACCGGGCGCGCTAATTTCGAGCCCCAGCGACCGGGCGGCCCCGCCTGCAATTTCCAGAGGGAGCGTCAGGCGTCCGTACTGGCCGCGGGCCTGACCCCAGGCCGCGCCCGCGAACGAGCCGTCTTTCTTGCCGGGAACCGCCCCGCTGATCAGCGCCGCGTCCCAGGGATCGAGGGCGCCGTCGCCCGACAGATCACCGGCCGCAATCTGCGCCGGCGTCAACAGGGTTCCGCCCACGCAGTGTTCGAGCACCAGCCGCGCATCGTCCCGGTCCACCACGCCGTCGCCGTCGACATCGCCGGCGGCGGTCAAAGGCGGCGGGGCCGCGGCCGCCCCATACCGCACAAAAAACACTGGCCCCGGCCACAGCACTTCCATCCCGTGGTCCACGGTGGTCGCAGAAATCGTGAACGTGTTCACCCCTTGAACCAGATCCGAAACGGACAGCGAAAATTCATCCAGCGAATAGTGGTGGCTGGTCCCGAAGCCGGTCGCCTGCCACAGGCCGTTGACGTCGAGATGTCCGGTGTCCGATCCGTTCCAGGTGCCGATCATCATGCGCGCACCCGTGGCTGTGGTCAGATCGTCTTCCGGCGGAATGGTGAACTCGGCCGACTTGGTGCGGCCGTCCCGGACCCAGAAGGCGATGGGCAGGCTGTCCATGGTGTGCATCTTCACCACGCCGTCGCTGTGCCGCAGCGAGAGGTCCTCCACGAAATCGGTGACGTACCACATGCCGGTATCATCCAGGATCCGGGCCTGCAGCTTCACCGTTCCCGGCTGCTGGTCGGGGATCCAGTGGACATCCCAGTTCACGTCGTAGGGCGCGGCCGCCATGGTGCCCACGATGCCGCCGATGGACACGGTCGTCGCGTTCTTCGGCCGGTAGAACCCGCGTTGCCATTCGGCGAACACGCCGTCGCCGTCGGTGTCGAAACCCTCGTAGAAAGCCAGGACCTGGACTTCTTCGACCAGCCCGGTCGCGGTCGCGCTGACGGAAATGTCCACTGCGTCGACGATGGTGTCGCCGGCCGCGGGGCTCAGGATGCTTCCGGTCGGATGGGCCGCCGAGCCGTCGTAATAGACCCGCATCACCACGCTGTACCAGCCCCACTGCCCCCAGTCGAAACTGTTGCAGATCTGCTCGTCGGCCGATCCCTCCAGCGTGATGGTGCCGGTTTGCAGCTGGTCCAGGGGAATGTCGAGCATCAGGTTGTCCTCATACATGTAGCACTCGGGACTGGACGAGGGGATCGTCGCCAGCTCGGGCAGATGCAGCCACGACGCACCGCCCAGGCGGATCATCTTGTTCGACGTGCCGGGATGCCCGCCCCAGCGGTCGATGATCATCTCGGCCCGCACCGCGCCCGTCAGATCCGGCACTTCCAGGCTCAACACGGGGTTCGGCAGGAACGCCGCGGCGCCTGGATTCAGGGCGTCCGGATCGGTGACGCGCCAATCGTCGCCGGCGTAGATGGACTGGCGGGTTTCCCGATAGACATCCCCCGCGCCGGGACCGCCGGCCAGCGAGGCTTCCAGGTCCGTGTGAACCATGAAGTCGCCGGTGGTGGAGAAATTTCCGGCGGTATCCACGCAGGTGACCTTGAAATGATAGTGCCCGCCCGGGCTGAGCCCGGTGATGTCCACCGCGTGATCTGTCAGGAACGTGGGCCCCTGCAGCAGACCCATTTCATATCCCGTAGTCAGGCCGTAGGCCACCCGGTAGAACGCCGGTTCGTCGGTCTGCCAGGAAAGGGACGCCTGGTCCAAAGCCGTGACCACCGCGACCTCGCCGATGACCGGACCGGTGTAGTCGCCGCCCGAGCCGCCGTCTTCCGGATGGATCGGGGCCGCCAGATTGAAGGCGTAGTCACAGGCCACGGTCTGGGCGCCGCCAGCGGAGTCCAGGCCTCCGGCGACCCAACCGCAGCGGTCCAGGACCATCGTTCGGGTCAGGGTCGCGGCCGGTTGCCACAGG
>JBDLKA010000177.1:0-4564 GCA_039714075.1 Candidatus Krumholzibacteriota bacterium | reverse complement strand
CGCGGTGGGAGTCTTGCAGGCGTGGTGGGCGACAAGGTCCGCGATTGATTTGTCGACCTCGTGACCGATGGCCGTGATCACCGGCACGGGGCACTCGGAGATGGCCACCGCCAGGTCGCGCTGGTCGAACCAGGAAAGGTCGGCCCGCGAGCCGCCGCCCCGGGTGATGACGATGACCTCGGCCCCGGCGGCAACATGTCCGTCGAGCGCCTTGATGACCTCGGGCTGGGTCTGTTCCCCCTGCATCTTCGCCCCGCGCAACTTGACCTTGAAGCCCCAGGGACTGGCTTCCAGGCCCGTCATGAAATCCCGTTCGGCCGCACTGCCCGGAGAAGTGATCAGCCCCACGCGCAGCGGCAGTTCGGGCAGGGGCACCGCCGCATTTCTTTCCAGGAGGTCTTCCTGCTTGAGGTAGGCCAGGATTTCCCGCCGGCGGGCTTCGAGGCGGCCCAGGGCGAAATTCTTGTCCACCCCGACGACCTTCAGGCTCATCTTCCCGAACTTGGCGTAGAAATCGACCTTGCACTCGAGGCAGACCTCGATCTTGTTCGCGATCTGGAAATCGGGATCGGTGCCGTCGAGGTAGCGCCCGAGGCCGAACCGCTGGCGGTCCCAACCCATCAGCGAGGTGGAGATCTGGTATTCGGCCGCGCCGCTGCCCCCGGTTTCATGGAGCTCGAAATAGACGTGGGTGCGGCGGGCGGCATCGGCGGGCAGCCGCTGGACTTCCCCCCGGACCCACACCGTCGCCGGGAAGGCCCGTTCCACGGCGGCGGAAATCTCTTCGTTGATCTGGCGGACGGTCAACACCTGGCGGTCGGTCCCGGGGGACGGATCGAACATTTCTTCGGGACTCAAATCTTCACCTCCTCCCATCTGCTTTTGACGAACAACAGCACCATGCCGACGGCGTACAGGGTGAACCAGGTCAGCAGGGCCAACCAGGCGCCCATCAGGCCGCCCTTCATGACCACGCCGAACAGATAGGCCAACGGCGGCAACAGACCGAACCCGGTGGCGACATCCACGAACATGACTTCACGGGTCATGCCCGCCCCGCGCAGGGCTCCGGCCAGGGTCAGGCCCACGGCGTCGATCAACTGGACCAGCCCCATCAACCTGAGAATGGGAACACCCGCGGCGATCAATTCCTCGCTGGAGGAGAACAGGCGCATCAGGAACTCGGGAACCCACAGAAAGATAACCCCGAATATACCCATGAACACCATGGACAGCCCCACCCCGTACCAGGACGAGCGCCGGGCTCCGACCGGATCCTCGCGGCCCAGCGACTGGCCCACCAGGGTCTGGACGGCGGCACCCACTCCGAAGCCGGGCATGAAACTGAGCGAGGCGATGCGCATCACCACGTTGGCCGCGGCCACGGCGATGATGGATATCCGGCCCAGGATAAAATAGAACACCAGGAAACCGATGACGATACCGAAAGTCTGCAGCGCGGGCGGCCAGGCCAGCTTCAGGAACGGCCCGATGAGGCGCCTCTGGAAATTGGACCGGCACAGGATCCGGAAGCGGCGCCGAACGGACGAGCGCAACAGGAAGCCGAGAATGACCACCGCGGCCGCCAGGGCGCTCAGGGTGCTGGCCAGGGCCGCGCCGCCCACGCCCAGGGCCGGGGCGCCCAGCTTGCCGAAGATGAACATCCAGTTGAGCAGCACGTTCAGCAGGTTCATGCCGATGCCCACGCCCATGCCGATGCGCGTCCAGCCGATCCCGTCGAAGACGGCTTTGGCCTGGAAGAAGAACAGCAGCGGCAGCATACCCGCGTAACGGTACAGCAGGTAGGAGCGCCCTAGTTCCCGCACCTCGGGGTCGGTGGTCACCAGCCCGACCAGCGTCCCGGGCCACAGGAGCCCCACCAGCATGAAGACCGCGCCGGCCGCCATGCTGACGGTGACCGCGGTGGCCAGGACCGACCCGACCTCGGCGTCCCGACCTTCGCCCACGCGTCGGGCGGTAAAACTCTGGGCGGCCACGTCCACCGCTTTGATACTCATGGCGAGGGCTGAAAAAAGCAGGGTCGCCACTCCGACGGCCGCCAGGGGGGCCTCCCCCAACCGGCCCACCATCAGGGTGTCGACCAGGCCCATCAGCGTCTGGGACAACTGGCCCAAAACAATGGGCGTCGCCATGCCGGTGATGGTCACCAGCAGGCGACGCCTAGTGACGTCTCCCAATCGTTCTCCGGCGCCGGCCGGATTCAGGTCCGTGTCAGGAGACAAGGATCTGCAGGGCCCGTGCCATCAGCCGCGCGCCGAACCCGGTGGCGCCCTTGGGCCCGGTGGCCCGGGCGCCCGTCGCCCAGGCGGGGCCCGCGATGTCCAGGTGCGCCCAGGCCGTCTCGTCACCGACGAAATGGGACAGGAAGGCCGCCGCGGTCAGGGCTCCGCCTTCACGTCCCTTGCCCAGGTTCTGCAGGTCGCTCCAGGTCCCCTCGACCTCCTTCTTGTGCTCGTCGACCAGGGGCAGGTGCCAGACCCGTTCGAAGGTCTCGCCGCCGGCCTGCTTGAGAGCGTCGATCAGGTCGCCGCTGTTGGACATCAGGCCCGCGAAGTGACTACCCAGGGCGACCACGCAGGCGCCGGTCAGGGTGGCCGCGTCGATGATGTAGTCCGGCTTGTCCCGGTCGGCGTACCACAGCGCGTCGGCCAGGATCAGGCGGCCTTCCGCATCGGTGTTCAGGACCTCGACGGTCTTGCCGCTGGCCGTGGTGATGACGTCGGCCGGCTTGACGGCCAGTCCGTCGGGCATGTTTTCAGCCGTGGGAATGATCACGCGCAGATTGACGGGAAACTTGAGGCGGGCGGCGATGAGTCCGGCCCCCAGCACCGCGGCCGCGCCCCCCATGTCGCTTTTCATGAGTTCCATTCCCGCCCCGGGCTTCAGGGAAATTCCGCCCGAGTCGAAGGTGATCCCCTTGCCCACCAGGGCGACCGTCGGCGCCTTGCGACCGGCCGCGCCGGGCACCCGGTACTGCAGGTCGATCAATCGCGGCTCCTGGCGGCTGCCCTGCCCCACGCCCAGGATGCCGCCCATTTTGAGCTTTTTCATCTGGGGGACATTCAGGACCCGACAGGTCAGTCCTTCGGCCCGGGCCATCCGGCGGGCACGGGCCGCCAAATCCTTCGGGGTCAGGATATTGGGAGGAAGGTTGACCAGGTGCCGGGCGAACAGGCAGCCGGCGGCGAAGGCCTCCGCCTCGGCGGCACCCTCGCGCAGGGCGCGGGCCCGGCGGCCGTCGGCCAGGAATTTTCCCTGCCGTGGCAGAACCGGCTTCTTTTTGCCGCCTGTCTTGAGTTCGCCGATGGGCGCCAGGGCCAGTTCCGCTCCCTCGACCCAGCAGCGGGCGATGGTCCGGTCGTCGAAACCGAGAGCGCCGGGCGCCGGGACCTGCACCAGTACCCGGGCCGCCTTCATGGCCCGGGCCCGCTTGGCGGCCAGCCCCGCGACCTTGCGCAGGGTTTCCAGGCCGGCTTCCTCGGCCTTGCCCAGCCCGGCCAGCAATATCCAACCCGCCTTGACTCCCTGGCAGGGCACGGGAAACAGGGACTCGGCCCGGCCGGAAAAACCGCTCTTGAGAATCAGTTTCTTCAGGCCGGGTCCACCTCCATCCAGGCCGCGGGTGTCCTTCATGAGGAGTTTGAGATCAGCTTCGTCGTTTTTCTGGAAAACAGGATAAACCAGCAGGTCGCCCGCCGTGTCGGCCAGGGCGGTCCGGGTGACGGTCCAGCGCATGAATGGGATCCTCCAGGATTGAATGGGTTTGCATACGGCAACATTCTAGCATCGTGCCGGTAATTGGCCATCCTCTTTATGGCTGGAGCGCCCGGTTATCCGCCAAAACTCTTGAGAGCGGGTGCGGTCCGTTCTAGACTGTAGCAAACCAACCTGGTTCCAACCAAGGAAGCCCGCATGATCCGCAAAAATTCGTTGCACTGGCAAATCCTGGCGGCCCTGGTCCTGGGCGTGGGCGCCGGCCTGCTCTGGCCCCGGGGCTCGGTCATTCTCGGCAATATCCAACCGTATGTGGTTTTTGATTTCCTGGGCACCCTTTTCCTGCGGGCCCTGAAGATGGTGATCGTGCCCCTGCTCGCCGGGTCCATCATCTCGGGGGTGGCCGGGGTCGGCGCCCGCCGCGGTCTGGGCCGCCTGTTCGGCAAGACCTTCGGCTGGTACATCACCACCAGTCTGCTGGCGATTTTGACCGGGCTTCTGCTGGTGAATCTCATTCAGCCCGGCCTCAGTGACGGGGTCGCCGTCGGGGAACGCATGGGCCTGAGCGAGGCGCCGCCGGAACTGGCCGAGAAACTGGCCGGACGCGGGGCAGGCGATATCGTGGGCATCATTCAGCGCATGGTACCGGAAAATCCCGTGGCCGCGGCCGCCGCCGGCCAGATGCTGCCCCTAATCTTCTTCTGTCTGCTGTTCGGCCTGGCGGTCACCACCCTGCCCGAGGAGAAACGGCGGACCCAGCTGGGGTTCTGGGAAACCCTGTTTGCCGCCATGATGAAAATCACCGGCTGGGTCATCGCCACCGCACCGG
>JBDLKA010000176.1:0-4599 GCA_039714075.1 Candidatus Krumholzibacteriota bacterium | reverse complement strand
AGGTGTCCAATTGGACACAATCGTTTTGCAGCCCCGGACAACCACTCGGGCAACACCTTGTAAAAAAACAATCTAGTTGGTTTCCCAGCCAATTTTTCCCTGGCCGACTCCTTGCGCTAATGGGGGTGAGATCGCCAACAACGCGGCCGGTCACAACCCGGGCCGCATCACGCAGGAAAAGGAGTCCGTCATGAAAAAGCAGGAGTTCAATACCCCAAGGGATCGCAAGATGAAATTCGCCGAGGCCGGAGTGATGTTCGTTCTGGTCATGGCCCTGACGATCTTCATCGGCGTCCGCGTCGTCGACCAGGGCGACAATGACGAGTTGGTCACCGAACCGGTCGTCGCCAATGAAGTGATTGCAACCGAGGCCGAGCAAACCGGCCTGGAAGAATCGACCATAACAGTTGAAGCCGAGCACCCCGACGAGGTCGCCGCGGAACCGGCCGCGGTCGTTGCCGAAACCCCCGAGCCGCGCATCGTCACCTACGCCGAAGCCGAAAAAGCCTACTTCGCGCGCAAGTACGACGAAGCCGCCGACATGTTCAGCATCTACACCGACGAGCACCCGGCCAACGCCTGGGGCTTCTACATGCAGGGCCTGAGCGAGTGGAAGGCCGGCGACAATGACGCCGCCGCCGAAGCCTTCGCCTACGCCCTGGAGATCAAGCCCGACCACGTGAAGAGCCTGATCAACTACGGGCGCGTGCTTCTGGAGCAGGGACGCCAGGATGAAGCCAAGACCCAGATCGAACTGGCGCTGGCCGCCAACCCCGAGAGCACTGTCGCCACCCGTGTCCTGGGGCGCATCCAAAACAACCAGGGTCTGCTTGAAGAGGCGGCCGCCAGCTACCTGACGGTCCTGCGCGCCAAGGAAGACGACGCCTGGAGCCTGAACAACCTGGGCCTGATCCGCATCCAGCAGGGTCGGTATGACGAGGCTTTGCCCGCCCTGGCCAAGGCCGTTCAGATCGAGCCCGCCGTGGCGTGCTTTCAGAACAACCTGGGTGTGGCGCTGGAGCGCACGGGACACGTCACCGCCGCCGGTGAAGCCTATACCGCGGCCCTGGAGGCCGATGAGGGTTACGAGAAGGCCGACATCAGCCTGGCCCGCGTTTCGGAGCTGACCGAGGCCGAGGACCTCATGCCCGTCGACCTGGCCGTGCTCGCGGACAGCTTCAGCGCGGCGAACGACATGGAGGTCGCCGCCGCCGACCAGGCGACCGAGGTGGAATTCCCGGTCGAGGAGGAACCCGTCCCCGCCCGCGATGACGACGACACGCCGGAAAACTGACGGTGGTCGGAACCGCATTCATTAGCGGGCAGGACGAGGGGGCCGCCATGGCCCCCTCGTTTGTTTGCTGAATTGGAATAGTGGTTCCCTCTGTTCAAACCGCAGACAGCGACTACCGTGGAGAGCGGTACGGCCCACTGGATTCGACACCCTCCGCACAAAATGGAAATCGTTGATTGGCAACCACTTTTATGATAATATTTTTTCAGATCACTCGAAATGAAGGAATATGTATAAACCCCATTTGATTCCCTCGATCAAGTTCCTGCAGTTTTTGGCTCTGTTTCTGCTTGCCGGCCTCCTGTTGCTGCAGGGGTACCTGTCCTTGGGATGGCCGATCGCCCAGGACATCCCCCTCCTCCATTATGTGGCCTTCATGATGGACCAACACCATTTGGTTCCCTACCGGGATATCTTCGAAACCAGCATGCCCGGGACCTTTACCTTCCATTATTTCATCTGCAAACTGTTTGGATATGAAGGGCAGGCAATCCGCGGGGTTGACCTGGCTCTTCTCGGCGCCCTGCTCATGATTTCCTATAAATTTATTTCCCGTTTCGGACGCCTGCCTGCCATCTGGGCAAGTATCCTGTTCGGCCTCGTCTACCTTTTCCAAGGGCCTTCAATGAGTCTGCAGAAGGACTTCATCGGGGTCATTCCGGTGGCGGTTTCCCTCTTGTTGATTCCAGCCGAATCAGGAAAGCCCGTTCTTTGGCCACGTTTTGCGGCGGCCGGAATGCTTTTCGGGCTTGCGTTCCTTATCAAGCCCCATCTGGTCATTGCCTTTCCGGTGGCATTTGGAACCCTGCTCATTTTTCGCTGGGATACCCACAAGAAGTCCCTGACTGATTTCATGGTGTGCGCTTTGGTGGCCGCTGGTTGGTGGCTCGCTCCAATAATCCTGATGGCTATCTGGATGGCCGCCCATTCTTCCCTGGTCCCATTCGTCGATATATTCATTAACTATTTGCCCATGCACAACAACATGACCGGGTGGCACGAAGTCCTTTCAAACAGTGAACGGATTCCCTATCTGGCCCGCTACACTCTCAAACTTGGCGGTTACAGGATCCTTGTATTGTGTTCCCTTTTCGCCTGGTTCCGGGTGATGACGCGGACGGAAAAAAACGGGGCGAATTTCAGGTCCCTGGTGTGCCTGGTCTTGTACACTTTCCTGTTTGCCTTGTATCCAACCATCGCCGGAAAATTCTGGGATTACCATTACATGCCCTTGGCCTATTTCTTGGCCATTTCGGTTGGATTATCCCTTTACCGATGGCCGGAGGTTCCCAATGCCCGGCTGTGGCGCCAGGTCAAAGAAGTCCTTCCGTTACTGGTTCTGGTCGCGGGGATGACCCTGCAGTTGAATCTTCCCACCTCCACCAGGTTTCTGGTTGATGTTGCTCGGGGGCAATCGGAAATCAGGGATCCCCATGAAGAGCGGGAAGGGGAAATCGCCGACTGGCTGAATTCCCATCTCCAGCCCGGCGATACGGTCCAGCCCCTCGACTGGACCGGAGGCAGTATTCACGCCATGCTGCTGGCCGAAGCCAGGCTTTCATCCCGGTTTCTGTATGACTACCATTTCTACCACAATATATCGTCGCCATATAACCAGGCCCTCAGGGCATCATTCATCACCCAGATCCGCCAGGATCCTCCCCGGTTTGTCATTGCCGTCGATGAAGGCAGACCATGGGTTTCGGGGATTGACACGTCCCGTGATTTTCCCGAGTTGCAGCGGTTCCTGTCCGAGGGCTACACCAAAGCCTTGGCCGGAAAAGGTTATGACATTTTTGAGCGGAAAGACCTGGTGTCGGTGACGGAATAATGCGGGATATCACAAAACAGGAACCCGGGCGGTCCCGACTCCTACCGCCAGAGGCTTTTCAGGGATCCCCAATTTGCGGCCGCCGACGGCACGATGGGCTCTTCCCACCACCGCCCCAGGATCAGGCCCGTGTCCTGGTCCTTCCACGCGAACACGACCCGGCCCCCCACCGTAACCGCGACCCCCGCAGGCGCCCCGACGCCCGCCACGTCGTCGGCAACGGTGACGATCTCCCCCGCGGGCTGGCCCGTACCATCGAGAAAACGGGCACGCAACCGGCCGGGTACACCGACCCCGCCCTCGTGCCAGGCCACCACGGCAGCACCCGTCGGATGCATCGCCATACCAACAGGTCCCGCTTCCGAACCTCCGAGAACGATGGCGGTCCCGCCCTGCCACCGGCTCCGGACCTCTTTCCTGCCCAGGGTAGCGGCCCAGGCAATGAGACAACTTCCGTCAGCGGCCGCGGCTATGTCGGGAGAAGCCGCGTCGGCGGCCACAAGCTGGACATCGTCCCAGCTTCCGGCCACTCCGGTGTGCCGGCGGCTCAGGCAGGTAGAGATTTCGATGTCGTTGGTCCCCCAGGTCACCGTGAAGCTCCCGTCCGGTGCGGCCGCGACCTGAGGATGGATGTTGCGGACCACCCCGGGCTCGCTCGCCTTCAGCACGGGAGTTATCGGCTGTCCCGAGGCATCGTGGGCCCGGACGAAGACATCCTTCAGGCTGGGCAACGACAACTCCGCCCAGGTGACCAGGAAACCGCCCGCCGGGCCGCCGTTCACGGTGACATCGACGGCGTGGCCTTGGCCGCCGACCTCCAGGATTCCCGTCGACGGCACCCCATCACGGTTGAAGATCCTGGCCAGGGGCCGCACCCGGTCGCCACTGCGGGCCATCCAGACCGCCACGAAACCGGATTCCCGAAGAGCCGCGACATCGGGCGAGGACTCCGAATCCGGCCCGGGAAGGGCCAATGGGGATTCGGGCACGACGCCGGGAATGCTGAAAACCACCTTGTCCCCCGACTCGAACACCACGACCACCGCACTGTCGGAAAGGGCGGCGGCGGCGGGTTCGGTCCCGGAGTTCACGCCAACGGGGAAAGGGTCTCCCGCTACGGCGGATGTTCCAACGGTCACCGACAGAAAAAAAATGGCCATGGCCAGACGCATGGGATCCTGCAGACCTTCATCACCTCGACACCGGGAGAGTTGCCAAGTCACTACTCTACAAATGATTCGAATTAACCGCTGTCAACAATGAGTCGTCGATACAGGTTTTCCATCTCCCCACACATCTTCTCCTCCGAGAACAAAGCCGCCGCCCTCTTGCGGCCGGAAATACCGAAGGTCCGGCGCTTCCCCTCATCTCCCAAAAGATCCGTCACGGCGGCCGTCAACTGTTCCACATCGGTAGGCGGCACCAAAAATCCGGTCCGCCCCTGCTCCACGATATCCGGCACCCCGTCGCAATC
>JBDLKA010000175.1:0-4743 GCA_039714075.1 Candidatus Krumholzibacteriota bacterium | reverse complement strand
CAAGCCAACCTGCGCAACGAGGGGAGCCGTCTGAACGCCCTGATCGGCCGCATCCCGGAGGCGCCCCTTAAGGTGGCCAATGAGCAGGTGGTCGAACAGGATCCATTGGATGAAACGCACGCTCTTGAACTGGCCCAGCAGCGTCCGGAACTGATGTCGACAGCCCTGTGGGTGGATATCCTGCAGAAGAACCGACAGGCCCAGATCGCCGACAACCGTCCCTATCTGACCTTGTACGGCTCCTATGGCTACGTGGGCAAGACGGCCGACACCATGTTCGACAATGGCCACGATTCCTGGCGCGCGTCGGTCGCCCTGAATATCCCCCTGTTCGACGGCATGCTGGTGCGCGGCAAGGTGGCCGAAACCGAGGGCCGCATTCGGCGCACCGAGGCCGAACTGACGGGCCGGCGCCGGGAAGTGCAGGTCGAAGTCATGGAAATCCTGGCCAATCTGCGGATGGCCCGGCAGGTCCTCGAGGCGGTAATCCTCAACCAGGAGCGCAGCGAGGAAGTTCTGGACGAGAGTCTGTTGATGTTGCAGTTGGGCAAGATCAACTACCTCGATGTCCTGGTTTCCGAAGCGAACCGGGCCGAAGCCCGGAGCAACGTGATCGATGCCCGCTACGAAGTCCTGGTGCTTACGGCGTCACTGAAAAGAGCGGTTGGTCAAAGTCCCCTGATGCCCCTGAACGGTATCCCCGGTCTGGTGGCGGAGGTTTCCCGATGAGACAAGAAACACGGAAAATTGTCGGCCTGCCTGCCTTTGTTCTTTTGGCCGTTGTCTGCCTGGCGGTCGCCGGTTGCGGTGAGCAATCTCAGAATGAAACCAACGGTGAGGTGCCCCGCAATGTCAGGATCCTGGAGCTGGCTCCCGAAACGGTGGCCGAGTTCTTCGAGATTGCCGGACCCGTGGCCCCGGTGCGGGGTACGGATCTGAGCGCCCAGGAAAGCGGGCCCGTCGTGGCGCTGCCCGCGGACAAGGGCCAGGCCGTGGCCAAAGGGAAAACACTGCTGGTCATCGAACGTGACATTCTTGCCGCCGAGTTGGAAGCGGCCAAGGCCGCCTTGTCGCTGGAAGCCTACAACGTGGACAAGGTCAAGCAGTTGCACGAGGCCGGAAAGGTGAGCCGTATCGAACTTTTGACCGCCGAAAGCAGGCACGCCGGAGCCCGATCCCGGGTCGAGGTTTTGCGGGAGCGGTACGACCGGGCCGGCATCAAGGCACCTTTCGACGGCGTGCTGGTTGATAGGTACGTTGAGCTGGGCGAGTTGGTGAATCCGGGGCAGCGGGTCGCCAGGATACTCGATCCCTACACGCTGAAACTCGAAGCCTACCTGACCGATTCCCAGGTCCAGTGGGTCGCCGTGGGGGACAGGGCGACGATCAAGATGGGGGAATCCAGGGACCGAGCCCATGGACAGGTTTCCTGGGTCGGTTTCGAAGCCGACCGGATGACGGGAAAATTCAAGGTGGAGATCGAAATCCCCAACCGGGATCTGAAATTCCACAGCGGCGTGATCGGGCGGGCCCGTCTGGAAAAGAATCTGATGGCCGACGTGGTGGCCGTCCCCCGGGACGCCATCCTTCCCGGTCGGACCGGCCCGGTGGCGTATGTTGTCATCGACGACCGCGCGGTTCTGGCGCGCCTGAAACTGGGTGAGGACCAGGGGGTCATGGTCGTCGTGACGAATGGCTTGAAGCCGGGTGACCGCCTGGTCGTCCGGGGCCATCGTGACCTGAGGGACGGCAGCCTGGTCCGGGTCACCGAAACCGCCACCGCCGCGGACGGGACCCTTGACGGTGATCCCACCGAGGTTTACGGAGCCGGTTCGGGAACCCGGATCCAGGACTCGAGTGAGGTCTCAGGGAAAGCGATTTCTGAAGACGGGTTGGAGGATTCGAAATGAGGATTACCAACGGCGCCATTCGCCGGTATCCCATGATTTTCGCTTTCATGTTCATCATCATTCTGCTGGGGCTGAAGTCCTATGTGGAGCTGCCCCGCGAATCATCGCCGGACGTGAAGATCCCCTTCGTCATGGTGGTGGCTCCGTATGCCGGGACCAGCCCCGAGGACATGGAGAACCTGGTCACCCGGAAACTGGAGCAGCAGCTCAAGGGTGTCGAGGACCTGAAGGAGATGACCAGTTCCTCCTCCTACGGGATGTCCGTCATCACCATGGAATTCGAATCCAAGGTGGACATGAGCGACGCCCTGCAGTCGGTCCGTGACCGGGTGGAACTGGCCAAGCCGGATCTGCCCACCGACCCCAGGAACGATCTGGTGGTTCAGGAGATCAGCGCGGCCGACGCCTTTCCCGTCATGCAGGTCAACCTGGCGGGGGACATCGATCTGTTCCTGCTGAAAAAGACCGGCGAAGATCTGCAGGAAGAGCTGGAGAAAATCAAAGGCGTTTTGGGCATTGATCTGGTCGGCGGAATCGAAAACGAGGTCCAGGTGGACGTGGATCCCGAAAAACTGGCCTATTACGATCTGGCCCTGCTGGATGTCCAGGATGCCGTGGCATTGCAGAACATGACCATTCCCGGGGGCAAGCTTTCCCTCGGGGTGTACGACTACCAGGTGCGCGTGCCGGGCGAAGTGGCGAAGGTGGAGGAGATCCTCGATTTCGTCGTCAACCCGGGCATCGATCCTCCCGTCTACGTCAGGGACGTGGCCACGGTCAGGTTCGGGGTGAAGGACCGCGAGACCATCAGCCGGGTCGGGGGCAGGGATGCCGTCACCCTGGTGGTGAAGAAGCGTAGCGGTGAGAACATCATCGATATTTCCGAAGAGGTCCTGGCCACCGTCGAAAGGATGAAGCCGACCTTTCCCGCCGGCACCGAAGTCAGCATCGTGGCCGACCAGTCGGTCGAGATCAAACGCATGGTGTCCGAGCTGGAGAACAATATCCTCAGCGGGCTGGTTCTTGTGGTGCTGGTCCTGCTGGCTTTCTTCGGGGTCCGCAACGCCCTTTTCGTGGGCATCGCCATCCCGTTCTCCATGTTGATCAGCTTCATCGTTCTGTCGGCCCTGGGCATCACCCTGAACATGGTGGTCCTGTTCAGCCTGATCCTGGCCCTGGGCATGCTGGTGGACAACGCCATAGTGATCGTGGAAAACATCTTTCGCCACCGGGGCAAAGGGAAGACTTCGGATGAGGCGGCCAGCTTCGGCACCGCGCAGGTGTCCGGGGCCGTGATCGCCTCGACCCTGACCACCATCTGCGCCTTCGGTCCGATGGTTTTCTGGCCCGGCATCATGGGCGAGTTCATGAAGTACCTGCCCATCACGGTCGTCATCACGTTGGCGTCTTCCCTGCTGGTGGCCATCGTCTTCAACCCGGTTCTTTGTTCGAAGTTCATGGGGGTGCCCCGCACCGAGGACGAGGAAATGCTGCTGGGCGACAAGTTGATTGCCGCGGGGCAGCGCAGTTACCGGCCGATTCTGGCCTGGGCTCTCGGGCACCGGTTTCCCGTGGTCCTGTTCATGAACCTGACGCTGATCGGCGTTTTCATGCTGTTCGGCAAATTCAACGCGGGCGTGGAACTGTTCCCCGACACCGAACCCAAGTTCGCCAATGTGAACATCGACGCGCCCAGCGGAACCAGGATCGAACTGACCGACCACTATGCCCGGAAAGTGGAACAGGAAATGACAGAGGTCGCGGATCTCAAGACCTTCGTCACTTCCGTCGGCACACCGATCAACCAGCAGTCCGCCGGGGGGTCGTTGCCTTCCCACCAGGGCTCACTGACCATCGAATTCCTGGACATGGTCGACCGCAGCCAGTCGTCCCGCGAGTCGCTGGAACGATTGCGGGAACGCCTGGAGGACATGACCGGAGCCCGGATCACGGTCAAGAAGATGGACGAGGGTCCTCCCACCGGCGCCCCGGTCAATATCGAGATAACAGGAGACGACTTCAACGTCCTGGGCGAAATCGCCGCCGACCTGAAGGACCGTATCCGCGGCATTCCCGGACTGGTGGACATCACCGACAACTACGACCGGTCACTGCCGGAATTGCGTGTCATTCCCGACGTCGAAAAAGCGGGCCGCTACGGTTTGCGGACCTTTGACATCGCCGGGACCATCCGCACCGCCCTGCACGGGACCGAAACGGCCAAGTATCGGGTGGGAGAGGACGAATACGACATCGTGGTTCGTTATCTCCAGCCCTTCCGGGGCAAGGTCGAGGACGTCGAAAACGCCACCGTGTTCTTCGAGGGCAAGACGGTTCCGGTTTCCGCTTTCGCGCGGACGGAATTCGGGACCGGGCTGGCCGCGGTGCACCGGATCGACGCCCGGCGTGTCGTCACCGTCAGCGCCGAGGTAGCCGCCGGCTACAACGGCAACCTCCTGTTGACCCAGGTCCAGGACGCGCTGGCGGACTACAGTCTGCCCCCGGCATATTCCCTGGACTACACCGGGGAAAGCGAGGACCAGGAAGAGGCTTCGGAATTCCTGAGCAATGCGTTCATGATCGCCATCATGCTGATTTTCGTGGTGCTGGTCAGCCAGTTCAGCTCGGTCACAGTGCCGGTGGTCATCCTCTTCAGCGTGATCCTGTCCCTGATCGGTGTCTTTGCGGGACTGATGATCACCCAGACACCGTTCGGCATCATCATGACCGGAGTGGGGGTCATTTCGCTGGCCGGCATCGTGGTCAACAATGCCATCGTTCTACTGGATTACATTATTCAGTTGCGGGCCCGTGGCATGGACAAGACCGAGGC
>JBDLKA010000174.1:0-4765 GCA_039714075.1 Candidatus Krumholzibacteriota bacterium | reverse complement strand
AAAAACCCTAATTACCTGAAACAAAGGCAAATAGTGTTCCACCCCTTGATATTGATGGCCGACTTTCCCCTACCGGATTAATATGAATTGAAAATATTCTTAATCATCCCCAACCAAAGGCCCCACGATGATCGGCAAAACCCTGGCCCACTACGAGGTCGTCAGCAAACTCGGCGAAGGCGGCATGGGCGCCGTCTACCTGGCCCGGGACACCAAACTGGGGCGCGAAGTGGCGCTGAAAATTCTCCCCGACCACTTCGCCAAGGACCAGGAACGGCTGGCCCGCTTCCATCGTGAAGCGCGCACGCTTGCGGCGCTGAACCATCCCAACATCGCTGCCATCCACGGGCTCGAGGCGGACCAGGGCATCAACTTCCTTGCGATGGAACTGGCCGAGGGTGAAGACCTGTCGGCGATCATCGCCAGGGGGCCGGTGCCGGTGGACGAGACGCTCAAGATCGCCCGGGACATCGCCCGGGGGATGGAGGAGGCGCACAACAGCGGCATCATCCACCGCGATCTGAAGCCCGCCAACGTGAAGGTGTCGGCCGACGGCAAGGTCAAGGTGCTGGACTTCGGTTTGGCCCGGGCCTTCGCCGGGGAGAGCACGTCCGAGGAAGAGCCTCTCAATTCTCCCACCATCACCGCGGCCATGACCGGAGCCGGGGTCATCCTCGGCACGGCCGCCTACATGAGCCCCGAACAGGCGCGCGGGACGAGCGTGGACCGCAGGTCGGACATCTGGTCCTTCGGAGCGGTTCTGTACGAGATGCTCACCGGTAAGCGTCTGTTCCAGGGGGATACGATCAGCGATACGTTGGCCGGCATCCTGAAAACCGATCCGGACTGGGACGCCCTGCCCGACGACACGCCCGACACCGTGCGGCTGCTGCTGGTGCGCTGCCTGGACCGCGACCGTACCCAGCGCCTGCAGGACATCGGCGAGGCGCGCATCCTGCTCAGCGGCGACGGGGTCAGTTCGCTCTACTCGGGTTTGACCGGGGCCCATTTGCCGGCCGATGATGCCGACGGCCCTTCGCGCGGCCGCGGCCCGCTCCTGGCCTTCGCGATCCCGGCCCTGGTGCTGGGCGCGGTGTTGGGCGGATTCGTGATCCGGAGCCTGGCTCCCGCAGCACCGGAACTGCCTCACCGCAAACTGGAGGTGGCGCTCCCGGAAGAGGGGTTGGCCACGGCCTCGGTGCCCAGGATTTCGCCCGACGGAACCATGGCGGTCTACGTCATGAAGAACCGGCTGTGGCTGCGGCGCTTCGACACGGGGGTCACCCGGGAACTGCCGGGGACCGAGGAAGGCGAGTATCCCTTCTGGTCCCCCGACAGCCGGCAGATCGGCTTTTTCGTCGGCAACTCCGCCAAGCGGATGACCGTGGACGGCGGCGCTCCGCAGATGGTGTGCGACATGCCGGATGCCGGCCGGGGCGCCGGCGGCACCTGGGACGACCAGGACAACATCATCTTCACCATGGGTGACCAGCAGGGGATCATGAAGGTTTCCGCCCGCGGCGGCACCCCCGTCGCCATCGTCGAGCCGGACACCACCACCGAGCAGGATTTCCACGCGCCCCAGGTCATCGGCGCAGGGCGCGGCCTGCTGTACTCCGCCCATCAGAAGGACGGCAGCTACACCAAGCTCCACCATCTCCGCGACGGCCGGCGGCAGCTCCTGTTCGACGGCGGCGAGCGGACCGTTTCGAATCCGGCCTGGTGCGAGAGCGGGCACGTCCTGTTCCAGGTGGGGGGTACGAACGAGGGAATCTGGGCGGTCAGGTACGATCCCGACACCCAGAAGCTGGACGGTGATCCGTTTCTGGTGATGGGCCGGGGATTGTGGCCGAGCGTGGCCGGGGACCGGACGCTGCTGTGCACCATCGGCAGCGACGTCCAGGAGTGGCAGCTGGTGAAGGTCGACCGCACCGGCAAGGTCGTGGCCTCGTTCGGCGAGCCGCAGGAGTTCTACCCGTTCTTCAGTCTGGGGCCCCAGGGCCGGCGCGTGGCCCTGGTCATCAAGACCGAGACCGGGTCCCAGCTCTGGATGATAGATCTGGAACGCTCCACCACGAGCCGCCTGACCTTCGACGACTACACGTATTCCGCACCCACCTGGTTCGCGGACGGAGCCCATCTCGTGGTGGCCGGCGGGAAGACCGGGAGCCCGGCGGGATTCCACCTGTACAGGATCTCGGTGGAGGGAACCTCGCCGCCGGTTACGCTAATCAAGGGATTGTTTCCAGCGTTGACGCCCGACCAGTCGACAATTCTGTTCAACCATTTCACGCCCAGCGATGGGGTCGACGTCTCGGAGCTGGATCTCGCGGCGTTGGAAACGGCGGAGGAAGGCAACGAAGTCGATACCCGCCTGCTGTTGGGTGGTCCCCAGTGGCAGTACGGCGCCCAGGTTTCTCCCGACGGCCGGCTGATAGCGTACGTCTCCCGGGAGACCGGCCGGGACGAGGTCTACCTGCGCCGTTACCCCGAGGGGGACAAGAAGCGCCAGATCTCGGCCGACGGCGGGGGGTGGCCCCTGTGGGGCGCCGACGGCAAACGTCTCTACTACATGAACGATCGGGACCTGGTCGAGGTGGACGTGGTGCAGGAGCCGGCCCTGCGCGTCAGCGCCCCCCGGACCCTGTTCACCCGGCCGCGGGGGGGGGACATGTTCGGCGTCGGCTGGCCCCTGTACTTCCAGGTCGACGGGAACGGGGAGTTCTTCTACATGCTGCACGAGGTGGGGCAGGAGCAGGGCAATCGGCCGCTGACGTTCGTGCAGAACTGGGTCACGGAGTTTATCGAGGAGTAGGGGGCCCGTTCCCTAGTGCAGGATGATGATCTTCCGGACTTCCACTCCGCTGCTTTCCGCGGTCGTGACCTTCAGTTTCCCGAAGTAGGTCCCGGCGGGAACCCGTCGTCCGCGCGCGTCGCGGCTGTCCCAGCGGGCCGCATGTTCCCCGGCTTCCCTTTGGCCACGGACCAGTTTCCTTACCAGGTGTCCGCGCACGTCGTAGATCGAAAGATCGACGTCGCCTCCCACCGGCAGCGAGAACCGCCAGGTCGTAGCGCCTCCGGCGGGATTGGGGCCCGCTCCCGCGAAGAAGAAACGGCTTTCGGTGGTCCCGGTCCCGCCAACCGCCGAGACCGGTGGCTCGGTGGTCAGGAAGGTGAAATCGTCGCCGAAGATGTACAGCGCCTGCCCGATCTTGCCGTCCTGCTCCTCGAAGGAGAAGCGGTTGAATCCGGCGGGCCGGGTGTCGATGACACCGAAGAACTGGTGGTTGAAGACGGGGCCGCCGGGGTACATGACGGTGTCGTCGATGATGATCGCGACGTTGGCTCCATGGGTACCGTTCACGTAGCCGCCCACACCCACCAGGGGCGCGCCGCCGGCGACGACTTCGCCGGTGAAGCCGTCGTGGTACAGGCAGGCGGCTGGAGGGTTGTCCACATCGCAAATGCCCGGGGTTCCTTCGGCATAACCGTGCTGGGGGTCGAAGACGGCCCACATGCCGGTCCGCGGCGGGCCGGACGTGGTGCTGATGGGGTTGGAGCCCGGTGCGTCGGGGAAATTGGAGGTCCAGCGCACGCCGAGATTTGTGACCGAGGGGGCGGAGTACGGGGTGCGGACGCCGTCCCAGGCCGGGCCCTCGAAACTTTCGGTGTTGGAGTAGTAGCCCAGGTCGGCGGCCAGGGCCAGGAAGGCGGTTTCCTTCCAGCACATGAAGACGTCGGGTCCGCCATCGCAGGCGGTCAGGGTCACCGTGGCCTCGTCGTAGGCCGCGTCCAGGACGGCGGCGTAGACGAAGCTGTCGAAGCCGTCGAAGGTGGGGCCGGGGGAGTAGGTGAAGGAGCCGTCGGGGTCCATGACCAGGGTGCCGTGGGCGGCGCCCGTGACCAGTTCGGCGTGGGCGCCCATCTCCGGGGCGGATTCATCGTCGAGGAGATCGTTGTCCAGGATGCCGGGGGCGTCGACGACCAGGTCCTCGGCGTACTTGACGGGGAAGGGATCGTCGTTGGCGATCATGACCTGGGCGGTGGCGGGGGCCGTTGCCAGGGCGGTGACCAGGAGGGCTCCCGTCAGCGAAAGGCGGCTCGTTCCGCAGAAATAGCTCATCACAAGGACTCCGACCGATGGAAAACGGGGAAAGGGGACTGGAAAACTCGGATATCATACCATATCGGTCGTCAATGTAGACAATTTCGTTTCCTTCAGTATCCAGCGAGGCATATTCGCAAAGTGTCATTATCATATTCCATGGTCGCATGAGGGATTCCCCGCCGCCAGGCGGTTGGACGGGAGGATGATCATGAGAATATTTCTGACAGTAACCCTGGCCTTGATCGGGCTGAGCTTCCTGGCCTGCTCCGAGCACCCGCTCGAATCCACACCGGAAAAATACCTTGCTGACGTTTCGTTATCCGCTCCCTTGCTGGACAAGTCCGCGGGCCCGTCGGTCCACGGCAACGGGCACCTGATCGACGGTGAGGTCGAAAGGACCGTTACGTTCAACATCGTCAAGCGGGCCGACGGCGAAGTCGACGGCTGGTACCACGCCCTGAGGCGAGGGCCCGGGGGCGCGCACATCAAGGTGGACATCGACTGCCTGCACGTCGTGGGGAACCAGGCCTGGGCCGGGGGGATCGTGGTGGCGGCGGTCAATCCGGTCTCACTGGCGGTGCTCAAGGCGCCGGCCGAGTACGGTGCGGCTCTGGCCGTGGGCGAGGCCCAGCCGTTCGGTATCAATCCCGGTTGGGG
>JBDLKA010000173.1:0-4863 GCA_039714075.1 Candidatus Krumholzibacteriota bacterium | reverse complement strand
GGCCGGGGCGAATTCGGCGGTCTGGACCGGACGGGACGAACAGGACAGATCGGTGGCGGCAGGGGTGTATTTCTACCGCCTCGAGGCAGGCCCGCACGTGGCCGTTCGGCGGGTAACCCTGATCAAATGACCAAAGGCCCCCCGGGGGAACTTTGCTGAATCCGGCCTAGAACCGGTAAGACACGAAGGTCCGCAGTTCGATGTTCTTCAAATGCGACTCCGGATAATCGTGGAAGTAGGAATTCCTCAAGTAGTAGGTGTAATCCAACCCCAGCCCCCACTTCTTGTAGATGCGCGGATTCAGCGTGGCCTGCGCCCAGTGCACGTACTCGTTGCCGCTGACGCCGCTGACGGTGTGGAACCAGTAGATCCAGTACCGCAGGGAAAACGAACCGTACTTACGGTGATCCAGCATGCCGAACATCTTGAACTTGGCGCCGGTCGTGTAGTTGTACTCACGGCCTTCGGCGGTCTCGAAGCCCACGTTGGAGCCCCCCAGAATGACCGCGTTGAACTGGGCGCCGGTCAGGATCCGCAGCGGGGACCCGGAGTTGAATCGGGAAAAGATGCCCGCGCCCACACTCTGTCCGCCGAACTGGTAGATCCGGGAATCGAAATAGTCGTAGTCCTGGAAAACGCCGAACAGGCTGCGGTCGTCCTCGCCGTGATCGAATTTCCGGCCGTAGATCAGGCCCGTGCCGGTGACCTCGTGGATAAATGAAAAGCGACCGTGCAGGGTCAGGGCGGCGCGGATGTTGAAATAGTCGAAGGGAGCCGGGTCGGCGAGATCTTCAAAGGGATCGCCGTAAAGGAATTTCCCCTTCACGAGGTAGGCGGGCATGCTGTTGCCCAGGTCGGTGCCGTCGGCGACATGGTTGGTGCCGGCCGACAAATGGCCGCCCAGATACGACGGCGTCCAGTCGTCCGGATTCATGCCCACCTTGCCGGTCTTGCCGGTAACCAGGCGGTTGAAACCCCGGATGGGGTTGACGAAGAAGGCCCCGATCTCCCGGAACGTCCGCTCCGACCCGGTGGCCGTATTGTCCAGGAGCAGGGACGACAGGCGGTACGCCGTTTCGCCCATGTACACGCCGCCCGCGGTGGTGGAGATCAAATCGTTGATCGCCGGCGGCTCGGCCTCCATGAACAGCTCCCAGGCCATGCTGCCGGTCATGGTGAAGGGTATCGATTCCCAGAAATCGTATCCGTTGGTGCGCGCGGCGTTGAAGAACTGCCCGCCGTGCATGGGATGGCCCCACTGGTTCATGGCCCATTCGTCGTGGTCCCACACGAAGCCGGTCTTCAGGTTTTCCTTGATCGTATTGAAGCCGATGTAGGCCCATTCGGTGCCCAGGACGCGGCTCGGCATCCAGACGCCCACCGTCAACAGGGTCAAGTCCACGGCCATCAGGCCGTTGTTTTTTTCCACCGTCTGCGTTTGCAGGGAATCGGGTTCCGCAACGTCCGCGGCGGCCGACGAACCGGCGGCCAGACACAGGGCGATCAGGGTCAGAAGTATTAAAGTAATGCGCATCAAAACAACCCCACCCCCCAGAAGACCGATTCCTTGCCGACGGTGTCCGATCCCAGGGAATACCCCTGGTAGATGTTGGTGGCGGCGCCGCCCAGGAACACACTCATGTGCCTGCCCAGGACGACTTCCAGCTTGAGCCGCGCATCAAGCGTGAAGTACTTGCCGGT
Organism: Candidatus Krumholzibacteriota bacterium; assembly: GCA_039714075.1. Classification (GTDB taxonomy): domain Bacteria; phylum Krumholzibacteriota; class Krumholzibacteriia; order LZORAL124-64-63; family LZORAL124-64-63; genus JAGLCY01. Next base: position 3,162 of record JBDLKA010000173.1, on the reverse strand, counting down.
GTCGATGGCCGGGTTGTCCGACCCGTCGGGAATAACGTGCCGGTAGCCCACATCCGCCCCAAGGAAGAGCCGGGGAATGAGTTGAAACCTGCGGCCCAGATTCAACCCCAGGAAAAACGCGTTCTCCCGGTTGTCGAAAGCGCTCAACCCCCCGATGCCGACTTCACCGTACCAGTGGTGGTGCGTGGCCCGGAACGATGTCGAGATCTGGGCGATGGAACTGCCGTAGGTGACCCACTGGAACTCCGTATCCGGAGCCTGGTACCCGGCCGACCCGGTTTCCTCCGCCACGGCGCCGCCGGGCACGAGTAATCCAAAGGCCAGAACCAGGAATGGGACAAAAACATGGAAGCGGTGCACTCTTGCCATTAACCGAATCCCGTTCTCTCAATGTGAGTATTTTCGATATCCCCTCAAGCCGCACATTACCCGCACAGGTCTTTTCGATCAAGGTCTCGTTCGGTGCGGTTTCCCGAACTGACAAACAGAGAAAGCCCCCGGGGGCCGTGTCGTGTCGACCGACCCTCCGGGGGCTCATGATCGGATTTTCCGGATTCCAGCCCCGAACTTAAGGGATGGAAATCTCCGGAACCTGGAAAATTCCCCGCAGATCCTCGCTCGAGGATATCAACTCATCGACAATACCGAGCTCTCCCGGGCTCCCCTTGTCGGCCCACAGTTTCCACTGGTAGATCTCACCCGGCTTCAGGGCGGGCGTGCCCGGCTGGTTGTCGAAATTGTAGACGACGCTGTCGGCCTCGGCCCCGATTAAACCGTGGTTGACGGTTCCGTCTTTGTTCAGACCACCCCACAGGACATTACCGCTGTGGTCCTTCACCTCGATGAAGTATTCCTTCGTGGAAGGATAGGGCTCCCACCTGAAGATCGGCACCCGCGAGTCGGCCATGTAGGCGAAGGTGGAGTCCGCGGGATTCGTCGGGGAAAGAAGCGTGATGGCCCCGGTGACGCTGAAATCCAGCTCCAGGGTGCTCGAAGTCGCAAAGGAAATATCCAGGCCGTCGGGATTCTTGAACACCCAGTCCGGATCGATGACGTACCCGTCATTCTTCAGGGAAGCCCAGGCCAGGTAGTCGCCGTCGGGGATTTCCTCGATCCGGTAGTTCAGCCCCGCCACATCACTCATCACCGTCAGGCCGGGAATGACCGCGCGGGTCTCCGGATCCAGCAGGGTGATGTCGACCGTGGAGTTTTCCGAAGCCAGGAAGGTGACCGAACCGGTGAGAGTCGAGCCCTGGTAAACCGAAACCGGGATGCTGACCGTATCGACCTCGGCCTGCACCGAGATGGTGGCGCTGACCGGCCCGTCCATCATGTAGCCCGATTTCAGGGCATTCATGTCATAGGTATCGTAGGGCAGGTTGAAGAGGACGAAGAATCCGTCGGGCCCCGTGACGGTGGCGTATTTTTCCTGGGTGGCCTGCGATTCGGCCAGAATGAGGAAATTATTCACCGCCGGCTCGACATACCCCTGCACGTAACCCGTATTGCCGGTGCCTTCCATGACGTCCAGCAGGATTCCATCCACGGTGGTGTCTTCGGCGGCCACGAAGAACGGTATCGGGGCGATGTTTTCCGGCGGGATGGGATCATATCCCTGCGCGGAAACGTAAAGGTAGTAGTTTCCCATATCGACATCGAAAAACACGGTCCCGTCCACACCGGTCAGGCCCCTGAGCACGGCCTCGTTGGTCTCGGCCTGGTACAAAACCACGTTCGAATGGTCGACCAGGGAACTGTCGACGCTGCTTCTGACGACGACCTTCAGGACCGTCGGTTCAGGGGGCGGAGGAGGTTCAACAGGGTCGTCACTGCCGCCACAGCCCACTACAAGAATGGCCAGGGACGTCATTATCGCCGCTGCCATCAAATAACCAGTTATGTTCTTCACAGCCTTGCTCCCGGTTTATTGGGGGGTACGGGCGAAATCCCGCGATACCCCGGGTTCATTCCCTCGCAAATGGTATATCGGCTGTGTGTTGGGAGACTTGAACCAATCCTTGTCCGACCCCGTCAACGCCGCTCGAGAAGCGCCGGCCAGTCGAGCACCAGGTTGAAGTAGGGCGGCGTCTCGGTGTGGAAGGCATTGACGGTCAGAAATTTTTCCCCGTCCCCGGTCGCGGCCCAGCCGACGGTTTCGAATTCGGGAGAAATGAAGTCGAACAGCGGTGCGGGTTCCCCGATCAGGGCCCGGCCGTTCGCCCCGACGGTCATCGTCACCGCCACCAGCCGACCGTTCTCTTCCTGGAAAATGATCTCGGACCCGTCCCTGGTCCAGTCCGCCCAGGTGCCCGAGGTGACGGACACCTGGGTTACGGGCGTCATCGCGGGCCACGGTGCCACATAGACCTGCGTCCGGCCGGACTCCTGGGTGGAAAAAAGAAGCCACGCCCCGTCCGGCGAAATCCGGGCGCTGGCATCGTTTTCGGATGAACGGTGGATCAGCCTGTTTTCGGTTTCGCCCGACAGATCGACGGACCACAGGTCCCAGAGGGTGCCCTCGCCGACGGCCGAATAGAACAGGGTGCGACCGTCCGGACTGCAGTCCCAGAGCCGAATGTCGCCCCCGATATCGAAAACCTCGCGTGGTTCCGCCGGGCTGCCGACTTCCTTGTGGAGCACTTTCATGTTGCCGTCCCGGTCGGAAACAAAGTACAGGCCGCGACTGTCGCTGGTCCATACCATGTCAAAATCGTCAGCCGGGTCGAACGTGAACCGCGAGCGGAACTTCCTCGCCAAATCCACGATCCAGATGTCCCACGTGCCGGATTGATCCTCTATGATGCCGGTGGCCGCCATGGTGCCGTCCGGTGAAAGAGTCACCATATCGTAGGTAGCCAGGTCTCCCACCTGTTCGAGTTCGGCGCCGTGGCGGTCGCGCCAGGTCAGACTCGCATCCTGGGCCGCCTCTCCCTGCAGGTAGGCCAACGCCCCTCCGGTGGACACCGAAAAAGCCGCCTTTGCGGCGCCGGGCAGAGACAGCACATCCTCGACGATGGGGGTTTGGGAGCCTGAAAGTTCGCCCGTGTCCGGATCGAAGGGCCGCACCACCAGATCGCCGTGACTGGAATAAACGAGGTACCCCGAAGCGTAGAACGCCATCATGGAGGTCTTGATCACGACCTTGGCCGGACCGCCGTCGAG
>JBDLKA010000172.1:0-4907 GCA_039714075.1 Candidatus Krumholzibacteriota bacterium | reverse complement strand
GAAGTTGCCCAGGTAACCGTGCACGGCGGCCAGGTCGGTGTTCAGCCTGACAGCGACTCCCGACTTCTCCAGCGGCCCGCCCAGGTGCGCCAGCATTTCGCTGCCGGTCGCACCGGAACCGTAGAGGGTCTCCAAGCCCGGGTTCGCCAGAATTCCCCCCAGCTGCCCACTCTTTTCGATGAGAACCACCTCGAAACCCTGACCATCGAGATCCAGGGCCGCGCGAATCCCCGCGACCCCGCCGCCCACCACCAGTGCCCGCCTGTTCACCGGCACCTCCACTGGTTGCAGCGGCTCCAGCGCGACGGCCCGGGCCACTCCCATGCGGATCTGGTCGCGGGCCCTGAGATAGGCCTCGTCCGGCACGTGGGCGTGGACCCAGGTGCACTGGTCACGAATGTTGACCATCTCCACCAGGAAGGGGTTCAGACCGCTGCGCGCCAGCACCTCGCGGAACACCGGTTCATGGGTGCGCGGCGTGCAGGCGGCCACCACCACCCGGTTCAGCTGGTTGTCCTCGATGGCCGCGGAAATGGCCCGCTGGGAAATGTCCGCACAGGCGAAACTTTCATCGGTGGCAAAGACCACGCCGGCCATTTCGCGCGCCTCGGCCGCGAGCCGTACCGGATCGACCACCCCGGCAATGTTGGCACCGCAGTGGCAGATAAAAACGCCCACCCGGGGCTCCCCACCGGGATCGCGCGATTCGGGCGGAGGTTCTTCCTCGGTCTCCTGCCGGTGGTCCAGAACGTGCACCGCCGCCTCGGCCGCGGCGGCTCCGCCCTGGGCCACGCATTCGGGAACGATGGCGGGCGCCCCCGCGCTGCCGGCCACGTAAATCCCCGGACGCGACAATTCGGACGGGGCGAATTCCGGATCACGGCGTTGGTAGAAACCCTGCGGGTCCAGCTCGACCCCGAGGATCTCCGCCAGTTCCGGGGATCCCCGCGTGGGCACCGCGGCGGTCGACAGGACCACCATCTGCGCTTCGATTTTATCCGGCCGACCCGTCTGAAAGTCCTCGACCCAGAGGGTCAGGTCGGCCGAGTCGGGATCCTCCTGGATCTTGGCGGGGCGACCGCGTACGTGGCGGATGTCGTCCCGGTCGAGGCAGCGATCCACGAAGGCGTCGTAACCGCGGCCCACTGCCCGCATGTCCGTGTACAGCAGGACGCACTCCTCGAGCCCCGGTTCATGTTCGTGCGCCAGCATGGCCGCCTTCACCGAGTTCATGCAGCAGTAGCGCGAGCAGTAGGGCCGGCCGCCTTCGCCCCGGGAACCCACGCAGTTGACGAACACGATGCGGTCGGGCACCTGGTGGTCCGAAGGCCGCAGAAGGTGACCCCGGGTCGGCCCCGTGGCGCACAAAAGCCGTTCGAATTCGAGTCCCGTCATCACGTTGGGCGCGCGGCCGTAGCCGAAGGCCTGGAGTTCGCTCGGGTCCAGTTCGTCGAACCCGGTCGCCACCACCACCGCGCCCACATCCAGGGTTGATTCCACGGTCATGTCGTCAAAATCGATGGCCCCGGGATCGCAGGCCTTCACACAGCGTTCGCAGACCAGGAATTCCTCGTTCAGGCAGGCCTCCCGATCGATGTGATAGGTGGCCGGCACGGCCTGGGGAAAAGGCCGGTCGATGGCCTTGGCCGCTTTCAATCCCGCGTCGTAGGGGTTGGGCCGGACGGCCGGGCAGGCTTCGGTGCACAGCCCGCAGCCGATGCAGAGCTCCGGATCCACGTACCGCGGCTGATGGCGCACCCGGGCCTTGAAATCGCCGGCGGTGCCTTCAAGCGCGACGACTTCCGCGAGGGTGTGCAGCCGAATGCGGGGATGCCGACCGGCATCCATCATCAGGGGGCCCAGAATTCAGATCGAGCAGTCGACCGTCGGAAAAACCTTGTCCAACTGGCTCATGCGGCCGCCGATCGAAGGCGACCGTTCCACCAGGTGAACCTGGAATCCCGCCCGCGCGAGGTCCAATGCGGATTGGATGCCCGCGATCCCGGCGCCGATCACCAGAACCCCCCTAGCTGTGGAAGTGTTCATATCCCTTCTCGAAGGCTTGCAGGTTAAGGTCGATCGTGGCCGGAGGGACCGACGTTTCGACCGCTTGTTTCGCGGCTTCCTTGCCCACGACTTCCGTCGCCGCCGTGGCGAAGCCGACCACGACGATGTTCTGGACGATGCGTTTGCCCAGGTCCTCGGCGATGCGCGTTGCCGGGATGCCCAGCTTCGTGACGCCCGCAGCGATCTGTTCGTCCGGCGTGACCAGATCCTGGTCGTAGATGAGCACGCCGTCGTCTTTCAGTTCGGCGGCGTATTTCTGATACCCCTCCCTGGAAAGGGCGATCAGCACATCGGTCCGCTGAAGGTAGGGGTAATCCACAAACTCTTCGTCCACGACCACCGCCGCGGCACAGGCGCTGCCGCGGGCTTCGGGTCCGAAACTCTGGGTCATGGTCGAGTGGATCCCGTCATAGATGGCCGCCGCCTTGCCGAAGATGTATCCGGTCATGATGACGCCCTGGCCGCCGTAGCCGGTGACACGAATCTCACGCCTGGGCATGGGTCTTCTCTTCCTGCTGGGCCGCTTCCATCTCGGCGGCGCGGTAGTAGTCGTCACCCAGGGAAACCAGGTGCTGCCTGTCGCTGAGCTCGTGCCAGGTGGGCCGGTCGATGTCGAGGAACTTGCCCACCTTGATGGTCTTCTGGTACTCGATGGCCAGTTCGGCCGTGCCGGCGTCCCTCTCGATGCTGCAGTTGTCGTGGTAGAACTTCATCAGGTCGAACCCCGACCCCAGGCGGTTCCTGCGCGCATACAGCGTGGAGCAGGGCGCGACGGCCTCGACGAAGGAGAACCCCGGCTTGCGCAGGGCCTCGGTCAGCGATTTGGTCAGCCGCCGCACATGAAGCGACGTCCAGCGCGCCACGTAGACGGCCCCGCACGCCTCGAGAAGCTTGGGCAGACTGAAGGGCGGTTCGAACGCCCCGTGGGGCGTGGTCGAGGTGTTGGCCGGCTGCGGCGTGGTCGGAGCCACCTGCCCGCCGGTCATACCGTAGATGAAGTTGTTCACGCAGACGACCATGATGTCCATGTTGCGGCGGGCGGCGTGGATCAGGTGGTTGCCGCCGATGGCCGACAGGTCCCCGTCCCCGCTGAACACCACCACCTTCAGGTCGCGGTTGGCCAGCTTCAGGCCGGTGGCAAAGGGAATCGCCCGGCCGTGGGTGGTGTGGTAGGAATCGAGTTTCACGTAACCCGCCACCCGCCCGGTGCAACCGATGCCCGAGACGATGGCCATCTTGTCGTAATCCATTTCGGCCCGGTCTATCGCTTCCACGAAGCACTTGACCACCGTACCGATGCCGCAGGTCGGGCACCAGATGTGGGGAAACCGGTCCGAGCGCAGCAAATGTTCCTGGGGATGCTTGAGCTGTGTCGTCTTCGTCATCCCGCCACCTCCTCGATGACCCGTTGGATATCGTCGGGATCGTGCACGCCGCCGCCCATGTGGGGCACCAGTCTGACGGGCGCCCGGCCCCCGGCGCAGCGTTCGACCTCCAGGCTGATCTGCCCGTAGTTGATTTCCGGCACCACGAACCCCTTGACCTTGGGCGCCAACTCGCGGATCCGGGTCTCGCAAAAAGGCCACAGGGTCAGCAGGCGGATCGAGCCGACCTTCACCCCCGAGGCCCGCGCCCCGTCGATGGCCGCGCGCGCCACTCGCGAGGTGATGCCGTACATGACCACCGCCACCTCGCAACCCTCGACCTGGTTCTCCTCCAGGCGCACGATCTCATCAGCGTTATTCCGGATCTTGTCGCAGAGCCGCCGGACCAGATCGTCCTGGCAGTCCCCGGACATCGCGGGATAGCCCTTCGCGTCGTGGGTCAGACCCGTCACGTGATAGCGGTGCCCGTCCCCGGCGTGGGCCATGGCTGGCACCAGGTCCGCGCCCACGGCGAACGGCTCGTATTCCCCGGGCGCCTTGTCCGTCATGCGGCGCGGGGTGATTTCGATGGTGTCTGCGGCGGGGATAACGACCTTTTCGGTCATGTGGCCGATGCACTCGTCGAGCATGACCATCACCGGTACGCGGTAGGTTTCGGACAGGTTGAAGGCCTCGATGGTCAGGTGGTAGGCCTCCTGGGGCGATTGCGGCGCCAGGGCGATGATCTCGTAGTCGCCGTGCGAACCCCAGCGGGCCTGCATGACGTCGGCTTGGCCCACCATGGTCGGCAGGCCGGTCGAGGGCCCCCCGCGCTGCACGTTGATCACAACGCACGGGGTTTCGAGCATGGCGCCCAGGCCGATGTTCTCCATCATCAGGCTGAAGCCCGGGCCCGACGTCACCGTCATGGCCTTGGCCCCGCCCCAGACCGCGCCGAGCACCGCGGTGATCGAGGCGATCTCGTCCTCCATCTGGATGAAGGTCCCCCCGACACTGGGCACGCGCGCGGCAAAACGCTCCACCACCTCGGTCGAGGGCGTGATGGGATAACCCGCGATGAAATCACATCCGGCCGAAAGCGCACCTTCGGTGCACGCGTGATCGCCGTCCAGATAGTGGTTGCCCGTGAGCACGCGTTTGGGATCAGCTGACGGCATCGCCGGCCTCCTTTCGCTGCTTGTCGGCGTCCGCCTCTTCGGCCGGCAGGCAGAAGATGGCAAAATCCGGGCAGATCACCTCGCACAGGTCGCAGTCCACGCATTTCTCGGCGTCGACCACTTCGGGATAGTGGTAGCCCTTGACGTTGAATTCCTGCGACATCTGCAGCACACCGCGCGGACAGAACTGCACACAGAATTCGCAGCCCTTGCAGCGGTCGACAATGAGATGGATTTCGCCCCGGGGAATCTTGACTTGCTGGATGTCCAGCGGGGTCCGCCAATAGCGCATGACCGC
>JBDLKA010000171.1:0-4977 GCA_039714075.1 Candidatus Krumholzibacteriota bacterium | reverse complement strand
GGCAGCACCTCGATGCACTGGATACAGGGCGGATACCCCACGTGGAAGCTCAGGTTGGCGGGCGACCCGTCCTTGCGGCCATGCTCGTCGACGGCCTGCATGTTGATGGTGAACTCGGACCGGGGTCCGGTCAAGAAGCCCAGGGTGTCCGCGTACCAGCACGTGTCACAGGTGGCGTCCCAGGGTGGCTCGGTATTCAGCGCACTGGACTCGGAACTGAAACTGAACCGGCCGCCGAACAGGTTCTGGCGCGTGCCCTGGAGGAATCCGGAAATACCTATCTTGAAGTTGGTGTCGAACTTGTTGTCCTTGGGATTGTCCCGGGCCAGAGCCTTGGTCACCACGTAGGTACGATCCGGAATACGATCTCCCGACTGGAACGGGTGGTGGGCCTGCGTGGGGTCGTTCAAAAGAATGTAGTAGGGATAAACCTCGGGATCCTCCGGATGCGCCCAATCCGTCTGCCCGTCCAGCATGATGGTTTCGGGATCGAAATTGACCACGAAGGAGAAAGGCCGCAGGAAATTGGAGACCTCGACGCCCGCGACATCGATGGAATTGACTTCCATGTTGACCGACCCGCTGTCCAGGACCTTTTCGAAGGGGCTTCTATGGTCCGGAATCGCGTTCCGGAAGACGAGATCCTGGATGGGCGGCAGCAGATTGCCTTCGCTGTCATGGGTGACAAAAACCGAAAAACTGTCGCCGGTGGCTTCATTGAACTTCCGCGGGGACCAGCAATCCTCCTCCGAGGGGAGGCAATTACCGCCCAACTCCCCCAGCAACCGGTACTTGAAACCCAGCATACCGTCACCCAGAGGGATCGGCAGGCCGGCCGCCAGATCGTCCCGGTAATCGGGAACCGTGTCGACCTGGGCCAGGGCCTCGGGGCTGTAGCCCCGGATATTGGGTGACAGGCCTTCCCAGTGGACGTGATAGGGAACGCCGAAACCGACGGTGTCCGCCTGTCCGGTGGCAATGGGAATCATCTGGTCGCCCTCGACCCTGAAGAAGTTGATGGCGGGATTGCCCAGCGTATTGCTGAAAAAGTGCAGTCTGGCGGGTGTCCTGTCGAAATCCCCGAAATCATCCACCGCCACCATATGCAGAGTCATGTCGTAGGAAGGGGAAACGCCCTGGAAAATGGTGAAGTTGAAAATGGAGTCTGTTTTGGTTGTCCAATGCCCGATTTCCAGCGTGGAAGCATCCAACGCGGGGTTGAAACGCACATCTTCTTCATCGTCGGTGGTATCCTCGTCCTGGACGGTGGTATCGGTCAGGGCCCAGACGAACCGCTCCACCCTGCCGTCGGAGTCGGATCCATACCAGAAAACGCGGAACCGGTAGTATCCGCCGCCATGTTCCAGGGGTGCGCCGATAATGAAGGTCTCCGGCGCCTTGTTGACCACTACGGCTTCCGGCTGAAAAGCGCGGCAGCCGGTCAATGCCAAGGCAGCCAGGACTACGGCAACTAACAGCCCGACAACGGTATCTCGCCTGTTTTTCATACTGGAATGCGCCCCCTGGGAAGCATTATTAAGTGACCTCTGGTTTGGTGCGCCGCGGTGGTGGGACTGACGGCGCCAAGCCTGCCGGTTAACCGGCCGGGGCCTGGGGAGTGTTTGATTTTTCAGCTTCTGAAATATAGGGATTCGGTCCCGCCGGTGTCAACCTCAAGGTTGGCAGAAATCCCCTGTCAATACGGGATTTCACCAAATCGGCCGCCCCGGGCGGGGCGGTGAAATGCCCAAAAAACGGGAGCGGCCCCGAAGGGCCGCTCCCAAACAGCGACTGCTGAAGAATTCCCGGGGGAACTACTTCACCAGAGCCATCTTCTGGACTATCACATTGCCGCCGTTGCGAACTTCGTAGAAGTACACGCCGGAGGAAACGCTGGAGCCCTGGTTGTTGGTGCCGTCCCAGACGATGGAGCCGGAGGCCGTAGCATCCATCACTTCATCGATAAGGGTTTTGACCAACTGACCGCGCACGTTGAAGATCTTCATGCTGACAGCGCCCTTAACGGGAACCGTGAACTTGATGGTCGTGCTCGGGTTGAAGGGGTTCGGATAGTTATCGGCCGCGAATGCGATACCAGCACCAGGCACCGGAGTAACCTGTCCGGGATCACCCGCAACACCGAAGTACAACAGGACGTCACGCAGCACGCGAGCCCGCGCGGGGAGCGGATCCCCGGCAGCAGTCGGATCCGTGTAGATGTACATCAGATCGTAGGGCATCGAAATGACACGGCTGGTGCCCGCAGTACCCGCAGTGGGGTTCAGCGAAGCGGCCGAGTAGCCATACGTACCGGTGGCACCGGAAGGATCACGGAACTCGGCGAGACGCTCGGTCCCGGCCCTGACGTCGGTGGCATCAAACGTGTTGATACCCGCGCAACCGCCATAGGCAACCCAGCTGTTGTTCGCGGGGTTGAACACCGAGTTGCCACCGATGGTGGCGACCAGCGGAGTGGCCTGGTTGCCGATGAGGGGACGAATGTCGTTCGAGGAGACATTCACGCCCAGATAGTTCTCGGCCATGGCCACGGTAACGGTACCGGCCTGCATGAGGTCGGTCACCAGCTCGTCACCGGTCATGAAGATGTCGTGGGCGCCGGCATCCAGCCAGCCAACCAGGGTACCGACATCGTCACCGGCGTCGTTGGCGAAGTCGCCATTGGAGACGGTGTTCACACCAAGGTCACCGCAGGTGTAGAGAATGTCGTCGTAACCGTCGATGAGAATGGCGCTGCCACGTCCACCGATACCGTTACCGGTACCGGAACTCGGACCGTTGACGTAGTACACGTCGTAGTCCTCACCGGTGACAATACCGATGTTGTTCATGGCGGTATACCATTCATTCTCTCCACCACGGTTGGCGAAGTCGTTGATGAACAGGATACCGGGCTGATCGCCGACACCGGCGTTCATCGTCGGCAGGGCATGGATCACGAACGTCGAGTTGTAGGCCTGCTCGTCGCCGAAGACACCGTAACCGGTGATGTCGGCCGGCAGGGTCGAGGTCTGCGGATCTCCACCGGTATCATCCGTGGCGGAGATGTAGTAGTGCAGCACATCGCCCGGGAACAGGAAGCCCGTATCGGGAAGATCGAAAGCCCACTTGTCGGGAGTGACACTGCCACTGGAACCGACAGCCGGCATACCGAGGGTCATACCCACGGCCGGATCCGGACCACGGAAGGGATCGAACACGGGGTTGCGATCCACGGTGTAGTGCAGCTCCGGAGTGTTGAGGATGGATCCCGCACGAACGGGAACGATATCCACGACCATGGTATCACCCGGGTCGTTGCGCAGGTGCGCAGCCAGGGAGATGTTGTTGGCGCTGTCGAAACGCACGCTGTGCGAACCGAGATCGCCCCAGTCGAGGGAACCGCGTTCGGGGAAGTTGTCATTGGCCATATCCAGCTCACGCGAGGAGATGCCAGGTCCGTAGTACGGGAAGACCTTGACGGTCACGTTGTCGAAGTACGGAGCCGGGTAACCATCGTTACCGGTCCAGTACCAGATCCAACCCAACTCGAAAACGGTCAGCTGAACCTGGACTTCGTCGCGTCCCTGGTTGATCAGGTCGGTCACGTCGTCACCGGCGCGGACATAATCCGGACCACCGTAATAGACGAAGTTACGATCCTGCCAGCCCTGCTCGGTGATCACCTGGACGCCGTTACCGGCGGAGTCGTCGGTATCAGCCGAACGGACACCCCAGGTGTAGAACGTACCAGGAGCATCAGCCGTCAGATCCTCGTGACGATAGACGCCGAAGGTCAGGATCATGCCGTCATAGTCGATGACGCCGGTCTTGGGAGCCGGCCAGGCCATGACGGGGGACTCGATGGCGTTGTGGATGTGCTCGGACGGACCGGCGAGACCACCGGTGGTGGTCACGATGTAACCGCCAGGACCGTAGCACCAGTTGATGCAGTCACTACCACCGGTACCGGGAATCCTCACATCGTCATCGATGAAGGCAACCTGGGCGGTGTAGTTGGTGTTGCAGGGATCGTTGTCTTCGAGACCGGCATAGACAGCCGCGAAGTCGCCAACACCGTCGGGGAACGAGATGCTCCACACGTCGTTGGTCGGAATCGCGGGCAGGGCGCCGACGCCCTCGAAGTCCTCGGCGAAGTTGACATCATAGGCACCGTTCACGATGTGAACGTTGATGTCGTCGATCTGCACAGCACCGGCCGTGGGCCAGGAGCAGTCCTCATCGGACCAGCCGCCGTCGGACTTGAAGCGGAAGTAGACCGCAATGTCCGTGCCACCCATGTATTCCGGGGTGGTGTAAACGACAGCCTGGCTGAGGGCCGCGGTGCCTTTGCCGTCCTGAATCCACAGGTCGGCGTAAGGCTGGCCTTCGAAACGGTAGCTGAAGTAGTTGTAATCGTACCCGGGCTCGGAGTCGTACTGCACGGTGGCCGTGGTGGTCACTGTGGTACTGGAGCCGGGCGTGGGAATGGTCGACCGGAATTCAATCAGGTCGTGCCAGCTGTTGCCGTAGCCACCAAGCGAATCGGTGGCGGAGCAGCGGACGATGCTGATGTCACCACACCAGGCCGCGAGATCGCCACCGGCCTGCATGTAGTCGCTGACCTGGAAGTGGGTCTCTGTGGGCTCCGTGATGTCATAGTGGGTCCACCCGTTCCAGTCGGGATTTCCACCGGCATCTTCAAAGTCCCCATCGTAGTACGGCTCGAGGCCGAGGTCGGCGGGTACAGCGTTGTTGGTGGGATCGTTGGAGGCCGCCATCAGGTTGATGGTATCAAGACCGGCCTTCGCGAAATTGACGTTGCCTCCGTGAATCATTGAGTTGCCCTTGGTCATCCGCGGGAGTTCCCCGGCGAACGAACTAACGGCAAACACCAATGCAAGCGCGAGACAAGCGAACATGGTGAATTTCTTCATTATTTTCCCCCCATCGTTGACGTCTGCTGTCAACACATGGTTA
>JBDLKA010000170.1:0-5019 GCA_039714075.1 Candidatus Krumholzibacteriota bacterium | reverse complement strand
ACGAAACAAACGGCGCCGCATGATCTCGCCGAACCACAAAACGGCGCACTGACGGGCATGATCCAAGGCGGCCAGGGAATGCTTCAGGGAAGCGTGGACTTTGGCGGCGGATTGACCGGAAACAAAGGAAACAGCGGACATGATATACCTCCTGGGTTGGGTGCATGGGAGGTAGAATCAATATACGAACATTAGACGAAAACGGCAAGAAAAAACTCAGGTAACCACCAAATATTTCAACAAGTTATGAATTTTCAATTTCAACCCCTGGATGGCCCAAAAAGCCCGACCGAAACCGAGATACGGTCATTCTAGTCCTGTCGATCATTTGACGTATATTCCCGTTTCTTTCCTGCGTAGCTCTCGAAGATTTTCCTGTGCGCCTGCAACGAAAACTCGTCCGTTCGGTTGGGGTATTGCCTGACCCAGGTCAGAAGCATCTCGAGATTTGCGTCCTGCTTCTCCGGGGAGCTGTATTTATGAGGTTCCCAGGGACGATTCCTGCAATTCGTGGTGCAAGTCTCAAGACCTGGGTTGAGAAAAATGATCTCAGTGCAATGCGGGATGACAAGGTCCAACAAATCCGAATAGCAGCCTTCTATGACCCAGCTGTTATGGTTCGCCAAAAATGGTTCCAAAAGCTTTCCACTATCGACCAATGGTTTTCTGGTAGGCGCGCTTCGTTCGTCTTCCCAGGCCACGGTGTCCAAATCCAGATGGGAACACGACAGATGATCGGCCTTCTCTCTGGCGAGGGTCGACTTTCCGGATCCGGAGTTCCCGAAGATCACAATCCGATGCATCCGAACACTCGCTTTCTGCCGAACAACAAACCTTTAATGACCCGAAAAGGCCCCCCGGGGGCCTCGCCATCTCCCCGGAATCACCCCCGGTGATAGGGCTTCCCCCGCAAAATACTCAGCCCCCGGTAAATCTGCTCTGCCAGAAAAACCCGCGCCATTTCATGGGTCAGGGTCATGCTGGACAGGCGGACCACCCGCTCGGCCCGTTCGCGGGCCTCGGGACCCAGCCCGTCGGCACCGCCGATCAGGAAGCTGATGCCGCCGTGGCCGCCGAGCAGCTTGGAAAACCCCAGGGAAGTCAGATCCTCGCCGCGTTCATCCAGGGCCACCACCAGCTGGCTTCCCCGGGCTGATCCCAGCCGGGTGGCCATTTCCCGGCCCTCTTTGGCGGGGGTGGAATCCCGCACTTCGACAACCTCCACCGGGGCCATGGGCCGGATCCGCTTCAGATAGTCGTCCAGCAGTCCGGCCAGGCGCTTGTCCTTTATTTTACCCGCCGCGAGGATTCGGATCATGATCTGGGTTCGCTCCTGTCGGAATTAAGACGACAAAATAAGTCTTTTTCAAGGCAAGTACTTGTCAATATAACACATCGCATACTGTTAATATTGAAACAAACAATCCCTTGACTTGGACCTGTCCCAAATATGAAGTTTGCCCCCGAGTTGTCGATTTTTCCGGGCCTTAACGAAATCCGGGATGACTTATGAGTCTGTTGCTTCCTCTCGGGACCGTAGCTTCCACCATGCAGGGAAATTTCGCGACGGTCCTCATCTTCGTGCTGGTTGGATTCGTCTTTGCGGGCATCGCCCTCGGCGTCGCCAAGATCCTCAGACCCAGCAGCCCCAACCACAACAAAATGACCACCTACGAGTGCGGTGAAGTTCCCACCGGCTCTTCCTGGGTCCGCTTCAACGTCCGCTTCTATCTGATCGCGCTCTTTTTCCTGATCTTCGACGTCGAAGTGGTCTTCCTGTTTCCCTGGGCCGTGGTTTTCAAGCAGCTCTTTCCGGTGCCCGGGCTGGGCGCCCTGGTCTTCTGGGAGATGATCATCTTCCTGGGCATTCTGACCATGGGCCTGGCCTACATCTGGGTCAAGGGCGACCTGGACTGGGTCAAGAAACTCGTCGAGCGCGATGACAGCCGCCCGGCCTCCGCCCCGGAGAGCACGGTCGCAGCTCCGCTCGAAGAGGAGGTTCCCACTCAATGAGCAAGAACACCACGCCTCCCGAAGGATACGAGGTCCAGCGGGAGCAGATGCTGGACTTCAAGGTGCCCGAGCAGTTGCTGAAGGTCCTGGACGAGGACGGCCGCAGCGACGCCAAGAACTTCATCCTCACCACGGTGGACGAGGTCTTCAACTGGGCGCGCCTGTCGAGCATCTGGCCGGTGACCTTCGGGTTGGCCTGCTGCGCCATAGAGATGATGGCCACCAGTGCAACTCGTTACGACATAGACCGTTTCGGCGCCGGCGCCTTTCGTGCCACGCCCCGCCAGGCCGACCTGATGATCGTCTCGGGAACGGTGACGGCGAAGATGGCCACGCGGCTGAAACTCATCTACGACCAGATGCCCGAGCCCAAGTGGGTCATCGCCATGGGCAGCTGCGCCATCGGCGGCGGCCCCTATTTCAAGTACGGCTACCATGTGGTCAAGGGTGTGGATTTCCTGGTGCCGGTCGACGTGTACGTGCCCGGTTGCCCGCCGCGGCCCGAGGTGCTGCTCGAGGGTCTGATGCGCCTGCAGGACAAGATCCGCGGACGCAAAGGGAAGTTTGTCACGCCGAAGTGGATCACCGATTACGCGAAGAAGATTCCCTACCGGAAGTAAGTCCGGGAACAAAAGGTTACAGGGACATGGATCAGAAAGAAATCTACGAACTGCTGGTTGAAAAACTAGGGGCCGCCGCCCTCGGTTTCAACGACGAGGGCGTCGAAGCCTATGCCGACGTGGAACCCGGCCGCGTTGCCGAGGCCTGCCTGTTCATGCGCGACGACGAACGTCTCCAGTTCAATCAGCTCATGTGCCTGAGCGGCGTCGACTGGGACGGCTTCGACGAAAACGGCAAAGGCAAGTCGGTGAAGATCCTGGGCTACACCGACGAGGGTCAGCCCGAGACCAGCGACCACATCAGCGAAGGCGACTTCGGCGTGGTCTATAGCCTGTACAGCCACAGCCAGAAGCACAAGTTCACCCTGCGGGTGCGCACGCCCCGGACCACGGCCGCCGTGCCGACGGTTTCGGGGATCTGGTCCACCGCGGCCTGGCACGAGCGCGAGGCCTGGGATCTGCTGGGCATCAATTTCGAGGGCCACGAGGATTTGCGGCGGATCCTGCTGGAGGAGCACTGGGAGGGCCATCCCCTGCGCAAGGACTACCAGATGCCCGCCCAATGGGACACCGTTCCGTTGAACGGGCAGGCCTACAGCGAAAATCCGTTCCCGACCCCGGACAAACCCGCGGGCGACGATCCCGCGGAGGGATGATCTATGGCTATTGAGAACATCAAGACCACCAACGGCTGGGCCGAACAGGACCACGTGCCGGGCATCAAGAGCGAGTTGCTGGAGCTGAACATGGGCCCGCAGCATCCGGCGACCCACGGGGTGCTGCGCCTGGTGCTGCACACCGACGGCGAGATCGTCTACAAGGTCACCCCGGTGCTGGGCTACCTGCATCGCTGCGCCGAGAAGATCGCCGAGGGCGTCAACTACAAGCAGTGGGTGGTCTACACCGACCGGTTCGATTACCTGTCGCCCATGACCTGCAACCACGCCTACGTCACCGCCCTGGAAAAGGTCATGGGGCAGGAAGTCCCCGAGCGGGCCGAGCACATCCGCATCGTGACGGCCGAGCTGTCGCGGATCGCCAGCCACCTGATCGCCCTGGCCACCTTCGGGCTGGACATGGGCGCCTGGACGCCGCTGCTGTACTGCTTCCGCGAGCGTGAGGTCATCCTCGACCTGCTGGAACGCATTTCCGGCGGGCGGATGCTCTACAACTACATGGTGCCGGGCGGCGTGCGCTACGACATCCCGAAGGACAACTGGACCAGCGACGTTCTCGAATTCATCACCATGCTCGAGAACAAGAAGATCGACGACTACAACAACCTGCTCAGCTTCAACAAGATCTTCATCGAGCGGCTCAGCGACGTGGCCGTCATCGACAAGCAGACCGCATTCGACTACGGCTGCACCGGCCCGGTGCTGCGCGGGTCGGGCGTGAAGTTCGACTGCCGCAAGGACGATCCCTACTCGCTGTACCACAAGTTCGATTTCGAGATTCCGGTGGGCATGGGTGAGATGGGCACCGTCGGTGATTGCTGGGACCGCTACATAGTGCGCGTGCGCGAGATCGAGCAGTCCTGCCGGATCATCCGCCAGGCCCTGGAATCGCTGCCCGAAGGGCCGTATCAGGCCATCGAACTCAAGAAACCCGTCAAGGCCCCCGCCGGCGCCGCCTACTCGCGCGTCGAAAGCTCCAAGGGCGAGCTGGGCCATTACATCATTTCCGACGGCGGTCAGACCGCCTTCAGGAACAAGGTGCGCAGCCCCTCCTTCTGCAACCTCCAGGTTGTCGAGAAGGTCGGGGTCGGCCAGATGGTATCGGACCTCGTGGCCCTCGTGGGGTCGCTGGACATCGTGCTCGGGGAGATTGATCGCTAATGCAAGCACTCACCGACCTGATCAGGAGTATTCCGGGCGCCGACGGTATGTCGGACCTGGCGATGCACATCACCGTTGCGTCGATCATGGCCACGTTGATGTTCATCGTCATGGCCATGTGCGCCATCATTTTCACCTGGATGGAACGCAAGGTCGCCGGCTTCCTGCAAAGCCGCTACGGACCCATGCGCACCGGCCGCTGGCACGGCTGGGCCCAGGCCATCGCGGACATGCTGAAGATTCTCGGCAAGGAAGACATCATTCCCCGCGACGCCGACAAGGCCATGTTCGTGTTCGCTCCGCTGCTGGTCCTGCTGGGTTCGCTGCTCGCCTGGGCGGCCATTCCCTGGGCGCCGGGTTTCATAGCGGCCGACCTGGATCTGGGCCTGTTCTACATTTTCGCCGTCAGCAGCATGGTCATCATCGGTATTCTGATGGCGGGCTGGGGTTCGAACAACAAGTGGGCCCTGTACGGCGCGGCCCGCGGCGCGGCCCAGATGGTCAGCTACGAGATCCCGCTGGCGCTGGCCACCATCCCGGTGGTCATG
>JBDLKA010000169.1:0-5088 GCA_039714075.1 Candidatus Krumholzibacteriota bacterium | reverse complement strand
ACCAGGTACCCGGACGCCAAGAAATTCAGCGTCATGTTCGGAATCCGTTTCCAGGGCGTCGACCTGCCCATGGACAGCACGGCCGAGGACGCCGTGCTGGGAGTCAAGGCCTGCGTGCTGCGGCTGCACCGTTTCAAGCACTGGTCGCGGACGCCCAAGGACACCTTTTTCCCGCGGCACCGGATCCTGGCCATCAACCCGGGATCGACCTCGACCAAAATCGCCGTGTACGAAGGGGATCTGGAGCGCTTCACCCAGGAAATCCAGCATTCGGAAAAGGAGCTGGAACCCTTCGAGGGCCAACGCATTGTGGAGCAGTACGGCATGCGCAAGGAGACCGTACTGGACGCCCTGGGCAACCATGGGATCGCGGTGGAAGATCTGGACGCGGTGTCCGGACGCGGGGGCGTGCTTCAGCCCATTCCCCACGGGACCTACAATGTGAACGACCGCATGCGCGAGGACCTGCTGGCCGGCACCGGCAGCGACCATGCTTCCAACCTGGGCGCATTGATCGCCCGGGAACTGGTGGGAAAATCGAAAAAGCCCGCGTTCATCGTCGACCCCGTGGTCGTCGACGAGGCTCCCACCCGGGTCAAGGTCACCGGCATGAAGGACATCCGGCGGCGGGTTATTTCCCATGCCCTGAACCAGATTTCTACCGCCCGGCGCTACGCCGAGGAAAACGAGACCTTCTACGAGTACCTGAACCTGATCGTTTGCCACATGGGTGGCGGCATCACCATCGGCGCCCACGCCAAGGGCCGTTACATCGACGTGAACAACGGCCTGGACGGCGAAGGTCCTTTCAGTCCGCAGCGCTCCGGATCCGAGCCCACCGGGCAGCTGATCCGCCTGTGTTTCAGCGGGCAATACACCCAGGACGAGCTGCTCAAGCTGAACAAGGGTCGGGGCGGTCTGATCGATCTGCTGGGCACGGCCGATTTCCGCGAGGTCGAACGGAGGGTTCAGGACAAGGATCCCCAGGCCTGCGAGGTCTACGAGGCGATGATCTACCAGATCTGCAAGAACATCACCGGCCTGTTGCCCGCCTTCGATGGCGAAAAGGTGGACCGGGTCCTGCTGACCGGCGGTCTGGCGCGCAGCGAGATGGTGGTCGGCGACATCACCGCGGGGGTGAAGGCCCTGGGTTGCGGTGTGACCGCCTATCCCGGAGAAAACGAGATGCGAGCCTTGATCAAGGGCGCCCTGCGGGTGCTGAACGGCAAGGAAAATGCGCGCGAATACGACCCGCAGACCGGGTCCTGAACGTGGGGGAAACATGAATCCGATTCGCAACCTCGATCAGCTGATAAGTGACCTGAAGGACCAGCCCAGCCGCCGGGTGGCGGTGGCCGCGGGCCATGATCCCAACACCATCGGAGCGGCGGCCAAGGCGGCCGCCGAGGGTATCGCCGCGATGACCCTGGTCGGTGACGGCGCCCGCATCGCGAGTCTCTGCGCGGAGATGGACCTGGACGCCGGCGCCTTCACGGTCGTCGAGGAGGCCGACACTGTCGAGGCGGGCCGCAAGGCGGTGGCCCTGGTCCGTTCCGGCGAGGCCGACGTGCTGATGAAGGGCCTGATCCCCACGTCCGACTACATGAAGCAGATCCTGGACAAGGAGACCGGCCTGCTGCCGGAAGGCAATATCCTGACCCACGTGACGGTGGTCGAACTGCCCGCCTACCTGGCCAGCCACGACAAGCTGCTGTTCGTGGCCGACGTGGCCATCATCCCCGCGCCGGACCTGCCGACCAAGGTTCAGATCCTGGAATACTGCATTGCCGCGGCCCACAGCTTTGGCATCGCCGAACCGCGTGCGGCCCTGCTGGCGGCAACCGAAAAAGTGAGCCCGAAGATGAAGGCCACCGCCCACGCGGCGGAGATCAAGGAGATGGCCGCACGGGGGGAGATCACCGGCGCGGTCGTCGACGGGCCCCTGGCCCTGGACTTGGCCCTGTCAACGGAGGCTTGCCGGATCAAGGGCTTCGAGTCGCCGGTCGCGGGCAGCGCCGACATCCTGGTGTTTCCGAACATCGAGGCGGGGAACGTTTTCTACAAGAGTTCGACGCTGCTGTCGGGCGGCCGGCTGGCGGCCGTGGTTCTGGGCACGTCCGTGCCCTGCGTCCTGACAAGCCGCGCGGACAGCGAGGAATCCAAGTTCCTGTCCATCGCCATGGGGTGCCGGCTGGCGGGATGACCCGTCGCGGTGGATTTGACCGCAATTTTCCGACATCTCGAAAGTGATTGAGGAGCCCTTTCTCAGTGAGAGGGGGTGTGATCTGGAACATCATTTAGGGCGTCCAGGCGTTTGCATATTTGACAACATATTTGTTTACCTTTTTCAATAATTGACAATTGATATATTGTCAATAACGCAGAAAAGGCGCATTCAAGATACTAACTAATTGAGAACAAACAAGATAAACCTCAAAAGTGTCCCCGGGGACACTTTCCGAGCCACAACCAAAGTTTCCCGTCCCACGGAACTTGTTTGGTCCCATCTGCGTCCTCAATCCGGAGGTCCAGGGAAAGGCAGGTTTCGGTTGTGAGCAGGTTCAATGGTTCGGCGGCAAAGGGCTGCGCAATTCTGGCTGCGGTCATGGTGGGTGTGCCCCTGCTGATAGTGGGCGTGGTGGGTGTCAAGACGTGGGCCCCGCTGCAGGAGGCCGGCGAAGCACTGGACGAACTCGACCGCTCCCTCGGGTCCGCGGCGACCTACCTCCCGGCTCCGTCGGGCGAGGTTCCGGCAGATCGGATGGAACTGTTTCTGGAACTGCGCGCCACCCTTGTTTCCGCGTGCGATGATTACGGCGCGGTGCGAAAGGGTTTCGATTCGGTCGCGTCCCTGGACTCGAAGGACGCGGGAGACCTGAAAGATGTGGGCGGTGTGGCTTTGGGGTTGGGGGGTGCGTCGCTGTCGATCACTCCCTTCCTCGCGCGTTTTTTCGAACGGCGCAACCAGGCCCTGCTCGGGGCGAAGATGGGATTGCAGGAATATGCCTACATCTATGCGGTGGCCTATCACGACCTCCTGCTGTCTCGTCAAATCCGAAACGAGATCTTTTCCGACGGCCGGGCCCTGTCACCTGAGGCGTCCCACACGCTCGGTGGATGTCTCGCAAGGCAGTTGGAAGCGATGCGCAAAACCGGCGGAGAAAACCCTCGCCTTGGGACTCTGGAAGTGGAGCAGAAGAAGATGGAGGACGACCCTTCGCGGCTCGTTTGGCAGGACGGTCTTCCCGATGCCGTCCATGCGAGCATCATGCCCTATCGCGAACGGCTCGATCGTTTGTTCTGCGGGGCAACCGCCGGTCTGGAGATGGAACTGGATGCGAAACGGGCCCTGCAGGTCGCTCTCGAATGACCGGGATTCCTCCCTCTTGGAAGTTGCTTTCCGCGCAATAGGACCTATGATGAATATTCGTTGATCGTTTTGAATCAAAGTCCAGGATTCCGGAGGGAATGCCATGCCGAACACGACCGAAAACCTGAAGGAAGCTTTCGCCGGCGAGAGCCAGGCGTTCCAGAAGTACAGCGCCTTCGCCAAGGCAGCCGAGAAGGACGGGATGCCCAACATCGCGCGCCTTTTCCGCACCACGGCCCAGGCCGAATTGATCCATGCGGAGGGCCACTTGAAGGCCCTCGACGGCGTCGGCGGCACGGTGGACAACCTGCAGGGCGCCATCGACGGCGAGACCTACGAGTTCACCGAGATGTACCCGCCCATGCTGGAGCAGGCCGAGGCCGAGGGCCACAAGGCCAAGCGCATGTTCAAATTCGCGGTTGAAGCCGAGCAGGTGCACGCCAAGCTCTATGCATTGGCGCTCGAGGCCGCCAAGAAGGGCGAGGATCTGACCGAGGTGGATTTCCACCTGTGCCCGGTTTGCGGCTATATCGAGTTCGGGAAGGCGCCGGAGAAATGCCCGGTCTGCGGGGTGCCGGCGGCCAAGTTCGTGCAGGTCTGATCAGCTTCAGACTTCGAATACGAGGGGGGAGACGGCCGGCGGCAGGTGATGGCCGACGATCTCCCCCAGCAACCTCGCCGATTCCCGCCGGGTGAATCCCTTGCGCCAGTACAGGCAGACTTCACGGTGGGGGATCCGTCCTGAAAAAGACCGGATCAGGATCTGGTCCGACAACCCCTCGACCACCCCGATGGCCAGGGCCGGCAGCAGGGTGCAGCCCACTCCGGCCGCCACCATGCTGCGCAATGTCTCCAGGCTGCTGGACCTCAGCAGTTCGCGCACCGGGTTGGTCGGCAGGCTGCAGAATTCCACCACCTGGTCGCGCAGGCAGTGTCCTTCATCCAGAAGGAGCAGCGCTTCATCCCGCAGGTCGGCAAGTTTGACACGGCGCTTGCGGCCCAGCGCGTGGCCCGCCGGCAGCGCCAGGTGGAAATCCTCCCGGTACAGTTTCATTTCCTCCAGTCCGGAAACCGCCAAGGGAGGGGACAGCAGGGCCGCGTCCAGGCTGCCGTTCCTGAGCGCGGCAACCAGGTCGTCGGTCTTTTCTTCTTTCAAATGCAGGACAAGGTCGGGATGGGCCGCCCTCAAGCTTCCGATGACGTGGGGGAACACATAGGGGCCGACCGTGGGGATGGCGCCCAGCCGGAAGGTCCCGGTCAGCGGGGGACGACTTCGGTGGGCCAGGTCGTCCAACGCGCTTGCCTCGGTCAGGACTCGGCGTGACTGGGCAATGAAATGTTCGGCGCCGTCGGCGACCATCACCAGGCGGGAGCCCCGTTCGAATATTTCCCAACCCAGCTCTTCTTCCAGATTGGCAATGCCCGCGCTCAGGGTCGGCTGCGTGACATGGCAAGCCGCCGCGGCCCGTCCGAAATGAAGGTGATCCGCAACCGCGACAACGTATTTCAATTCCTGGAGAGTCATGGGTGTATGATAGAGAAAATTTATCAATAATACAAATTAAATCGATTAGATCAATCAGTCATTCAATTCTATCTTGTCCTTGTTGACACGATGAATCGATGCACCGGCCGCTATCAGGCCGCCACCCGAAGGAGACGCCATGAGCCACTTCATGCAGAACGACCAAAACCGGGATATCGCCCAAAGCGCCGGC
>JBDLKA010000168.1:0-5205 GCA_039714075.1 Candidatus Krumholzibacteriota bacterium | reverse complement strand
CCGGTCATCCTCACCCCAAATGATCCGGCCGTTCGAATAGTCGAGCGCCACCGCCCTGGGCAGGTTGAGGCCCGAGTACAATGTATCGGTCACGCCGGTACCGTCGAGATTGCGTCTGTAGATCGAGCCCGACGAGCGTCCGGCCCAGTACACCCGGCCTCCCGGCACATCCAGGGTCATGTCATAGGCCCACGGCATATGGAAGAGATCCTCCAGATTGCCGCCGTCGGGGTCGGCCCTTCGCAACCACTGGTCGTGCCCATCCAGGAAGTAGATCTTGTCGGCCGCATGGTCCACCCGGATGGCGAATGCACTACCGGTGTTGGGGCTCACACCGGAATAGAACAGCGTCTTGCCCGTGCCGTCCGAAGCGGCGTACCAGGTCTCCCGTTTATTGACATCCGAGTAGTAGATGCGGTCGAGCGCCTCGTGGAATCCGACACCGAAAAAGGCGGGCCTGGACACGATGTAGGTCTGGTCGGTGCCGTCCAGTTCGGCTCCCATGATGAAGCGCTCCTCGGTCCAGAACAGCTTCCGGTCGGTGGAATCCACCGCGATGCCGTCCACGTAGAGGGCGTACGTTTCCAGGACCTCGACGTTGCCGCCGTCGTAATCACAGCGGGTGACGTCATGGTTGCCGTCGTCCGTCCAGTAGATCTTGAGGTCTGCGGCATCGTAGGCAACTCCGGTGATGTTGACCCCGCCCGAATACAGGGTGAGCGTTCCGCCGCCCAGGATGTCCACCTTCTGCAGCAGGCCGCCGCGGCCGAAATAGACCAGGCCTTCCGGTTCGTGGGCGAACAGGCCGCGCACGTGATCGATGCTCTGGAAAAGGGCAAGCTGCAGCAGGATGCCGCCGGTGATGGACCGCCGGTAGATGACCGTCTGCATGAGGCCCGGTGAGTATTCGCCCCAGATGATGTACTGGCCGGTTTCGGCGATCGTCAGCGAGGTTCCCTCGTCCAGCAGGGTCAGGACCGACTCCGGCGACGAGCCGTCCAGGTTCGCCCGGCGGATCTCGCCGAGCGAGTTGTCGATCCAGTAGAGCTTGCCGCCGCCGACATCCAGGCCCAGGGCGCCGGGCTGGGGCGTCGTCACCACGGTTTCGAGGCCCGACCCGTCGGTGTTCGCCCGCTGGATGATCCCGCGTTCGAAGTCCGACCAGTAGATCTTGCCGCCGCCGAGGACGATTTCCTCGCTGTTGAGATGGTCACCCGTGATCAGGGTTTCGAGGTTGGAGCCGTCGGGATCGGACTTGTAGATCCTGCCGGCGTATTCGTCGGCCCAGTACGCCTTCAGGGCCTGGGCAGAGGTGGTGGCGGGCACGCCGCTCGCCAACAGGAACAACAGTGAGGCGTATGCCAGTATTGTTAATGGGCGCATGATTTTCCCCCCTGGAAAAAGCATTAGGTAATGGTTGCCTGAACTCCTTTTCATTTTCGGGATTTCCGCGGAGGGCGGTGTCCGTCACCGCCCCCCGTTGCCCTGCTTCGAGGCCGGCGGCCCCTAGTTCTCCTCGTCGTAGATCAACTGGATCTCGGCGGCCGTCAAAGCCCGGTCATAGAAACGGACATCGTCGATGAACCCGTTGAAGGGGAGCTCGTCGCTCGCATGGCGCCGCTTGCCGATCAGGACCTGGTCGTTGTCCAGTACGGCCGCCGGCATTCCGGTGCTCGTGAAGTCAAGCGCCCCGTTGATGTAGAAACTGATCTCGGTGTCCATCGTGACGGTCACATGGTACCAGGTGGACAGATTGATGTTCTCGGAGGAACTCCCCGGCGCCCAGGTGCCCGTTGCGGTCCTGTGCGCGTAGCTCAGGTTGCAATAGGACGCGCCGCCGAATTTCATCAGTCTCAACGTGTAGTTCCCTACGTTCGAACCCTTGTTGATCAACGTGTATATGCCGGGCAGACCCGGCCCCGGCACCACCGGCAGCGTGTCGATCCTGATCCACGCCGAGATCGTGAACTCGGTAAAGTCGAAGGATGCCTCGTTCCACAGTTCCATGTAGTCGTCGATCCCGTCGAACTGGTAGGCGAAATCGGCTGTGCCGTGCCGGTCCTCGGCCAGCACGGGCCCGAAGACGTCGCACATGTGGCGGTTGCCGCTGTAGTCACTGGCGCTTCCGTCGAACGGGAAGTGGGCCACCAGGCCCCCGATGATCACCAGAGTCTCCTCGGCGATCGGGCTGGGGTCCATTTCGGCCGCGTACGCCCGCGCCTGGACCGTCGTCGATTCCGTCACCAGGAAGGGGGCCGCGTACAGCGAAGCTCTCGAGGTCGGCTCGGTTCCGTCCGTGGTGTAGCGGATCTCGGCGCCGGCCGTCGCGCAGGACATGGAAACCAGCCGGGTGCCGGAATAGATTCCTCCCTGCGGGCTGATCACCGGTGGGGCCACGTCGGGCAGGTCGATGGCGTAATCACCGGCCATGATCACGCTCGCCTTCATGCCGTCCTTGTAGGCCTTCGCCTTGATCGTGGTCGTTGTCGAGATGGTGATGCCCCCGGCCAACGGGTCGTACAACGCCGACGTATCGTCGGGATCGCTGCCGTCAAGCGTGAAATGGATTTCAGCGTCGGCGGTGGGACAGTCGATGGTCACGGTCTGGATGGATGAAAAACTTCCTGCCAGTGGTGTGAAGGTGGGCGAGTCGACGGTTTGGACGACGTCCGGAGTAGTGGTGTCATCGCCGGAGCATGCTGCCAGCACAAGTGCAGAAAGCAACACGGCCACAACGAGAACGCGTCTGTCTAACATGTCGAGAACCTCCGATATAGGGAAATGTTACGAGAGCCAGCCCCAGGGGCGACCAGGCTGTCAATGGCCATCCTACTTGATGGAAATTGATTTTCAACAAGCAATGAGTGTGCCATACATTTCAGAGGAGGCGGAATTACGGTACGGGATCGTCGGAAAATGGCAGGCAAGTTCATGGAATAAATCGCCGAAATCCATTAGAATATCCCGAGCGGCGAGAATCCGACAACTTGGAGGCCTGCGATGCGAATCCCCGGAATCAAGCCCGTTTCTGCCGTGTTCGTACATCTATTGCTGATGATTCTAGTTGCCGGTCATGCCACAGCGCAGAACGTACTGGTGCCGGAAGGATCTGTCTGGCGTTACCTGGACGACGGCTCGAATCAGGGCGTCCCCTGGCGGGATCCGGGATTCAACGATGGCACATGGAGTTCCGGACCTGCGCAACTCGGCTACGGGGACGGAGACGAGGCCACCGTGGTCAGCTTCGGTCCGAATTCCGGCAACAAGTACATCACAACCTACTTCAGGCTTTCGTTCGAAGTCGAGGATCCTTCGCTGTTCTCCTATCTCCAGTTGAGGTTGCTCTGTGACGACGGCGGGGTGCTCTACCTGAACGGATCAGAGATCCAGCGTTCGAACATGCCGGACGGTACGATCACCCACCTGACCCTTGCCTCCTCTACGATCGGCGGCAGCGCGGAGGACGCCTTCGTCGAACACATCGTCGATGCGTCAGCCCTGGTTCCGGGTCCCAACGTGCTTGCGGTCGAGATCCACCAAAGAAGCGTCACGAGTTCCGATATCAGTTTCGATCTCGAGGTCATCGGTCTGGGCGCGGTTCCCCACCCGATGCGAAAAGCCCCGTACGTTATATACATGGGTGACAACACCGGGATGCAGGTCCAGTGGCAGTTGACCGTCACGGACACCTGTACGATCGAGTGGGGCCTGGATGAGACCTACTCGCTCGGCTCGGTTGAGACGCTCGAGTACGGGGACGACCATCAGCACTCCTTTACGATCGGGGGGCTGGCGCCTTCAGCGATCTGCTTTTATCGGGTCGTGGCCCGCGAAGACACGATTTCCGCTTCGTTCCGCTCCGCTCCGCCCGATGACACGACGGATGTCGCGTTCCTCGTATACGGCGATACGCGAACGTATCCTGGAAGCCACGATCTGGTTGCACAAGAGATTGTATCGACGTTCACGACCAATCCTGCGCTGCACTCCCTGCTTGTGAACGTCGGGGACCTGGTGAGCAGCGGCGACAATGAGAGCAGCTGGGACACCGAGTTCTTCGACCCCTCGTACACGGGCATCCGGACGATGCTCGCCAGCCTGCCCCACCAGGCGTGCCGGGGGAATCACGAGGATTCGGGAGTCGTGTTCTCCAAGTACTTTCCCTACCCCTTCGAGACTCCGCTCTACTGGTCGTTCGACTACGGACCCGCCCACTTCGTCGTCATCGATCAGTACCGGAGCTACGCACCGGGCTCGGTACAGCACGACTGGATAGAAGCCGACCTGACCGCCACGACGAAGCCCTGGAAGTTTTTCGTATTTCATGAACCGGGATGGTCGGCCGGTGGACACGGCAACAATACGAGCGTTCAGGACTACCTGCAGCCCCTCTGCATCGAACATGAAGTGTCGATCGCGTTCACCGGCCACAACCACTACTATGCGCGCGCAGTGGTGAACGATGTTCAGCACATCACAACCGGCGGAGGCGGAGCGCCCCTGTACGTGCCGAATCCGGACTACCCGAACATCGTCACCGTGACGCAGGACCACCACTTCTGTACTGTGCGGATCGAAGGCAGCAACCTCTCCTTTGCCGCCATATCCGCCGCCGGCGATACCATCGACCATTTCACCATGAACCGGCCCGTGAGTTCCGTCGAGGAGGCCATCGATGGGCCCGCCGCGCGCGGGGTGATCCTGGACAACGCCTTTCCCAATCCATTCAACCCCATCTCGACCATCGCGTTTTCGCTTCCCGGTGTTTCTCTTGTCGAGTTGGATGTCATCGATCTGAAAGGTCAGGTCGTCAGGACCCTGATGAAAAAGGAGCTTCCTGCCGGACGACAAAGCGTGTCCTGGGACGGAGTCGACAAGACCGGCCGAATGGTGGGTTCAGGTATCTACTTCTTCCGCTTGCGGTCGGAAGGTGGAGTGTTTGTCAAGAAAATCACCCTGATCAAATAGGCCTTGGCCTGCCGCATAGAAGGCAGGCAAGTACAGTGTGGGAGGTGGTACAATCAGGGATATGAACTGTAGGACGGGGAGTTGATCAGGCCCTCGCTGAACCGAGAAAGTGTCTTTTTGTCCCTAGCGAACCGGCTGCCACTGCATTTGGCTACCCACAGGGCACGCTTAGCCGAGGAGAAGATAATGAGACTCATTCCAGTCCTGGCGTTTGTGGTATTCTTCACCTCAACAAGC
>JBDLKA010000167.1:0-5217 GCA_039714075.1 Candidatus Krumholzibacteriota bacterium | reverse complement strand
GAGAAGCTGGGTCTCAAGCCGATCAAGAAAACGGCCACCGGCTGGAGCACCGATGTCAGCGTGCTGACCGCGCTGGCGGACGAGCACGATCTGCCGGCCCTGATCCTGGAATACCGCCAGGTGGCCAAGCTGCAGAACACCTACGTGGAAACCCTGCCCCAGCTGGCCAATCCCCACACCGGCCTGATACACACTTCCTACAACCAGGCCGTCGCCGCCACCGGCCGGTTGTCCAGTTCCGATCCCAATCTGCAGAATATCCCGGTGCGGACCGAACTGGGCCGGGAAATCCGGCGGGCTTTTGTGCCCCGCCGCAAAGGAAACGTCTTCCTGTCGGCGGATTATTCGCAGGTCGAATTGCGCCTGCTGGCCCACCTCGCGGACGATCCGGAACTGCTGTCGGTTTTCCGCGAAGGCGGCGACGTTCACCGCCGGACCGCGGCCCTGATCGCGGGTGTCCCCGAGAAGGAGGTGACCTCCGAAATGCGCAGCCGCGCCAAGGCCATCAATTTCGGGGTGATCTACGGCATGGGGTCCCGGGCGCTGGCCCGGCAGATCAAGGTCAAGGTCGCCGAAGCCTCGGCCTTCATCGAAACCTATTTCGACACCTACCCGGGGGTGCGCAATTTCATCGAAAGCACCAAGGAAAAAGCACACCGTGACGGATGGGTGGAAACCCTCCTGGGGCGCCGGCGTCTTCTGCCGGATATCGATTCGTCCAACAACCGCATCCGCTCCTTCCAGGAGAGGGTGGCGGTCAACACGCCCATCCAGGGCACGGCCGCCGACCTGGTAAAGCTGGCCATGATCCGCCTCCACCAGGAACTCGAAGAGTCCCCGACCGGGGCGTTGATGCTGCTGCAGGTTCACGATGAACTGGTCTTCGAGGTGCCCCGGGAAAACCTGGAGGATCTCGGTTCCCTGGTCAAAACGGGAATGGAGGATGCGTTGGCGCTCAAGGTCCCCCTGGTTGTGGATCTGCATTCCGGCTCCGACTGGGCGGAGGCTCACGGATGAAACGCTGGGTTGTCACCGGGCCCGCGGGCGCCGGAAAATCGGTCCTGTGCGGATTCCTGGCCCGGGGCGGGGCCGCCATCCTGGACGGCGACCGCCTGGGGCATGAAATTCTGGCCAGACCGGAAATCGCCGGCGCGGTGGCCGCGGAATTCGGCTCCCTTGTGATCAGGGACGGGTCGGTGGACAGGGCCATTCTCGGCAGGCTTGTCTTCGGCGATCGGTCGGCCCTGGAAAGGTTGAACGACATCACCCACGGCCCCTTGTCCGATCTGGTCGCCGAAAAACTGAACGATGTCCAGAAGTCCGGACGCCACCGCCTTGCCGTTCTGGAGGCCGCCGTGTATTTTCTTTTGCCTCCGGTTCCCGGTGTGGAGCTGGTCATCACCGTTACCGCCTCGGACACCACGCGGGAAAAACGGTTGCGGGATTTTGCGGGCCTGGATCGGGAAACAGCCCGGTCCAGGATCCGGGCGCAACGCCCCCTGGAGGACGGGTGGGCCCGCGCGGACATCGTACTGGTCAATGAAGGCCCGCTCGGCTCCCTGGGGGTCGAAGCGGCCGCCCTGTTGGCGCGACTTGATGATTGACCCCCGGACGAATTGAGCCTATCAAGGGGTGGGGTATTTCCGGGAACACGAGGAGATTCAGTTGAAGGAAACCATCGAACGCATCGACGATATCCTGCGCAGGTTGGAAACCCTCAAGGAGGGTCTTTGACTTTTCCGCTCTTCAGACGGAACTGGCCAGGCTGGAGGCCCTGCAGGCGTCTCCCGAATTCTGGAACGATCAGGAAGAAGCTTCCCGGGTGCTACGCAAGGTGCAGTCCCTCAAGCAGTGGGTGACCCCTCTGGTCCAGACCGGCGAGCAGGCCGATGAGTTGAAGCTCATGGCGGAAATGGTCCAGGAAGAGGAGGACGAGGATTCCCGCGCCGAAGTGACTGCGGGCCTGGGAGAGCTGGAAGCCGCCGTCGACCAGCTCGATTTCCAGTTCCTGTTGAGCGGTGAGGAAGACGAGCGGGGCGCCGTTCTCGAAATCCATCCGGGGGCCGGGGGCACAGAGAGCCAGGACTGGGCCCAGATGCTGCTGCGGATGTACAACCGCTACTTCGAACGCCACGGGATGAAAGCGAAATCCCTCGACCTGCAGTCCGGGGACGAGGCGGGCATCAAGAGCGCCGTTCTGGAAATCGATCACCCGTTCGCCTACGGTTATCTGAAAAGCGAGTCCGGGGTGCACCGGCTGGTCCGCATTTCCCCCTTCGATTCGCAGAACCGCCGGCACACGTCCTTCGCTTCGGTTTTCGTCTACCCGCTGGTCAATGACGATGTGGAAGTTGAAGTCGATCCGGCCGACCTGAGGATCGACACCTACCGCGCCCAGGGCGCCGGCGGGCAGCACGTCAACAAGACAGACAGCGCCATCAGGATCACCCATGAACCCAGCGGCATCGTGGTGCAGTGTCAAAGCGAACGCAGCCAGCACCGCAACCGCGAAAGCGCCATGACGATGCTGCGGGCCAAGCTGTACATGAAGATCATGGAAGAACGGCAGAAGGAACGAGACGCCATCGAGGCGGAAAAGATGGAAATAGCCTGGGGCAGCCAGATCCGTTCCTACGTCCTGCAGCCCTACACCAAGGTGAAGGACCACCGGACTGATCACGAAACCGGCAACTCGACGGCCGTACTCGACGGCGATCTTGACGGATTCATCGATGCGTTCCTGCGTTGGATGGGATCCCGGAGCAGGTAGGGAATACTTTTATCCGCCCGTCGCGGCGGCAAGGAGACGGACTTGGCTAAGCAGGACAACACACCCGCCGGTGCCGAAGGTGCTTCCGAACAGGAGACCCTGCACCACCTGATCGAGACCAGGCTGGAGAAGATGACCGAACTGGGGAAGCAGGTGGAACTGTATCCCTATGCCTACGAGCGGTCCCACACCAGCACCGAATTGCGGACCGCCGAAGATGCCTTGACCTCCGCCGAGGCGAAGGTCCGCTACCCGGGCCGGATCATGGCCAAAAGGGGAACCGGCAAAACCCTCTTTGTCCCGATCCAGGATGAATGGGGAAAGATCCAGGCCTATTTTCGCAAAGACGATCTGGGAGAGGAAAAATTCCACCTGATCCAGAAGCTGATCGATATCGGTGACTGGATCGGTGTGGAGGGGACCCTGTTCCGGACCCGCACCGACGAACTGAGCATCAAGGTCGAGGACTTCACCTTCCTGGCCAAGGCCATCCGGCCCTTGCCCGAAAAATTCCACGACATGAGCGTGGAGAACAAGAGCAGGCGGCGCCACCTTGACCTGTCCATGAACCTGGACAGCCGCGAAAGGTTCAAGCGGCGCAGCGAGATCATCACCGACATCCGGGCCTTCTTTGCCGAGGAGGAATTCCTGGAAGTCGAAACGCCGGTTCTGCAGCCCCTCTACGGGGGCGCCACCGCCCGGCCGTTCACCACCCATCACAATGCCCTGGACATGACCCTGTACATGCGCATCGCCGATGAGCTCTACCTGAAGCGGCTCATCGTCGGCGGGCTCGAAAAGGTCTATGAAATCGCCAAGGATTTCCGCAATGAGGGCATGGACCGGACCCATAATCCCGAATTCACCATGCTCGAGTGCTATGCGGCCTACTGGGACTACCACGGCATGATGGATCTCACCGAAAGAATGCTGCGCCGGCTGGCCGTCCGTTTCGGGCAGGAGGGGAAACTGACCTACGGCGGCCAGGAGATGGATTTCAACCAGCCGTTCGCGCGTCTGGGGTTCATGGACGCCCTGGCCGAAAAGACGGGCCGGGACCTGATGTCCCTGGACACCGGAGAGCTGACCGGGCTGGCCAAGGGATTCGGTGTCGCGGTCAAGAAGGGGATGGGCCGGGACAAGATCCTGGACGAGCTCTTCAGTGAACTCGTCGAGCCGGAGCTCATCCAACCCACTTTCGTGATGGATCATCCCAAGGAACTGTCGCCCCTGGCCAAGGCCCATCGCGAGGCGGACGGGCTGGTGGAAAGATTCGAACTGTTCATCGCCGGGTTCGAAGTGGCCAACAGTTTCAGCGAACTCAACGATCCCCGGGAACAGCGCCGCCGCTTCGAGGACCAGAAGACCCTCATGGATGCCGGCGACGACGAGGCCCAGCCCATCGACGAGGACTTCCTGCAGGCCATGGAGCAGGGGATGCCGCCCACCGGGGGCATGGGCATGGGCATCGACCGCCTGGTCATGTTGCTGGTCGACACCAACAACATCCGGGACGTCCTGCTGTTTCCCCACATGCGTCCCGAACAGACCGATGCCGGGAGCACCCCGGAAGGCGGGGACTCCTAGATGGAATTCGCCGGGTACATCGCCAGGAGATACCTGCGCAGCCGGCGTCACAGCCGGTTCCTGAGCCGCGGCAGCGTGACGGCCATCACCGGCATCGCCATCGGGGTGACCGTCCTGAACATCACCCTGGCGGTCATGAACGGCTTTCACCACGAGATGCGGCGCACTTTCGTGGAAAACATGCCGATGATCACCGTGATCACCTCCGAACCCCAGGGCTTCACCGATTTGGGCCGTCTCATGGACAGGATCGGTGATGATCCGGAAGTGGTCGGGGTGTCGCCCTTTATCCGGCAGGTGGGACTGGCCACGGCCACCCGGACCTTCGGGCCGCCGCGGATCAAGGAGATCGTGGCCTGGGGCATCGAACCCGATCTGGTGGGCACCGTCCTGCCCTTGAGTCAGCACCTGCTGCCGGGCCCCTCGATCCTTGATGATTTGAAACACGAGGGTGTGCCCCGGGTCATCCTGGGGGCGGATCTGGCCAACAGCCTGTACACCGCCGTCGGAGATACCGTAGTCCTGATCACCGTCAACGGGGAACTGGACCTGGACCGGATGGAGGCCGAAAGCCGCAAGTTCGTGGTGGCCGGATTTTTCGAAACGGGCATGTTCGAATTCGACAGCCGTTTCGTATATGTCGACATGGCGGCCGCCCGGGACTTTTTCGGATATCCGCCGGGCGGAGCTTCCATGTTCGGGGTCAGGGTCACCGACCTGATGCGGGCGGACCGGGTCTCCGACCGCCTCGAGGATACGCTCGGCACGCAGTACTACGCGACCGATTGGATGACCCTCAACGCACCCCTGTTCCGCTGGATCAAACTGGAAAAGATCATCATGATCCTGTTGCTGGGAAT
>JBDLKA010000166.1:0-5218 GCA_039714075.1 Candidatus Krumholzibacteriota bacterium | reverse complement strand
CATCGAATTCAACTACATGATCCTGCAGGCCTACGATTTCATGGTGCTGAACCGGGACCACGGCTGCCGGCTGCAGATGGGCGGCAACGACCAGTGGGGCAACATCTGTTCGGGCATCGACCTGTGCCGCCGGTTCAACCAGTCCGAGGTCTACGGCCTGACGTTCCCCCTGCTGGCGACGGCCAGCGGCGCCAAGATGGGCAAGTCCGCCGAGGGCGCCGTCTGGCTCGACGCGAACCGCACCAGCCCCTACGATTTCTTCCAGTACTGGGTGAACGTCGACGACCGGGACGTGTCGCGCTTCATGCGCCTGTACACCCTCATGCCGCCGGCCGAAATCGAGAAACTGGAAAAGCTGCAGGGGGCGGACATCCGCGAGGCGAAAAAGGTGCTGGCCCGCGAAGTCACGACCCTGGTCCACGGCGCCGCCGAAGCGGCCGCCGCCGAGAAGGCGGCAACGGCTCTCTTTTCCGGGGGCGGCGATGAAAGTACCGTGCCCTCGAGCGATCGTCCCCGGGATGATTTTTCGGATCCAGGCCTGAACCTGCTGGACGCGCTGGTGGACACGGGGTTGATGAAGAGCAAGGGCGAGGCGCGACGCATGATCCGCCAGAAGGCCGTCCGGGTCGGCGGCGAACTGGTGGAGGATGAAACCCTGCTGCTGACCGAAGCCCATATCGCCGACGGAAAAATCGCCCTGCAGGTGGGCAAGAAGCGCCACCACCACATCCTGGTGGCCGGGTAGGGTCCGGCGACCGGGGAATATCAGGTGTTGCCCGGTTCTGATCCGTGTGATATCAAGAAAGCGTGCCTGACAGTCACCCTTCTCGCCGGAAAGTGACGGACACGTTGGGTCAATGGAAATCGCTGGTCGACGCCTTCACGGAGGAGGATCGCCTTTTGCGTCACCGGTTGGCGGAATGCCCCAGGGTGTTCCGCGAGCGCCCCGGTCCGGACGGGACCCTCAGCTTCAAGGATACCCTCGCCCATATCGCCTTCTGGGAAGATTTCACCGTCAATTTCTTTGACCGCAAGACCGACAAGGGTTCCTGCGATCCGGTCCCGCCTTTTGAATTCGAAAAACTCAGCCGCGAGGCGATGCGCGAGTTCCGCCGGCTGCCCTTCGGCGAGGTCCTGGGCCGGTACCTGGAGGCCTTCGGCGCCATGACCGAGTTCATCAAGGTCCACTGGTACGATCTCACCGAAAAAGAGCGCCACGATTTCTGGACGCCGCTGCGGCACCGCCGGCAGCACAGGCTGGCCCTGTTCCAGGCCCTGGACCTGATGATGGCCGAGGCGGCCGGGGACATGACGGACGCCGGCCCCGCGCATCTGGCCTCGAAAGCCTGAATCCATCCCGCTTATTTGAGCAGTAGACCTTTGGCCACGGCAGAATGCCGGTCTCCGTTCCGTGTGGATACCAGGCGGAACAGGTAGACCCCGCCGGGTTGCACCAGCCCCTGGTCGTCTCTTCCGTTCCAATCGAAATGGAGAGGCCCGGCGTCAGTTTGACCATCATGCAGGGTGGCCACGTGCCGACCGCGGGCATCGTAAACGGAAAGTGCGACATGGCCCGCGGCGGGCAGATCGAAGCGGATCCTGGTCCCCGGATTGAAGGGGTTGGGGAAGATGTCCAGCTTTTTCCCCAGCGACGGCAGGTCGTTCACGGACGTGGGCGCCCAGCGAACCCGAAGAGTGGTGGGGTCCAGCCCCACACCGGCGATCAAGGTGGCGTCGGGTTCGTAAAGATTGGTTTCAATGGAGGTGATGGGAGTTGTCCCCTCAACCAGGCCCGTCACGTCCCAGGCGAATAATTCCCCGGGACCGGAAAGGGAATCGATCGCCCCCATGACGATGGCGAAGCCGTGCCACAAACCCGGCACGCTTTCCTCGAAGCCTTCCCAGATGAAAAAGCCGCTGTCACTGAACAGGGCGCCCTGGCCGCCGGTCACGGTACTGATCAGGGTGGAATCGTAGGTCACCGTCAGTTCGATGGTCCGGAAGTGGATCGCATCGTCAAGCATGACCGAAACCCGTGTGGTGTCGCCGGGTTCGATGGTCGTGTCGGGCGGGGAAAAGCGCAGATCTATCTGGGCCCGGGCTCCGCCGGCGGTGGCGGCCAGAATGATGACCGTCGTCAGGAAAAGGAATGATTTCAAATGCTTGTTCACGGTGCAACCTACTTCATGAGAGTCATTTTCCGGACGCGGCTGTGCGGGCCGGCCAGAAGTTTTGCAAAATAAACACCTGAAGCGGCCTGACGGCCACTGTCGTCACTTCCGGACCACACGGTTTCATGGGGTCCGGCGGCCAGGGTTTCGTCGATCAGGACGGCCACGCGCCGCCCGTCCATCCCATAGATTTCCAGACGCACCGGCAATTCCCCGGTAATGCTGAAACGAATGGTCGTGGACGGATTGAAGGGATTCGGATAGGCCTCGGCCAGCCAGAATGCCGCCGGCGTCGCCTGATCCGATTTACCCTGAACGTCGTAATCGAGAGGCCTGTTGTTGATGTCCCGAAGATCGAGCGTGATTTCACCCATGGCCACCGAAGCCGGGTCGGTGCCCGCGGGCAGGGTGACGGTCAGCAGGGTGCCGGTGCCGGTCAGCCCCCGGCCCGATCCCAGGATCGCCAGGCCCGCTTCCAGGCCGCGGGGGTTTGCGTTAGCCAGGAAAAACGGCTCCGGCTGGTTGGTGACCGCTTCACCGGCCGCCAGTTCGGGAACCACTCCCTCGGGCAGATTCCCGGCAAGCCCAATTCCCTTGAGCAGGGGGCAGGGAGCCGTCAGGTCCAGGGCCCAGGTGCGCCCGTCGAGGGGTTTCCAGGTCAGGGACACCGTTACGGATTCCCGGACGGATTTTTCGCCGCCGGCCAGGCTTTTGGCGGCCGAGGCGAAGTTCATCGCGAAGATCATCATGTCATCAATATTCAGCTGGTCATCGGGCAGGGGGATACCGGTGCCCGTTCCGTCGTGGGTCGGTCCGACATCGCAGTGGCCGTTGAACAGGGGATTGAAGCCCACGAGTCCGTAGGTGGCGCCCAGGGTGGTGATGTCCTCCACCTTGACCAGCCCGTCGAAAGGCAGCGTGACATCGCCAAGGACATAGTTGGTGGCCCGGGTCGTCAATCCGGTGGGTCCGCTGAAATTGTTGGCCGGATCGGCGGCGAAGAACTCGTAATAGTAGACACCCCGGGCGGCCAACGAATCCGTGAACGACGTGGCGCCGACTGCGGACCGGCCCACCAGTTCCCATTCGGTGCTGGCCTGGGCGGCGGCCCGGTCGGCGGGCGGTGTCGGCACGGTGCTGCCGATGTAGGAGGGGTAGGTCGACACGTTCGAACCGTCATGGAGAAGGCTGCGCCAGATTTCAACATTATGGAAATCGGGATCCGCGGGATTCGTCCAGGTCAGCAGGACGCTTTCATGGCCCGGCGAGGCGGCGGGGGAGGAAACGGGACCCGGCGAAGTGATATCGAATTCGATGTCGTCGGTGGCCGGCATGACCTGCATGCCGAGGTCACGGAATTCCCCGTAGACGGTGTGCACTTGTTCGGTGGCCGGAATGGTCCAGGGGTGCACGCCGGCCAGGGGGACCCATGAGTCCCAGATGACGCCGTCGTTGCTGAAGCGCATTTCGTCGGCCCGGATGACCGAGACCACCAGAATCACCGCGGGGTTGTTGGTGGCTTCGGCGCCGGCATTGACGACGAAGGAACCAAAGGGCTGTGACGTGTCCAGGGTGGTGGCGGCCTGGGGCCCGGCGGGCGTCGGCTCAAGGTTGCCCGCCACGTCGGTGCCCACGGTGTAGAACTCGTAGAGCCCGTCGCCGTCGATGGCCGTGAATTCAATGGGGCTGACGGAGTGATCCCCGAGGCTGATCCAGGCGCCGCCGTCAAAGCGGTAGAACAGCTCCAGCTTGTCGAAGCCACTCAGGGTCTCGACGACCTGGAAGGGGATGTCCCAGTCAACCAGGTACTGGACGGGATCCAGCGGGTCGATGCTCGTGACGGGCGCAGTGGCGTCCTGGGTGGACTGCTCGATGTTGGAATCGAGCGAAATCTTGTCGGTGAAGTTGCGCGCCCGAACCTTGTAGAAGTATTGCTGGCCGTCCGTCAGGCCGGTGAATTCGTGGCTCAGACCGGGGATCCAGCCGCTCTCGTCCTCGATGACCGCGAAATCGGCCGTGGTGCTCATGTAGACGTTGTAGGCGAAGGCGCCGTACCACGGATCGTCGGTCCAGGTCAGGGTGTTGCTGGTGCCGGTGGTGAAGGCGGGTTCCGGATCGAGGGCCGGCGGCGGGGGAGGGATGCAGAGCACGTCAACCTCGACGGAGTCGGTGATATCCACGACGATATCCAGGTTTTCCGGCGTGCGGAACCGCCCCGAATCGATTCCCACCACGGTGTTGGGAATGTTGAATCCCCGGTCATGCATGGTGATGGTGAACAGGTCCGCGGCCACCGAGAGACCCGCCCCCGGATCGAGGAAGGTGAAATCGATGGAGTAGTCGTAGGTCCCGTTCATGGTGATCAGGTAGGTGTCGTTGACGCCGCCGAGGGGGGAATTCACTATGATGTCGGCCGCGTCGAAGGCCAGGCCGTAGGGGGCGACGATGCGGATCGAGTAGCCTCGCAGGGTGGGAGTGTCGACGACGTCGGGAGTGTAGCCGTAGGTGATGTCGACGGACTCGCCGCAGTAGAACGCATCATCGGTGGGGGTGACGGACATGACGGCGCCGCCGTCGGCCAGGACGGGAGCGGCGGAAAACAGCAGAATCAGCAGGATTCCGATTGTGGTCGGGGCGATTGGAGACCGTAATCGAAGGGCCATACGGCTTGTCAACCTGCCACCCTGGGCGAGGTTGATGAGGCTTGGCATTTTGGTTCCCTCCATGAAACATGTTGGCGCCAACCCAAGCAACTGATCTCCCCCGCTTGGTGGCCCTTCAGGCAATAAAATCGATATTCCGAAAAATACCACTCAATTATAACGCATAATGTAGGAAAATGGCACTTAATTTTTGATTTTTTGGGGAGTTTTTATTGAAAAACTTATTCGTTTTCGAGTAGGCGGGAAATCTGCAAATTATTGTGATTATTGCAAAACCTGGAGGGATTTTGGTCGAAAATGGTTTAGGATGCCTCCAGAGGGAGGGTGAGTACCGAAATTACCGCATTTTTAAAGGGTTTTGTGGAATGAAGTTGGCGATATGTT
>JBDLKA010000165.1:0-5267 GCA_039714075.1 Candidatus Krumholzibacteriota bacterium | reverse complement strand
CCGGCTGACCTGCACGCCGCCGAAGGAGCGGTTGGCCAGGGTGCCGCCGTACTCGCGCGCGAAGGGCACGCCCATGGCCACGCACTGGTCGATGATGCCCTCGGACAATTGGGCCAGGCGGTAGGTGTTGGCCTCACGCGAGCGGTAGTCGCCGCCCTTGATGGTGTCGTAGAACAGGCGGAACACGCTGTCGCCGTCGTTCTGGTAGTTCTTGGCGGCGTTGATCCCGCCCTGGGCGGCAACACTGTGCGCCCGGCGGGGAGTGTCCTGGATGCAGAAGTTCTGCACGTTGTAACCGAGCTCACCCAAGGTGGCCGCGGCGCCGCCGCCGGCCAGACCGGTGCCCACGACGATGATCTTGAACTTGCGACGGTTCCCGCCCGGGGCGACCAGGGGGCTGTCCATCATATGAGTGTCCCACTTGTCGGCCAGGGGGCCGCCGGGGATCTTGGCGTCGAGAATCCTGGTCATTTTAGTGACCTCCCGTCGTGACTGTCTGGACAAGGTTGGGGTCACCGAACGCGTACAGGTAGATGGGCAGGGCGATGAAGCCGATCGCCAGGACGATGGCGAGCACCAGCGCGAGCCTGACCAGCAACGGCAGGTATTTGTCGTTGGCCCAGCCGAGGGACTGGAAGGCGCTCCAGAAACCGTGCCGCAGGTGGAAGCCCAGCAGCAGCATCGCCACCACCGTGAAGACCGTGAATCCGACGCCCTTGAACACCGTCACCACCGTCTTGAACAGGTTTTTCACCCCGTTGGCGTCAATTTCGTGATTGCCGAACTTGAACAGGTAGATATGGCCGATCACGAACACCAGCAGGATGGCCCCGGTGTAGATCATGGTCTTGGAAGCCAGGGTCTTGCGGCTCTTGCCGCCGGCGTCCTTGGAGTACTTGTAACCCTGCTGCCGCGCCTTGCGCTTGTCGGTCCAGGCTACCGTGACGGCCGACACGATGTGGAAGACGAAGATGACGAACATCCCGATCTCGAAGCCGTAGATGAGCCAGCCGTGAAGGGCGGTTTCCAGGAAATGGGCGTAGTCGTTGAAAGCGTGGGGGCCGAGGAAAAGCGTGAGATTACCGATCAGATGGACGACGACGAATCCGATGAGGAAGAAGCCCGTCAGCCCGGTGATCACCTTCTTCCCAACCGATGACCATGCGGCCGAACCGAAAGAATCCATGAATTCGCGCTCCTGCAATAAAGGGTTCGCGGTATTGGAAAGCTGCGACAGAAAGTAGAACATAAGTCCTGGACCGGAGCATCACAATTTTTTAACAGGATGATGAAAAATGTGGCAAGTCCTTGGGGTCAAACAATAACCCCTGGGTGAAGTGGGATTTTACAGCGGGAACCGGTCACCCAAAAAAAGGCCGGTCCCTGAGGACCGGCCCTTGTGGAATGAGATCCCGAAAGATTACATCGGCGCGCCGCAGGGCACGTTTTCGGTGCCGCTGGCGGAGTAGCTGGGCCCGGTGAGGGTCCAGGCGGCCGAGCCTTCGCCGTCGTAGACGACTTCGGTGCGGTACTGTCCGACCTGCACGAACGCCGTCCCCAGGGGGCAGCCCTCGAGCGGGGCGACCAGGTCCAGACCCCAGCTCATGGCCAGGTTCATTCTCTGGGTCCGGCCCTCGGCGGTGGTCGAGGCGTTGATGAGGGCCTGGCCGGTGCCGGTCATGCCGTAGCCGTTATCCAGGAAGGCCACCACCATGCCCGTCGCCAGGTCGAAGTCCAGGTCGCTGACACCCTGCTCGTTGTCACTGTGCATGGTCATGCCGGCGGACTCGCGGAACTCCATTTCCGTGGCGCCCAGCGCGGCGGGCAAGGGACCTTCCGGGCCCCGGAACTGGATCCAGATCGACATCCGGGTCTCGCCCGTGGAGGTCGGCGGATCGCCTTCGGTGAAGGTCATGGTCTGGTCCAGGACCCAGGCCATCTGTTCCTCGTCCCAGACGGGTTCGCCGGCGTTCTTGTTCTGATTCAGCGTCGAGAAATCGCCTTCGGCGACCGGAGGCACTGCGGCGGCCATCTGGCTGATCATGTCGACAGCCTGCAACGACCACTGTTCGGCGGTCGCGGCGTCGACCTCGTAGGTTTCCTTGGGCGCAACGGGGTCGTCTCCACAACCGGACAACGCCAGCAGGCCCAGGGCCAGGACGCCGGTCAGCAGGATTGTTTTCCAGGATTTCATGGTTTTCATGATGAAATTTTCCCTCCACTGGTCGTTTTTTTATGGGATGAATGCACAGCCTGGGCGGAACCCGATCCCCGGAATCGTGCGGGATGCACGGATACCCCGGGACCAGGACCGATCGGGACACGATATGCAGTTTCGATGCCGCTAGGCACGCCCGGTGGGGTTGACCCGGCGCCGGATTTGACCGATAATGATGTCTGGAGGTATTGAAGCCCATATCCCCCTGACAAGACGGCCCGGTTCCTCCAGCTACCCCTGAGCGATCGCCACTGATTTTTACATGTTGATCTGGTATACCCACGATCGTTCCAGGAGGGACCGCCATGAAACATCCCCGAGTCGCCGCAGGCGTCTTTTCCCGTTTCGTTACCATTTTTATTCTGTTGCTGGTTACGACCGCCCTGGGCGGCTGTTCGTTGTTCGGCATCGCCACCAAGGGCAATCTCGAGGATCTTGCACAGGAGCAGGACCAGCAGCACCAGCAGCTGCAAAGCCAGGTCGCCGCATCCGCCAGGGAGATGGATTCGCGCGTGGGCCAGGTGGAGGACAAGACGCGTCAGCTGGACCAGGACCTGGTCCGTTATGAAACCGAGATCCAGTCAGCCAGAGCGCAGTTGCAAACCATCGAAAGGGACCTGGATACTTTCGAGGAGGGTCTGGACCGGGCCTCCAGCGACAGCAAGCAGGCCCTGCGGATCCAGCACGACGCCATCATCAGCGAACGTGACCGGCTGCAGAGGAGGTTGGAGGAAATCAACGCCCTGATCCTGAGTTGGGAGCAGCAGCGGAGGATCGAGCCCGAAGGCACGGTGACGCCGGTGCCGGGCGGCCTGATCATTCCCGAGAAGCAGCTGGAAACCCGCAGCCGGGCCGACGCCGATCAGGCTTCGAACAAGACTTCGGTCTGGAAGGACCGCCGGTCCGGAGGCAACTAGAGACGGGCTCGGAATCAGGCTCAGGGATCCGTTGCCGGGGTTTCGGTGCTCACCTTCGCGCCGCGCCGCCTGACCCAGCGCCCGAACCGCGCCAGTCCCCAGCCCCAGCGCGTGAACATCCAGTACAGCGCCGGTATGGCCATCAGGATCAGCACCGTGCTGCTGCCCAGTCCACCGATGGAACTGAGGGCCAGGTTCTCCCAGATATCCTTGCCCGCCGAGGCGTCCTTCTTGTACAGCAGCGGCAGCAGCCCCGCGATGGTGGTGCCGCTGGTCAGCAGGATGGACCGCATCTGGATCCGCGTTCCCTGGACGATGGCCTGGTTCAACACCTGCTGGCGCACCACGCCGGGCAGACGCCACAGATCGAATCCGCCCAGGCGTCTTTTTTCCGGAATTTCCCCGTCTTCATTTCCCCGCGGGAAGTTTTTCTCCGCGAGGATTTCCCTTACCTGCAGCCGGAACCGGTTGATCAGCAGGATGGCGTTGTTCACCACGATGCCGAACATCAGTATCAATCCTATTTTGGCCGATGAATCGAACTCCGATCCGGTGGCCCAGAAGATGCCCCCGACCCCCGCCAGGGCCATGGGTATGGACATCAGCACAAGGACCGGCAAAAAGAAGCTTTCGAACATCGCCGCCAGCGCCATGAAGATGAAGACCAGGGTCAGCCACAGGGTCTGCTTGAGCTCCTCTTCCTCTTCTTCGGTGATCTGCTGGCCGGACATGTCTTCGGCCGTATAGCCGTAGGGCAGCTGGAGGCCCTCCATGATGTCGTTGATGAATTTGCGCCGCATGCGGTCGGTGCCGATGTATTCCCAGTTGATCTGCTGGCTGTAGCGCTGGTCGTGCCGGTTGATCGAGCTGATCTCGGGCCGCGATTCGATGCTGATCAGTCGGCCGAGCATGACCTTCTGTCCGCGACTGGTGGTCATGGTGCGGCCCAGGATCTGGTCGTACTCGATGGATTCGGAATCGTCGAAGGTCAGCATCAGGCGCTGGTCCTCGCCGTCGACGACCATGTGCCAGGGGGTTTCCACGCCCAGCAGGCGGCGGATGTGCCCCATGGTCTCGGCCATGCTCAGCCGGTGGGAGGCCAGGGCGTCACGGTTCAGCAGGATCACGGTTTCGTCGGTGGCGTTGCGGCTGAACCGGTCGCCTCCGGTCAGGCGGGGATTGCGCACGCGCCGGTTGCGTTCGAGCCGGGCCAGCACCCCGTCGCTGATCGCCTTGAGCTCCTTGCTGTTGTAGCCGGCGATGCGGATGGTCGAGTTGCTCATGCCGCCGCCGCGGCCGCCCTTCATGTAAGGGTCGCCGAACCCGTTGATCCAGATGAACATGCCGCCCAGCTCCTCGGCCAGCACGATGAAATTGTTGCGGAACATTTCCGGATAGGCCGACTGCAACAGCTCGTCCTCGAATTCGAGATTGATCCAGGCGCGGTTCTGGTAGGCCCCGCTGCGCATGTGCGCGCCCTCGGGCAGGGGCAGGATTTCCTGTTCGAAAAGCTTGATGGTTTCGCTGGAAAGCTTGACGTCGGTGCCGACCGGGCGCTCGCAGTAGACGACGATTTGTTCTCTGGGCTGCGGTCGCCAGAAGCCGCCGGTGCGGACCTTTTCCTTGAACACGAAGAACGTGCCCACGAACAGCCCCACCGTCAGCAGGACCGGGATGTACCAGACCTTCAGGTGCATCCGGGTCAGGCGGTCCACGAAGCTGACGAAAATCCCCACGCCGATCAGCAGGCCGCCGGCCGCACCGATCCAGGGCAGGACATCCATCCCGGTGTGGCGTCCCTTCCAGATCAGGGCGACAACCAGAGTGACCGCGGCGAGGACAACCACGCCCAGGGCCCAGCGCCACAGCATGGCGAAACCTGCGAGGCCGAACTCTTCATTGTTGGCCTTCGATTTCCCCATTCCTTTTTCGGCCGGCCCCTTGAGGGCCACCGGGATCCAGGCGAAGGCCACGAAGATCGAGGCCAGCATGGCGATGCCCACGCTCACCGCGAGCGGCACGTAGAACAGGCTCAACCGGTCGGTCATGAAGATGAACGACAGGAACGCCACCACCGTGGTCAGCGTGGTGGCCATGATGGGGAAGGCCACCTCGCGGGTGCCGCGGATCAA
>JBDLKA010000164.1:0-5284 GCA_039714075.1 Candidatus Krumholzibacteriota bacterium | reverse complement strand
TGTGGTTGCCCGGGG
The DNA here is from genome assembly GCA_039714075.1 of Candidatus Krumholzibacteriota bacterium. Lineage (GTDB taxonomy): Bacteria > Krumholzibacteriota > Krumholzibacteriia > LZORAL124-64-63 > LZORAL124-64-63 > JAGLCY01. The sequence goes on along the minus strand of JBDLKA010000164.1, from coordinate 5,269 downwards.
AGGACTCGAACCCCCATCGACTGAGCCAGAGTCAGTTGTCCTGCCATTGGACGACCGGGCAATCGAGAGCGAAATATATACGGGACTTGGGCCCCGCGCAAGTATCTGAATGGCCTGAACAAGTATCCGAATGCCCCCCGGGGGGCATGGAATCCCCTCACGCACCCCCGTAAAGCGGTTTGCCGTCCCGGCCCGACCCCCGGTACTGGGCCAACTCCCTTTTCAGCAGCCGGTGCAGCGCTTCGGGGGAATCCAGGTCCAGATCCGTCACCGCCCAGTCGGCCGGCAGCATGATGAACGGCTCGGTCTGCCGCCCCCCCAGGCCGCCGTGGCTGCTGACCTGTTCCTCCATCACCACGATGCGCTGCCGGTCCGCCAGCCAGGCCCCGTTGACCACCAGGTCCCCGCAATCCCGGTAGCTCATCAGCTGGGCCAGTTCCGCGGCCCAGCGCTTCTTGTCATCCAGATGATCCAGGGGATCGTTTCGTTCCCCCATCTCGCCGGTGATCAGGTTGCGCACGCCGTCCACGCACAGGGCCACCGCGTCGCCGAACCGGCGGCTCGCGGCCACGAAACCTATGCCGGGGTGGTTGACCAGCTCGTCGACCAGGCCGGGATAGGTGGCCATGATGTCCTCCAGCATCAGCGGCTCGGCGTGGCCCGTGAAGTAGATGTGCGCCAGACTGCCCGACACGCAGACCACGACTCCGGGTTTCGTCTCGTCCACCCGGGGAGCATCGGCGGGATCGGTTTTTTCGGTCACCCTGGCCAAAGCGCGGCGGCCGCGGTTGGCGACCCATCCCAGGGCATCGGGCCCCACCTCCTCCAACTCCCGTAGCAGGGCCAGGGTGTAGCTGCGGTCGGGGCTGAAGGTTCCCGGACGGCCGAAGGACGCCTCGGTCTCGCGTCCGTGGGCCCGGTCGAACATCTCGGTCATGAGCTGGGCGAAGGTTTTCCCGTAAAGCAGCCGGAAGGGGATGCTGGGCGTTTGCCCGTGATCGGAAAACAGCACGATCTCGTAGCGGATGGGCGACTGCCGCCGGGCCCGGCGGCGCAGCGTGCGCAGGCGGCGGTCGAAGGCCGCCAGGGAAAGCTGTGCATCCAGAGAATCGGGATCGGCGTAGTGCGCGATGTCGTCGTAACCCACGAAGTTGGAATATATTACCGGCACGCCGCGAACCATGTCCATCTTCATCCAGTAGAAGGACAGGTCGCGCAGGAACGCGTTGGCCAGGGTGCGTTGGGCCAGGCGCTTGATGGAAAACATCAGCCGGGGCCGGGACTTGACGAACAGGCCCGCCACGGACATCACCAGACCGGCAAGGTAGTCCCACATGCTGGCCAGGACGGCCTTGGTGTAGGCGTTGGGACTGAGGAAGAACAGGTTGAAGTCCGCCCTTTCGCCGTCCCGCCGCTGGCTGGGATTTTCACCCAGGGCCGTCACCGTCATCAACCGTTTCGAGGCCCCGCCGGACATGAAGGTGTTGATGCAGGACCCCCCCGCCAACAGGGGCTCGGATCCCTCGGCGGCCACCTGTTTCTCCAACAGGCGCAGGTCGTCGGGGTTGCTCACCACCCGCACCTTCTGGGCGGCGCGATCGAACCAGCGGTAGCCCGGAACGTTGTCCCTTTCGCCGTAGAAAACGCCCGCCTGGACCGCCGGCGTGTTGGACGGGATGCCGCAATGCCACCCGAACAGGTTGTGGGTTCCCTTGGCGAGCATGGCCGACACCGTCGGCATCCGCCCGCGGTTCAGGGCCTTGCGCAGGCTCGGCAGGGAAACCCCGTCCGCCTGGAGCAGCAGCAGGCCGCGCAGGGGTTTGCGCTGGGGCCGCGGTGGTCCGAAACGCCGGGCGATGCGGTAGATGACCGACTGGTAGAAGGGGTAGGCCTCGTCCAGCCCCAGCCACCCGGTGATGGACGCCGAAATGGCCGTCACCACCAGGGTGCCCAGAAGGGCCTCCCCATAGTTCGTGATGTGGATCGGGTGCTCGAACATGGCGCTGAGGTATAGGATCAGCCCGTTGAACAGCAGGGTCGGGAAACCCACCGTCAGCACGTTCAAAGGCAGGGTCAGCAACAGCAGCAGGGGGCGCAGCAGAATCAACAGGACGGTGAAGATCAGGGGCAGACGGACCAGCGAATGCCACCAGTCGGGCTGACCGGTGTCGATGTGGAATCCCGGCAGGATCGAGGTGACCAGCAGCAGAGCGAGACCGGTCACGATCCAGACCAGGACATAGCGTCCCAGGATGTTCAGGAACTTTTTCGCGGCTTCTCCCCCTGTGCGCCCCCGCTAACCCGCGGCGGCGGCCCTGAGGCGTCCCACCGTGCGCGGCGCCCCCATCAGTTCCATGACCTCGAAGATGCCCGCGCTGCGCGACTGTCCCGTCAGCGCCACCCGGCTGGGATGGATCAACTGTCCGGCCTTGACGCCCAGCTTCTCGGCGGTGGCCCGGATCACTTCCTCGAACGCCGCCGATGCCTGGGGCGCGGCCAGATCAAGACTCTCTTCGAAAGCGTCGGCCAGGGAGGTCATCAACCCCCGCGCCTCGTCGGTGGCCACGTGTTCGTCCCAGGCTTCCTGGTCCCGGAAATGATCGTCGCTGAAAAAGAAACCGATCTGTTCGGGCAGGGTGACCAGGCTGCTGAAGCGGTTGCCCAGCGTGCCCAGCACGCGGGCCAGATAGGCATCGGTGTCGTCGGCCCCGAAAATCTTCCACTCCGGATCCAGACCCCAGCCCCTTTCGGCGATGATGGGCTTGGCCAGCTCCAGCCGCTCGTCCGCCGACAGCCTCTTTATGTGTTCGCTGTTGATGTGGTTCAGCTTGTCGTAGTCGAAGGCCGCCGGACTGCTGTTGACCTTCTTCAGGCTGAACTTCTTGATGATGGCCTGCGCGCTCATCACCTCGTCGCCGCTGCCGCCGGGCGACCAGCCCAGCAGGGCCAGGTAGTTGAGCATGGCCGCCGGCAAGACGCCCAGGTTCTGGAACTCCTCCACGCTGGTGGCGCCGTGGCGTTTGCTCAGCCGCTTCTTGTCCTGTCCCAGGATCATGGGCATGTGCCCGAACTTGGGCGGCTTCCAGCCCAGGGCCTGGTAGATCAGGATCTGGAACGGCGTGTTGCTGACATGGTCGTCGCCGCGCAGCACATGGGTGATGCCCATGGTGTGGTCGTCCACCACCACGGCGAACTGGTAGGTGGGAAAACCGTCGGCCTTGAAGATCACCCGGTCGACCAGCACCTCGTTCTGGAACTCGCGCTTGTCCACGATGACGTCGTACCAGAAGGTCACGCCCTCGTCCGGGGTGCGCAGCCGCCAGGCGCAGGGTTTGCCCTGACCCTCGAATTCCGCGATCTGGGCCGCGGTCAGGTCGCGGCAGTGGCCGTCGTACCCTTCCCAGTTGCAACCGGCGTCACGGACGGCCTTTTCGCGGGCCTCCAGATCCTCGGCGCTGCAATAGCACTTGTAGACATGTCCGCCGGCGGCCAGCTTGTCCAGGTGTTCCCGATAGACTTCCAGGCGCTCGGACTGCAGATAGGGTCCGAAATCCCCGCCCACGCCGGGACCTTCGTCCCAGTCCAGGCCCAACCATTCCATGCCGCGCAGGATGGCCGCGTACGATTCCTCGGTGCTGCGCTCCTGGTCGGTGTCTTCGATACGCAGGACGAAGGCGCCCCCCTGGCTGCGGGCGTAAAGCCAGTTGAACAGGGCGGTGCGGGCGCCACCCACGTGCAGGAACCCGGTGGGACTGGGCGCGAAGCGGACGCGTGGCTGGTTCGGATTGCTCATGTGGCCGGGGGCCTTTCCGGTTCGGGTCGCTGTCAGGGTTGGGCGTGCGGCACTTGCCGGTCCATGTTCTTGGGAATCGGCTCGCCGATCTTGACCGGGTCAAGGTAGGCGGCCAGACCGCCCAGGTCCATACCGTACACCTTCGTGCAGGCCTGGTCGAGATCCATGCCGCCGGCGGCCAGATCCAGGAACTCACGCAGGGCAGTCAGGCCGCCTTCGTTTTCCACGAGTTGCCACACCATCAGGAAGGCGCTGTAGCAGGAGCGGCGGAACATTTCCCGGTCCGTGCCCTGGTCGGGATCCACGCCCTTGGCCAGCAGGGCGTCGATCAGCGGGGGTGACAGCAGCACATCCCCCTTGGGCCGGAATTCGGCCATGTAGTTGAGCAGATGGGTCCCGTCCTCACCCATGTATTCCACGATTCCCTGGTGCAGCCAGGGCGGAAGGTCCGCCGGAACGGCTTCCTGCAGGATCCAGTCCGCCGCCAGCATGAAGGCCGCGTGGGCCACCAGCGTCCTGGCCATCAGGACACCGATGGGCTGCAGGACGGCTTTGTCCCCCTCCAGCTGGTAAAGCCGCCAGACGCCCTGGCCGGTCAGTTCATCGTACTGGGGAACGTTGTCGGTGTTCAGCATCGTCAGGGTGTCGACCGCGGATATGCCCAGCAGATGCGACACCTCGTGGTTGGCCCAATCCATCAGCTCCAGGAAATGAACCATGTCGCAGTCACCGTAGCCGGGATTGTGCCGCAGTTCGAACTGCCGGTAGTATTTGCGGTCCGGCTCGATGACCAGGCCCTCGCTGGGCAGCAATTCCTTGTGATCGCACATGGCACCGGGGCCGTAGGTCTGGCCCGCGGAATCGGTGAGGACCTCCCAGCCGTGCCAGGTGTAGGCGTGCATGTGATCGGGGAAACCCGCCACCGCCAGTTCACGGGAGGAACAGCGGGGATAATTCCCCTCGACGGTGATGGGCGGCAACTGGCTGCAGTGGATCTGGGCCGTCGCGGCGCCGGCCGCCAGGACAACCGCCAGGAAAACCAGGAATGTGGTGGCACGGTGCGTCATCTGATCATCCCTCCTTGAGGGCCTTGGCTTTCTTGTACCATTCGGCCGTCTGTTTCTTGTCCCCCAGCTTGTCGTAGACCAGGCCGATGTTGTTGAAGAGGTTTACCGTTTCCTTGAACTCCATGGCCATGTCGAACGCTTCCAGGGCCTCGTCGTACCGGGCCAGGTAGTAGTACGAAAGCCCCTGGCTGTAGTAGGCCCGGTAGGATTCGCCGTCCACTTCGATCATCCTGTCGAACGACTCGACCGCGTTCTCGTATTGCTTGACGTCCATGTAGGTCAAAGAAAGATTATAGCGCGCCTTCACATAGCCCGGGTCCATTTCCAGAGCCGTCTCGTAGGCCGCGATGGCCTTTTCGTACTGCTTGCTCTTCTTGGATACGCTGCCCAGGTGGAAGGCCAGCTTGGG
>JBDLKA010000163.1:0-5290 GCA_039714075.1 Candidatus Krumholzibacteriota bacterium | reverse complement strand
GCACAGGCCCGATGACGTAATCGCAACCACCGAACCGTTGACGGAAAATCCGCCTGCCACGGCAACATTTGTCGGAAAAGCCGGAGTCGTGATGTCGACCACCTGCAGCCCCGCATATTCGTCCATGACGTAAGCGTAGTTTCCCGCCAACGCAGAAATCTGTGTTGCCGAACGTGGCCCTGTCACGCTGACAGCATCAAGCCACCGCGCTTTGCAAAACGCCCACGACATAAACCGACGCTCTAACCAGAACCAGACTTCTTCCGCAGAAGGTATACAAAGGCTGCGATTCCACCGACAATAATGCCGGCCCTGATTGCGTTGAGGCCGAGATCGAAAGCACCCCCCACCAACGCTCCAATGATGCCGCCGATCAAAATAAAAGGCAGAGCAATCAGAAGAGTGGCGGAAACCTTCATACATAACCTCCTCGGTTTGCTATATGATTCGCACCATATTCGACGGCCCGGGCCATCCTAACGTTGGGTTCACCTGCAAAGTCGTTTGGCGCGGACTTGGCGACGGCCAAGTGCGTGCCAAGCGGCTTTGTCAGGTGGAAGCTCCGGTTAGATTTGATCAACCAAGGCCTATCAATCAACACCGGGTGTTCGTACCCCGGACTCGCTTACTACAAAAGCATAAGCTTCACGTTCGGCACCACTATATGACGCTGAACTCCAAGCGGTGCCATTATTTGAAACAAGCTGAACACCAGTATCGCTGACCTGTACTGTGAACTCAAAACCCCGAGCCGAAACCTTTCCCATATTCCAACTGATGATTCCAACAACAACCACAACCAAGATCCAAGCAATGTTGCGTTTCATAATTCCCCCATTCGTTCCAAATTCAATCTAACTATATATATCCAGCATTTTGCCGGATATCACCGATATCCCTGCGAAAAAGTGCCCCCAGGGACACCTCCACCACCACTTTTCGCATTTGTGGTCTTAAGAATCCGGGCGGCCTCAACCCGTCATTCGAATAATCCGCAGGCACGAGGACATTTCGAATGGCGGGTTGAGGCCGCCCGGATTCTTAAGACCGCAAATACGACGCACAATTGACGTCGATGATCCCCCCGGTCAAGGCATCCGCCTTGCCCGAAACCACCATCAATATGACCTGGGCGACCTCATCCGCGGTGGCGGTGCGCCCCATGGGGCTTTGCTTGCGGATCATATCGCCGCCGGGACCCTCGAGGTAATCGCGGGTCATGTCGGTCAGCACCCAACCGGGAGCGACGGCCACGACCTTTATGCCCTTGGGGGCCAAGGCCAGGGCCAACGACTGGCTCAGGCTGTTCAGGCCCGCCTTGCTCGCTCCGTAGGCCGGCGCCTCGGGTTCGCCGCGAAAAGCCCCGCGGCTGGAAATGTTGACGATGTAGCCGCCCCCGGATGCCTCCATGTGCGGGATGGCGCCGTGCAGGACATGGGCGGGGCCCGACAGGTTCACCGCGATGGTCCGGTTCCAGTACTCCTGCCAGTGGGCCGGATCGAGTTGGGCTATGTCGTGGGTGACGTAGATGCCGGCGTTGTTGACCACGATGTCCAGGCGCCCCAGACCTTCGGCGGCCATTTCCGAAAGCCGGGAGGCTTCGGCGGCATCGCCCAGGTCGGCCGCCAGTTTGATGTGGCCCTCCCCCGCCAGACTTTGCACGGTGCTCTCGGCCGCCCGTTCATCGACACCGTAATGGACGGCGACGTGGGCGCCCATGCGCGCCAGCAATTCGGCCACCGCCCGTCCGATCCCCCGGCTGGCCCCGGTGACCAGGGCCGCCTTTCCCGTCAGATCACAGGGTTTATCCATGATCATCCCCCCTACTTCAACATCACCATTTTGTGCTCGGCGCTTCCGCTGTCGGTCACGACCCGAACCAGGTACACGCCGCTGCCGGCGCGCCGCCCCCCGTTGCCCCGGCCGTCCCAGGTCACGCTGTGCGGGCCCGCCGTGAATTCGCCGTCGGCCAGGCTTCGCACCAGGCGCCCCTTCAGGTCGTAGATGTTGACCGTGGCCCGTCCATTGTTTGAAAGCTCGAAGCGGACGGTGGTCAGCGGATTGAAGGGGTTGGGGTGGTTGCTTACGGCCAGGCGGTGGCCGCCGGGAATTTCGACCGGGGAAACCACGTCTTCCAGCCCCCAGATTTCCACATCGTCGATGTTCCAGCCGGAAAATTGCCAGCTCCCATCGGTGGTACCCATGGTCCAGCGCAGATAAACGGTTGCCTGGCCGTCGGCCACGGAGCTGATGTCGTACTCGACCAGAGTCCAGGAAGCATCGGTAATCGAAACGTCGTTTTCCCAGACGGGGGAGAAGACAACACTGTCGCTGCTGACCGCCAGCGAGGCATGATCATACGCCGGTTGCTCCACGTTGAGCCACCGCTTGAATTTCAAGGTGACACCCTGCAGATCCGAACAGTCCAGGGCCGTGGTCACCAGATGACGTTCGGGCAGATTGGGCGGATAATCGCCCGCCAGATTGTACCCGTAGACATTCGTGCCGGTGAATCCGCCGGTGGGATCGGGATTGCCGTACTCGCCGCCGCCGCCCAGCGGTTGGCCGTAGGCCCAGTCGCCGTCCGTCGTCCAGCCCGGGTCGGTATCCATATCGAAGGAATATACCAGGTCGGGAACCCCCACGGTCAGATTGAGGGACCGGATGGCGTTACCTTCACCGCTGGTCAGGTTTTCGAAGGTCAGGGAACCGGCGTAGATTCCCTGGGCCAGGCCGGCGGCCGCGGTGTTGGCGGTCACGGCGACGGCCACGGTTCCACCGGCGGGGACCAACCCCGTGCCCGGCGTCACATCCACCCAGGCAACGTCGGCGGCGGCCGCGAAGGACATGGGCGCATCGGAATTGTTGGTGACCATGTAGGTCACTTCGGTCGGCAGGAACGGCCCGCCGGTATCGCCTTCGAACGAAGCCTCACTGTACGGCGTAACCCTCATGGCCAGATTGAAGGGCGCAAAAGTATCCAGCGTTTCGGCCCCGGATCCCAGGGGATCCAGATGCGTGCTGATGCTGGGCCAGGAAACCGACAGCCGGCCGTACCAATCGGGCAGGTTGTTGCCGCAGGCCGCATCGCCCCCGTGCAGCTGGCCGACCACACGGTGGTCCTGGTCGAACAAAGGGGAACCCGAGGAGCCCGGTTCGGTGGTGCCCAGGTCCCAATCGGCCACACGGAGGTGCGACCCGTCTCCGGGAACGGCCGATGAGTAATAGGACGTGGTCGTCAGAGGATCGTTCTCGAAACTGATGCTCTTCTCGTCGGTACTGGGGTGGTGGATGGCAACGGCACTGACCGGATCGGCGCTGGTGTTGTTCCAGCCGGCGAAAGACACTTCATGGTCGGGGTTGACCGGGTCGTCCATCTCCACCAGGGTGAAATCCGAAGTGCTCGACGAAGCCAAGTGGATCGAACCGGTCATGAACTGGTTCAACACTCCGCCGCCCTGCTGGCCGCAGGTGGGGCTTTCGAAATTCCAGTACACCACCAGCGAGGCCGCGTTGCCCGCATCGATGCCGCAATGATTGGCGGTCATGAACAGGGGCCGGCTGTCCTCGGCGGTGTTGTTGATCATGAACCCCGTACAGAAGGTGCTACCCCCCGTGGAGATGACGCCCACCGAGGCGATTTCCAGCCACCAGTCATCGCCTTCGGGACAAACGACATCGATGTTGCAGGAACCGGCCTTGTCCGTGATCGCCTCCGGGGTTTCCCCGAAATAACGATAGCCCCGGTTGATGGAGGTCAGCACCAGGTCGAAATCCGGCCGGGAGGCGCGCGGCAAGACCAGTTCGACGACGATGTCGTCACTCAGGATGACGGGAGTCCACAGCTCGCCGTGGACTTCGTTGTCATTGTCGGTGAAGGTCCGCACCCCGCGCGGATCATCGGGATCCACCGTGCCCGCGGGATAAATGGTCAGCCGTCCGCCTTTGGGCAGGCGATAGGCGGAAAAACCCAGATTCAGCGACAGCGCGCCGGGTGAAAAGATGCGGAACCGCCAGATATCGAACCGGGAATCAAGGACCTCCCAGGTACCGTCGGTGTCCGGAGTGATCTCCACATGTTCGGCCAGGGCAAAGCGCGGTGCCAAACCCATCCTGTCTCGGTCCTGGTCCTCGGCGCGCGCGGCGGCGACATCCATCGGAGCGGTGGTTACCGACCGGACCGTGGCCAGGGATTGCACGGAAAATCCGGCGGCCACGGGGCCTTCGATCGCCAGGGGGTCGGGGAGCCGGCTATCAGCCTGGGCGGACCCTGCCGCGACCATTAAAACCAAGGCTAACAAGGCAATGCCGCGGACCTTCAATTCGGGGGTTGATAACACGAGAAACCTCTCCAACTGGCTGTGCCGGCAACAGATACTGCTGGGCGAAAAAACCGTTCAGGGCCATACGGAACCAAAAACAGGTTCAAGGGGGTTGAACCACTAATTTTACCGCGAAATGGGATTTTTTTCCAGTGATTTGCCTGGTTTGACCCCGCCCGGCCGGGAACCCCGGGTTACTCCAGCATGAATTCCTCGGCCGAGCCGTGGGGGTTGTGGCAGTCCACGCAGCTTTCGATATCATCGGGTTCGTGTTCGACCAGGAAATCCGCATCGTCGAAGTCGTGACATTCGGCGCACAGCTCCTTGTCGGCGATATCGGTCCGGTGCTGGTGGGGAGTGTGGCAATCGAGACAGTCTTCCAGCACCTCGTGGGAAAATTCCGCCTCCAGGGCGTCCTTCTGGTCCTGATGGCACCTGAAACACAAGCCCGGTACCGCAGCGCGCAAGAGATGCGGTTCGGAGCCGAAATGCCCGACGTGGCAGTTCTCGCAGGACCGGATGCCGTCACCGCTGTGCAACTTGGAATGATCCAGTTCCATGATCATGTCGTCATGGCAATCCAGACAGACGAAATAGGTGGGCAGCGGCAGATTGGCCGTGAATTCCGTGCCGTGAGGATCATGGCAGCCCGCGCATTCCTGATCCTCGAAAGGAGGATGGACCACGTCGTCCGGTCCGGGTTCGTCTTCGTGGCACTCCAGACACAATCCGGGAGGCCTTGCCTTCAGCAGCTTCTTGTTGTCCGCGCTGTGAGGCTCGTGGCAGGACATGCAGCCATGGTCGTCCAGCACCGGATAATGGAAATCATCCTCCGGGAGCATGAAGAGGGATTCGTGGCACTGGGCACAAAGTTCGAACACCGCGCCGGCCAGGACCATCTCCTGGGTAAACTCATGGAAAACGTGGCAGACTTCGCAATTCTTCTTGTCGAACGGCTGATGATTGAA
>JBDLKA010000162.1:0-5292 GCA_039714075.1 Candidatus Krumholzibacteriota bacterium | reverse complement strand
GTTTCCGATCCGACCAACCCTGCCCTCCTGGGGGCATTTACCGTTGACTCGAGCATCAGCAACTGTGTTCTGCAAGGGGGTGTGGCCTATGTGTCGTCCTTCACCCAGGGTAAACAGCTGGACATCTCCGATCCCACCGCGATAACCCTGATACAGGATTTGCCGCTCATCTCTTACCAGGTCTACAACCGCCTGGATATCCATGGCTCGGAACTCGTCCATGTGGGATCGCACAACCTGGGTTTTGTCGATTTCGCCACCGGGGCCGTCACGCGGCGCTCGGAACAGGTGGGTGATGTCAGGGATGCCGCCGTAATTGCCGGGAAGATCATGGCCGTCGGCGACGACCGGTTGGAAATCTACGACGACGGTCTCCACCTCAACCCGACCGCCGGAGATGTTCCCGAAGCCGATCTGATGGAACCCCAAGGCATCATGCTGGATAACGTCCTCTACGGTATTTCCGAGGCGACGGGGACCTCGCTCATGGCCACCGAACTCGGGGGCGGATTGCTGTGGGAGCTGCCCCTGGATACCCAGGGGTACCTGGTCAAGGCCGCCGTTCAGCGGGGAAACACCGTCGTGACCCTGGCTAGTACGGGAATCCTTTCGGTGGTCACCGCTTCCCGGTATGGGGCCGTTCTGAGGGGTACTCTGGAATTTCAGGACGGATTCTACTCTGGTTTCGATGGGGACCGGAGGATTGCCTTTCTCGATGACCAGACGGTGGTGGCGCTTGACCCCACCATTGATAGAAACATCCGCGTCGTGGACGTATCCGATCCGGAGCAACCCGCCCAGATCGGTCGGTACCCCATTTCGCTTGGAAGTCCTACACATATCACGGTGGCCGGCTCCACGGTGGTGGTCTCCTCCTGGTACGGGTATGAGGTGTTTGACGCCCAGGACAGGTTTTCCCTCCAATCCCTGGCCGTCCAGGCGGTGGCGGGCGCTCAATACCGGATTTACGCCACGGATTCCTATGTACACGCGTTGTTGAATGCGCCTGTGTCGCCCCTCGGGGAAGTCGGACCGGAACGGCTCGACACCTGGGATATTTCCGATCCCACGGCCCCCGTACTCGTGAATCAATTGAATCTGGCTTCTTACGGTAATCTGTTTTTTGCCGGTGATTGGGCCTATCAGGGGGATTCGGGCCTGATCCTGGATTTCTCGGACCCGGCCCATCCGGTTCCCGCGGGGAATTTTTCCCAGCCCCTTCCTTCGAATATCAGTTGGGTAACAGTTGTGGCGGGGACCGAATACATCGTGGCTGATCATGTTCCCTATGGATTCAACCCCGGCAGATTCGCTGTCTATATGTCTGCCCAGGGTGCGACGGGCAACATTTCCGCTGTGGAAGAGGATCTGCCCGCACCCGGGACCGGTTTGACCCTGCAAGCGGTCCCCAACCCCTTCAATCCCCGGGTCACCCTGCAGTTCGAGCTGGCAGTCGCTGGCCCGACCCGGGTGCAAGTATTCGACCTTCGCGGGCGTCTGGTAGCCGATCTGGGCGAAAAGCATCGCCAGGCCGGTCCCCAAAGCGTGACCTGGGACGGGGTCGACCGGCAGGGGCGGGACCTGCCGTCGGGGGTATATCTGGCCCAGGTTTCGACCCCGATTGGGCATGCTTCCAGGAAAATCGTCCTGGCCCGTTGACGGGGGACACCCAAATCCCCAAATAGCTGCAAAAAAACACCGCAAACCTTGACAAAGCTTAACACTGCGGTTAATGTTCCCGGTCCACGACTGCGGCCGAGAGCGGCTGCTGTTGTGTCTGATTGCGCCTAAATCGTGAAAATTCAAGAGATTGGCGTTCTAAAGTTTTCTGGACAAGTGTCCAATTTGCAGGAGTTCGAAGTTGCCTACACTGAATCAGTTAGTCCGGAAGGGCCGCAAGCCCCAGTTCAAGAAGAGCAAGTGCCCTGCCCTGCAGGCCTGCCCCCAGCGCAAGGGTGTCTGCACCCGCGTCTATACCCAGACGCCCAAGAAGCCCAACTCGGCTTTGCGGAAGATCGCGCGTGTCCGGCTGACCAACGGCATCGAAGTGACCGCCTACATCCCGGGCGAGGGTCACAACCTGCAGGAGCACAGCATCGTGCTGGTCAGGGGCGGACGGGTGAAGGATCTGCCCGGTGTCCGCTACCACATCATTCGCGGTACCCAGGACGCCTCCGGCGTCGATGACCGCCGCCAGGGCCGTTCCAAGTACGGCGCCAAGAGGCCCCGTACCTAGAAGTTCAGAAGTGAAGTTCAGAAGTGAAGTCCAGGAGCGGGCTCGGGAACTTTTGTGAAAATGAGCGTCTGAGGGCGCAGGTTGAATTTTTTGCCGGTTGAATGCCGGCGCAGATAGCGGAAAGACCGCTCAGGAGAAGAAGAAATGTCGCGACGCAGGTCCCCCGAAAAGCGTACCCCGCCGGCCGATCCCAGGTTCGGCGACATGATGGTGACGAAGTTCATCAACTATTGCATGAAGGATGGCAAGCGCAGCGTCTCCGAGAAGTCTTTCTACGGCGCACTGGACATGATCAAGGACAAGAGCGGCCAGGAGGGCATCGATGTCTTCCGCACCGCCCTGAACAACGTCAAGCCCAGTGTGGAAGTGAAGTCCCGGCGCATCGGCGGCGCCACCTACCAGGTGCCCGTCGAAGTCCGGAATGAACGGCGGACCCAGCTGGCCATGCGCTGGTTGATCGGTTTCGCCCGCAGTCGTCCGGAAAATACGTTCGCAGAACGTCTGGCGGCTGAGTTGATGATGGCGAGCAAAAACGAAGGACCGTCTATCAAAAAGCGCGAAGACACTCACCGTATGGCTGAAGCGAACCGTGCGTTCGCCCACTGCCGCTGGTAAGGGTCCCTCTCGTTCGCCAGCAAGCGCTTCCGTAAACACGGAAACACACGGATGGACTGCAAATTCGAATAGCCTGAATGTGTCCCGCGAATGGAATTGCAGGGGCCAGAGGCAAAGGTGACGTACTGCCCTGATTTTGAAATGGGCGATGTGCGCGTTGTTTGGTTGGGTCTGGGTTTTGCCCGGCAACCCGCACCCTCTGGGAGTAGTTGGTGGCTCGCGAAGTCGCGCTCGAACTGATCCGGAACATCGGGATCATGGCTCACATCGACGCCGGTAAAACGACGACGACAGAGCGGATCCTCTACTACACCGGAAGAGTGCACAGGCCTGGCGATGTCGACGACGGCGCGACCCAGATGGACTACATGGAGCAGGAGCGCGAGCGCGGGATCACGATCATGTCCGCGGCGACGACCTGCAAGTGGCGGGACCACCAGGTCAACATCATCGACACTCCCGGGCATGTCGATTTCACCGCCGAGGTGGAACGAAGCCTGAGGGTCCTGGACGGCGCGGTTGCCGTCTTTTGCGGGGTCGGCGGGGTTGAGCCCCAGTCCGAAACAGTCTGGCGGCAGGCTGACCGCTACGGGGTTCCCCGGATCGCGTTCATCAACAAGATGGACAGGCTGGGAGCCGATTTCGGGCGGGCCGTGCAGAGCATGGTCGACCGCCTGGGGGCCCGGCCGCTGAAGGTGAACCTGCCCATCGGGGTGGAAGAGACCTTCTCCGGAGTCGTCGATCTGCTGGATATGAATGCCCGGATCCTCAACGAGGAGGACATGGGCGCCACATTCGAAACCGCCACGATCCCGGCCGATATGGCCGGAGAAGCGGAAGCCGCGCGGATCGAGATGATCGAAACCGTGGCGGATGTGGACGAGGAGCTCGCGGAGCTCTTTTTGGCGGAGACCGAACCGACGGTCGAGCAGCTCACCGCGGGCATCAGGCGCGCCACCCTGGCCGGAGAACTTGTTCCGGTCTTCTGCGGGTCGGCCCTGAAGAACAAGGGCGTGCAGAAGCTGCTTGACGCGATCGTCGAATTTCTGCCCTCGCCCCTTGACCGACCGGCCATCGCCGGCACCGGCAAGGACGGCCTGGGGGAGGAAACCCGCGGGCCGGACGATGAAGAACCGTTCAGTGCCCTGGCCTTCAAGATCCTGGCCGATCCCTTCGCCGGACGGCTGGCCTTCATGAGGGTCTACAGCGGAAAGCTGGACGCGGGCAAGACGGTTCTGAACGTCAACACGGGCAAGCGGGAACGGATCAACCGCCTCTTGAGGATGCACGCGGACAAGCGCGAGGACCTCAAGGAAGCCAGGACGGGCGACATCATCGCCGCGGTCGGCTTCAAGGAGATCCGCACCGGGGACACCCTGACCGTTCAGGAAAAGCCCCTGCTGCTCGAGGCCATGAACTTCGCCGAGCCGGTCATCTACATGGCCATCGAGCCGAAGACGAAGGCCGATCAGGACAAGCTGGGCGAGGCCCTGCAGTCCATGTCCGACGAGGATCCCTCCTTCCAGGTAAGGAAGGACCCGGACAGCGGCCAAACGGTGATCTGGGGCATGGGCGAGCTGCACCTGGAGATCATGATCGACAGGCTGCTGCGGGAACACCGGGTGGCCTGCAGCGTGGGACGGCCCCAGGTGGCCTACCGCGAGACGGTCAGCACGGAATCGAGAACCCGCGGGGAATTCTCGAAGGAGCTGGCCGGGAAGACGAATTTCGCCGAAGTGGAGCTGGTTATCGCTCCGGGCGAGTACGGGACGGGAAACACTTTCGTCAGCGAGGTTGGCGAAAATATGATCCCGGGGGAATTCGTTCCCTTCATAGAGAGCTCGGCCAAGCAGGCCTGCGAGACAGGAGTGCTGGCCGGATATCCCCTGGTCGACGTCGCGATTAAGCTGGTCGGCGGCAAGTTCGACGAAGGGGAATCGACGGAGATGGGATTCAGGAACGCGGCCGTTACCGCCCTCTGGGACGGAGCCAAAGCTGCGAGTCCGGTCCTGCTGGAGCCGGTCATGGACGTGGAGATCAACGTCCCCGCGGATTTCCTCGGAGACGTGACCGGACATCTGAACTCGCGTCGAGGCCGGGTGACCGGGATGGATCAGCAGCGCGGCAACCAGGTTGTCCACGCGCAGGTTCCCCTGGTCGAAATGTTCGGCTACGCGACACAGCTACGCTCGTTGACCCAGGGTCGGGGAGTGTTTTCCATGCAGTTGGCTCGGTACGACAAGGTGCCGGAGAAAATAGCCGCGGAAATCACGCGGTTGTACGCAGGAGCTTAAGGCCGGGATTCGAATCGGGTTTAGGCACTTTTCAGGAGGTAGCCAGCAATGGCACGCGAAAAGTTTGAACGCACAAAGGATCATGTGAACGTCGGCACCATCGGTCACGTTGACCATGGCAAGACCACCCTGACCGCGGCGATTACC
>JBDLKA010000161.1:0-5494 GCA_039714075.1 Candidatus Krumholzibacteriota bacterium | reverse complement strand
CACCGTGGGAGGATGAATCACCCTTTGCTATCGGCAGGTGGGGGAGATAGTTGATTTATAAAGGGGGGCTCTACCAAACCATAGCCCCCATCCCCCCAATCCCTTATCTTCACCCCAGGTGGCCCGTTCCTATCCAGAAAGGATGCTGAAACCCATGCCCCCCAAATACCTGCTCCTGATCCCGATCTCCATCTTGACCATCCTCCTTTTCACCGCCTGCTCCGACGACGACCCGACCACTCCGCAGCAGGACCCCGACATCCTCCTGACCCTCCACCCCAAGGATTACTTCCTGGATTCCGATACCACCATGAGCCTGGTCTTCGCCTCCGACCCCGAGGGTAACGTGCTCGACGTCGCCCCCTGGTCCGGCACCTCCACGGTGGTCCTGAAAAACAGCGATATCCACCCGGAAACCGTCTCCTTCACCATCGCGCAACACTTCGACTTCGGGTTGATGTTGTCCACGCAGTTGGGCGTGCCTGCCGGCTCGGTAAAGACCCTCATCGGCAACCTCCAACATCCCTTCGCCGGAAGCGCCGAAGTCACCTTCCTCAATGCCCCGGAATGCTTGCGGTACCGGATGGCCTACAACAATTACTCAACAACCGGCTTGAACCCGTTCCCGACCTCTCAGAGAATTCAAATATTCGGCGGCTCCACCGATTTATTCGTGAGGATCGATCCTGTCGATGCGCCTCCCCTGGGCGGTTGGCGGCGCAATCTCCAACCCGGCGACACGGACACCCTGGATTTCGAGAAGCCCGGAGATGTTGCTCCCTTGACCGCGACTTCGGTTCAGATACCGTCCGGCGGGGATCGAATAATTTGCTCCCTCCGCGGCACCGTGGAGACCGAATCCGGGCGTACATTTCTGAGACTCGACAACCAAAGCTTCGATGGCGTGATCCCTGAATCGGTCACCCTCTACGTCCCCGAGTACGACCCTTCCAACCTCGTCACCTCGTTCTACCAGAACACCGACGGGTCTCCCGACTCGTTTTATTGGCAGGAATCCACCGGCCCGGTGCCGGCATCCTTTACCAATCTGGAGGGGGAGCTTTCCGTCACTTCCACATCTCCCGACAGCGTGGCTTTCACCACCACTTCCAGCTGGGACCGGCTCTTGACCGCCTGGTTTACGAAAAACCTCTCCAGCAGTTGGTGGGTGGAAGGCCCCGCCCCGATCCGGACCTTCGCCCTGCCCCGGCTCCCCGAGGAAATCACCGAACTTATCCCCGACTATCCGCGGGTGGGATTCGCTTTGAGCTTCCTGGAGATCTACCAGGACACGACCGGGGATTTGGTCCGGAGCCAGGGGAAGAAATTTCGTGTTTTTGGGGCAGGGGCGAACGATCCGATGAAGCGGATGCATGGGGGATCGAAGGCCCCCCGGGGGGACTTTCTCAAACACTAAGTAATTGAATTCATAATAATTACATTCTTGAGGTGCCAAATTGGCACCTCAAGGAGCCTTGATAATGGTGTTCTTACAGGTCGATCTACCAAACCTCAAAAACAGCCACCGGATCCACCCAAAAGGACCAGGTCCTGCTGGTCACATCCGGCAAGCCCCCCGCATTAGGCGTAGACGCCCAGTCATACCGAGCCCCCCCGAGCCGCCCGGCCTGCAGATTCACGCCGAACCCATCGGTTGCGTCATCGACATGATAGTAGTCCGCCCTCTTGTGCCCCCGCCGGTAATATAGAATATTGGCCAGCCCCACTTCGAAACCGTAGCCGGTCTCGTCGAACGACCCGGACTTGTCCCATTCGTATTTATAATCCTGTAAAGCAGCGTCCCACACGTACCCGGGCTGGGTCATCTGGAAAGCGGCCGTAAAACTGAAAAGGGGGTTGACCACATCTCCCAGAATCCCCAACCCGTTGGCGTTCCATTGTTCCCTTTTGGAGTCGATCAAAGGTACGGCGAAACGCAGCGACCCGCCGTAGACGTGCATGGTCGGGAACGGATCCGACTGGTCGGCCTGATAATGATGGATGAAATCGCCGGTACTGTTGAGCTTCGAGTAACCCAGGGCGAAACCGGCCTCGTACGCCACGGTTCCGCCATCCTGGAGGTCCTTTTCCAAACCGGTATTGATGGGGGTCCACTTCAGCAAAAGGCCCCAGTCCCTGGCCTGGCCGGTTCCGTAACCCTCGCCTGAAGCCGGTTGGCCTGGGTCGTACGTCAGATTATCCTCGAAATCCTTCCACACATATCCAGCCGACAGGGACAGCTTGCGTGTCCAGGCCCCAGGTTCCTTTCCCTGGATGATTTCGGCCAGTTGAACGAAATCCACCCCGATGCCCCAGTGTTCGGATTTCATGTATCCTTCGAACACACCCGTGGAAATTCCGGTCTCGTCCGTGCGGTCCATTTCACCCAGGTCCAGACGGACTCCGTCCACTGGCCCCGTGCCCAATAGAAGGGTGACCCCGTAGGCTCCCAGGGTCAGTTCCTTGCTGGTCAGTAGAAAATCGTCATACAGGCCTTCAGCGGGATTCGAGCTGAAGTGGATATACTGGATCCCCGGACGGAAAGCCAGGAGCGCCGGATTGGCCCAGTGATTCGTGTTGGTGTCCCAGGCCAGTCCCACGCCGGCGCCGCCCATCCCTTCGGCCCGGGAAGAGGTGTTGAAGGTCAGGGATGAGGCCCCGGCGCCCGAGAATGCATTGGCCGTTGATTGTGACAAAAGGATCAGCAGTATTGTTGCAGCCGCTGGTAGTCTGCTCGTGAACGTTTTCATATCCTACCCCCTTGAAAAATGGACTTATCGAGTATTAAGGCAAAGCCCGTGCCGGGCAAGACCCACAAAGGTCTTCTTTTAACCTGTTGTATAACAACACATTAAACACCGCTACCTGGGCCGGGGCCAATCAGGCTTCAGCTTCTGGTCAACATAATCAAACTTTGGAGTATGAATATTCAAACATGGGTGGGTCATCTGCATTCCGGTTGCAATTGCAGGCCACCTCCTTTCACTAAATACGGTATCTAAAACGCGTTTTCATTGGGGATTTTTCCCCAACAATGCCCCCCGGGGGGCATCATTCCTTTAACTCCTTATTTTACATAAGGTAAACCCAGCAAATGTTCTCCTGTATACTGTATACGGTCCTGTGGTCCTACCCAAATGTCTCCCTCAGCCCCTTCTCCACCGCACCTAGATCAAACGCCTCCGGATCATACTCCCCACCGATCCAGTCCGTCAGATCCTCGTATTCCTCATGGCCGGAATCCGGCAAAACCTCAAAAAATGTTCATATCCCGGCAGTCCGCCGCAATCCTCCGGCGGCCCGGCCCGTTCGCCGCCCAGGCAGCGGGGGTATGCCTGGGAGCAAGCCTGAGGGAGGATTCACCCAGGGGATCTGCGCCCGGCTAGCAATCGTCAAAATACCAGGGGTCCGACTTCCCTATCTCGTCCCCGTCCCGAAACGCGATCACCCGGCAGAACGCAGCGCCGGCCGGCGGTTCGAACTTGTATGCGGTAGCCGACTCGGCGTCATATCCCAGAATCGGCTCGAGATCCTCGCCATAAATCACCACCCGATACCCGGTGGCCTCATCGATCGCCGGCCAGCTCACCCAGAATTCCCCATTCTCCTGTTTGGACATATCAATACGGAAAAGCTCGGCAGAAGCGCCCACCCCGCGCAGAACCGGCCCATCGGTCGATATTACTTCAGGCCCGCCACCGAACAGCGACAAGCCCACCGCCACGATCAGAACCGCGGCCGCCGCCGCGAACGTCCGCACTCGAAAGGGGGTCCAAAACGTGGGGGCGGGACGAACCACCTCCATCTCCTGCTCCAACGCAGCCGATAACCGCACCTGGGCATCATCCAGGTCGGCGCCGGCCGGAATATCCGCCGGATCCATGAACGCCTGGTACGACATCATGACCGCCCGGCACCGCGGGCACTCTTCCACGTGGGCGAGACGCGGGTCGTCCGCGGTCAGGTCCGCCAATTCATCGGGTTTCAAACATCCGTCATTCATGACTCGCCTTCCGTGATCGCCGCCCTCAGTTTTCGTCGCGCCCGCTGCAAGATTCCGCGTGCACCCGAGGCCTCCGTGATCGCCAAAACCTTTGTGATCTCGTCCACCGGCATCTTCTCGAAACAGCGCAGCCACAGGGCCTGTTGTTCCATCGGATCCAGACACCGCTGGATCAACTCCAGCAATTCTTCCTCGGCCAGCCGGTCTTCCAGCGCCTGGTCCGGAGCCGCGGAACCCGAGGCCCGGTCGTCAGGGTCGGAATCCTCATCCACCAGCAACGCCGGCCGCCGCAATTCGCTCAGGCACCGGTTGCGCGTGATCGAAAAAATCCACGATCCAAATTGTGACCGACCGCCGAACGAATCCAGGTTCCGGTAGGCGCTGATCAACACTTCCTGCGCCATGTCCAAAGCCTGTTCGTGATCGCGCGTGTAGCGCAGGCACCAGATGTAGACCCGTTCGCGGTACCGGCCGAGCAGCGTCGAGGCCGCGCGTCGGCCCGCGTCGCTGTCGGGATGCTCGAGGGCTTTTCCCAGCAGCTTCAGGTCTTCGGATTCGTGTGCGATACGAGCATCCATAATGTTTGACGCAGGGTTGGGGCAAAAATCACGGTGGCGGTTAATTTCCTGAAGATTATAGCAGAGTGAAACGAAAAACAGGGAGCGCCAATCCCCCGGGGCGCCCCCTGCCTGTCCCATCACGAAGATGGGGGGAAATATTGCGGCGGTTATTTCACCATCACCACCTTCCGGACTACGCGGTGCGCGCCCGCGGTGAACCGCGCCAGATAGACCCCGCTGGCCACGCGCGCGCCGGAATCGTCCTCGCCGTTCCAGACCACGGCATGGCGCCCGGCGGGCATCGACTCGTTGACCAGACACCGCACCAAAGCGCCCTTCACGTCGTAGATTTCCAACGCGACCACAGCTGCAGCCGCCAGTTCATAGGAAATAGTCGTCTGCGGATTGAAGGGGTTGGGATGGACCCCGGCCAAGGCGGTCGCCACCGGGAGGTCCTCCTCGTCGGGCACATCGCTGACTCCCTGCAGGATCGTCAGCCTGTACTCGCCTTCGATGTCGAACCCGGAAGGCCGGGCCTTGAACACGGCCAGGCCGTAATAACCCGCCACCGGGACATCCACCGTGAACCACTCGGGATCCCCGGGTCCGGCCATGTAGGCCGCGCCACCGATCATCGCATTATGGCGTCCCTGGTAGGGGATATCGTGGGGGTGCAGCGCGAAGCCCCAATCCACGGCGGCCGCCAGGTTGTCCAGCCGAAACGCGTAGGTATCCTGCTCGAGATAGATGTTGTACAGGTGGAGCATGTCCGTAATGGGCATCGTGTACGGTCCATAATTGCCGCCGATGGGAATCGGCAGGCTGGCCGACCCAACCGCTTCGACAGTGTAAGGCTCATCTCCATATAAGTTCTCCACGCTGATATCATGGACTCCCGCCGGCAGCAGGTTGTTGTTGAACAGGACGTAGT
>JBDLKA010000160.1:0-5907 GCA_039714075.1 Candidatus Krumholzibacteriota bacterium | reverse complement strand
CCGGCGAGGGAATGTCGGAGTACCAGCGCAGCCCCGCGTAGACCGAACTGTCGGCTTCGCTGATGTGGATGTTCTGCACCCGGCCCGGAAAGACGTGGACCAGGGACCAGGTGTAACCCCGGTCCTCGGACCGGTAGAGGCTGTCCCGGGCCGAGGCGAAGAGGCGGTCCGAATTCGTCGGCGACTGGACGACATCGAGGATCCAGCCGCTGAAGGCGTGATCCCAGCTCGAGCCGAAATCCCGTGTCACGTAAAGACCATCACCCGTGCCGAGGAACCACGTGCCGGGGACCTGCGGGTCGATGGCGATGTCGTTCAGCGAGGTCACGCCCGGCGGCGTACCGGCGGGAGTCCAGTCCCAGTCCTGGCCGAGAGCGGGAAGGGCGCACAGAAGAAACAGAATCGAAAAAACTAAATATCTGCCGGTCATGATGTTACCCCCTGCGGTCATTATCTCACACTACGACCGGGGAAAACAAGGGGGAGGCCGCATAAAGTCGGCCTCCCCCGAAACGCTTCCGTTTTACGATCGCGCCCTATTTATACCGATCCGTGAATTCCTTCTGCCGCTCGTCGCGGGCCTTTTTCACGGCCGGATCCTCCTGGTTCAGGGACCACTTCCAGTTGTCGCTGGACATGGTTTCCTTCAGGAGTTTCTCGAGCGCGGCGACCTCGGTCGGCGCCTCGTCGCGATACTCGTGGATGATGTCCTTGATCTCGGGCACGAACTTGGTCATCCAGTGCTTGGCCAGATCGTAGGTGCCGTGCCAGTGGGTGTAGTCCGGCGCCTGCATCGAAGCGGCGTGACGCGCGCGACGACCTTCGTGGTGCCAGATTTCGAACCAGGTCCAATCGATCGGGTGCGAGAACCGCGCGTAGTCCGACCGCGTCTTGAGAACCGCGGCCGCGGCTCCGTACAGGGCCTTTCCGGGTGCGGCATACTTCTCTTCATAGAGAGTCAGCAGCGACTCGTATTGCACGAAGAAATTGTCGACGAAGGTCGCCTGGTGGCAGTTGCTGCAGACCTCTTCCATGTTTGCACGACGAGTGTCGGCCGAAATGGAAGCGGACTCCAAGCCCCATTTCGCGTCGGTCTCGTGCGACAGCTTGCTGCTGGGCGGCCGGTTGTTCCACTTGATGCGCAGGCCGATGTTGTGGCTGATGTCCTGGGTCTTGGTCGCGCTCATGTGGCAGGTGGCGCAGGTCGGAGCGGCGGTGTAGTCCTCGCCCACGATCCATTTGGGGCTGTCCAGGTTCATATCGTCCAGGTGGGCCTTGAAGGCGATGCCGTGCTTGGACTCCTCGTAGATTTCCTTCTGCGGATGGTCCGGGCCCATGTGGCACTTGCCGCAGTTGTCCGGATGGCGGGCCTGGGCGATATCGAAGTCGTGGCGCTGATGGCAGGCCGTGCAGCTGCCCTCGGAACCGTCGGGGTTGACCCGGCCCATGCCGGTGTTGGGCCAGGTGGCCGGATCCAGCTGGCCGTTTTCCATGACCCGGACGACCGAGCCGTGGCACTGCCAGCAGCCGTTGACCGCGGCGGGGCTGATGCCCGCGGGGAACATGGGCGTCACCAGGCTGTTGTTGCCCTCGACGACCTCGGCCAGCAGGTTGTCCAGCGAGCCCATGATGCGGCCGGCCTTGGCGTGGTGGGAGTTCACGAACTCATCCACTTCCTTGGAGTGGCAGCGCTTGCAATCCAGGGGGCTGACGATGGTGGAGATGACGTACTCGTCGTGGATGCCGTCCTTGAGAACGTCCACGTCATTGGCGTCGGCCATATGGCATTCGTAGCAACCGACGTTGGCGCCGTAATGGGGACTGGCGCCCCACTGCTGGTACAGCCCCGGATTGTCGTCCGAATGACATTCGAGACACTCGCGTGTCTGTTCGGTCATGGCTGCCGGCAGATTGGAATCCGCGGCGAGGGCGGGCACTGCGACCAGAATCAGGCACGCAGCGAGAACGAGTGCTTTCATGACAATCTCCCTGTGAGTGGCGACGGAGGATTTCAGGCGCCGGTCCCCCGATAAAAAATTATCAAGTGGCGCAATTCGTCAGGGATATTAACTACAAGAATGGTAGGTGTTCAATATAAAAAGACATTTATGTCCAATTAAACTCCCATCAGGTATGATGGTGTTTGATATATCCGGCAACCGGTTTCAGGATGGTTTGGTAAGGATTTATGACCAACCATGAGCAACAGGATCCTCCCTTGACGGACCGGGTTCCCTTCGAGCCCCGTTGTTCCGATCTGCCGACGAACCCCCGTACCGACATCGGTCCTGTCCTGGTGACGGGCGCCGCGGGATATATCGGGGGGCGCCTGGTGCCGGAACTGGCGGCCCGCGGGTACAAGGTGCGGGCCATGGTCCGGGGAGGGGGCGAAACCGGCGACCTCGCCTCGTGGCCCGAAGTCGAGATCGTCCTGGGCGATGCTTTGGACCGCGAATCCCTGGACCGCGTTCTCGAGGGCGTATCGGTCGCCTACTATCTCATCCACTCCCTGGTGCTCGGTCCCGAGGAATTCGCCCGCGCCGACCTGGAGTCGGCCCGCAACTTCCGCGAGGCGGCCCGGAAAGCGGGAGTGCAGCGGATCATTTATCTGGGCGGGCTGGGGGCGACGGAAGATCGCCTGTCGGCCCACCTCGACAGCCGCCAGCAGGTGGCCGTAGAGCTGGCCGGCGGTTCGGTGCCGTGCACGTTCCTGCGGGCGTCGATCATCATCGGTTCAGGCAGCGCCTCGTTCGAGATCATCAAGGCCCTGATCGACCGGTTGCGGGTGATCCCCTTCCCGGCCTGGGCGGACAACCTGGGTCAGCCCATCGGGATCCGCGACGTGCTGAAGTATCTTGTCGGGGTGATGGAAGCGCCGCTGGAGGGAAATCAAACCTTCGATATCGGCGGCCTCGAGGTCATGACCTACCGCCAGATGATGGACGAGGTGTCATCCGTCCTGGGCAAGCCCACTCGTTTCATCGACGTGCCCGTCCGGGGCACCCGGCTGGTGTCCTACGCCATCAACCTTTTGACCCCCGTGCCGGCGCCCATCGCGAAGTGTCTGGTCGAGGGGTTGAGGGACGACACGGTTTGCGACAGCACGGCCATCCGGAGGCTGATTCCCTTCACCCCGATTTCGTACCGCGCGGCGCTGGTTCGCGCCCTGAGCCGCGAGGAACAGGACCGCGTGGCCACCCGCTGGTCCGATGCCTATCCACCGGCCCACGAGCTGGCCATCAAGCTGTATCAGTTGCGCCGGCCGCCGCGTTATCGGGCCGCCTATTCCCTGGAGACAAAAAGGCCGGCTGCGGCGCTGTTCACGGCGATCAACCGGATCGGCGGCCGGGAGGGCTGGTTCAACGTCAACTGGATGTGGCGCGCCCGCGGCGCTTTCGATCGCATGATCTTCGGGGTCGGGACCGCGCGCGGCAGGCGCAGCGCCCGTGAATTGCGCATCGGCGACGTCATCGATTTCTGGCGGGTGGAGGATCTGCAGTGGAACAGACGTCTGTTGCTGCGGGCGGAGATGCGCATGCCGGGGCGGGCGTGGCTCGAGTTCGACATCAAGGACGAACAGGACCACCGCCGGCTGGGAATCACCGCCCACTACGCCACGAAAAGCCTGTGGGGGGATATGTACTGGCGTTTGTTCCAGCCCTTCCACTGGTACATTTTCGAGCACCTGTTGACGCAGATCAATTTGCGCAGCAAGGAGTTTGAAGCCGACGCTCAAGCCAACCCCCAAATTAAGAATCGCGGTGCGGTTTCCTGACCCTGAACCTACTCTGATATAATAAGATCACCGAACCTGGCGCCGCGGATGGCCATATGGCGAAAGGGGGATGCAATGTCGGGGAAACCTCAACAAACCTGGGTCTGCGACGTTTGTGGTTATGAGCATGTCGGGGACCATCCTCCGGATGAGTGCCCCGTTTGCGGGGTCGGGCCGGATGAATTCACACTCAAGGAAAGTACCGCGGCGGATGAAACCGCGGCCGCGCCCGTGACGACCGCTGCCGGGAACGATGATCCCCTGGCTGAATACCTGAAGGAATGGTCCCGCGACTCCGATGAGTTTGAAACCAGGTACGCCCGGATTGCCCACCTGGCCAGGACCGGTGCGAGCACGTCTTCGCCGATGCGCACGCAAAGAAAATTCCCCGACTGGGACAGCGTCCTGTTTCGGGGCGCCCAACTCGATCCCATGCCCCTGAATGGGGACGTTCCGGTATCAACCCGGACAGTCATAGGTCCCCAATGCGCCCATCCCCTGGAAATGGAGCTTCCGTTCTACGTTTCCCACATGTCCTACGGCGCATTATCCCGGGAGGCCAAGATCGCCCTGGCGCGCGGGTCGAAGGAGGTGGGCATTGCCGCCTGCTCGGGTGAAGGCGGCATGCTTCCCGACGAACAGGCCGCGGCGGGTTCCTACATCTACGAATTGGGCACGGCGGATTTTTCCCATCGCGAAGAGAACATCAAACTGGCCGACGCGATCGAGATCAAGATCGGTCAGGCGGCCAAACCGGGTTTGGGTGGAACTCTACCCCGGACCAAGATCACCGGTGAGATCGCAGCCATTCGGGGCATCCCCGTGGACAGGGACAGCCATTCGCCGGGGCGGCATACGGGGATCGATTCGCCCGGGGATCTGAAAAGACGCGTGGCCAAACTCAGGGAGATGACCCGCGGCCGCCCTGTCGGGGTCAAAATCACGGCCGGTCGTATCGAGGCCGACCTGGCGGTGGTGGTGGCCGCCGCGCCGGATTTCCTCACCATCGATTGCCGGGGCGGAGGAACCGGTTCAGGCCCCGATTTCGTGAAGGACAACGTCTGTTTGCCTCCGGTTTTCGCCCTGCACCGGGCGCGCAAATTTTTGGATCAGGCAGGCAACAAGGCGACCCTTTGCATAACCGGCGGATTCCGCGACAGCACCGACATCGCCAAGGCTCTGGCGATGGGCGCCGACGCGGTTGCCCTGGCGACTTCCTCGATGATCGCCGTCGGTTGCCAGCAATACCGCATCTGCGATACGGGCCGCTGCCCGGTGGGCATCGCCACGCAGGATCCTGAATTGAGGAAGCGTTTCGACATCGATTTATCCGTGCGGCGGTTCGTCAACTTCGCCAAGGGAACGGGCCGGGAGCTGGAGGTTCTCGCGCGCATCAACGGGCATGATGACTTGCATGGGTTGAACGTGGGGGACCTGCTGACCCTGGAACATGAGATTTCTCTTTATACGAATATCGAGCACGCCTGACAGGTGCCCTTCAACCCTCCCGATTGGTGCTGGTTTCGAGGTTCCCGTCACACAGCATCGACAGGTTGCACCTCATGAGAATGAGGTCCTGCAGGTTGCCGTCCAGGTCGCGCACGTGATCGGGCAGGATGAATTCCTCGCGGAAACCCAGTCGCCGGAAGATGTCCCGCGCCGCAGCCTGGGGCCGCAGCATGCGCACGTTGATGCGGGCCACGTCGTGGTTGTTGGCGATGACGTACAGAAGGCGGGCCAGCACCGTTCCCAGGCCGGTGCGGCGGAAATCGGGCGCCACGATCAGGCGTATCTGCGCGATCTTCTCGCCCCACCCGTACCGCTCGTGCTCGAAGGATCCGTCAGCCACGATGAGGTCGTCATGAACCGCCACCAACCGCTCCACTTCGCAGGAATCATTTTCACGGATGCGCGCCAGGACGACCTCGGGATCGGTCACGTCGCGGCGCAGGTAACGCCGTTCGTCCGGAGGCAGGCCGAAGAAGAATTCCAGGGAAGCGTCGGCGTCGGCGGGCATCAGCGGACGGATATGGATGGACCGGCCGTCCTTGAGAACGATGTTGCGCTCCATGATTTCCTTTCCTGTTGACCGGCCCCGGTTCAGGCGACCGGGGCCGGCGAGGCGTCGAGCA